>JBEVNH010000182.1:0-45943 GCA_040508175.1 Pseudoxanthomonas sp.
CCACGCCACCACATTGCGCAGGGCCCACCCGACGGCGCGCAACCTTGATTCGCCGGAGGCCGGCGCGACCGCTGTTTCTTCAAGGCATGCGAACGCGCCGCCCTGCCCTTCGGAAGCCAGAAATAGTGAACGAAGTCCTGTACGTGGACTTCGACGAAGCAGGCAGCGCACCCCGTCCATTGCCGCAGCGTCCATCGGCGCCCGGAGCCGGCTCGGTGTGGGACTGCTTCCAGACCGCCCTGACACTGCTTCGGGACCGCCAACGGCTGGCTTCATCGCTCGCGCCATGGGCGGCAGGCACAATGTCTCCATGCCGCCGCACGCCCCCTCCCGCAGTTCGCAACCGAGCCTGCGCGAGCGCTTCCACGCGCTGCGCAATGTGCCGCCCTTCCTCAAGATGGTGTGGGAGACCAGCCCCTGGTTGACCCTGGGCAGCCTGGGCCTGCGGCTGGTGCGTGCGTTCCTGCCAGTGGCGATCCTCTACGTAGGCAAGCTGATCATCGACGAGGCCATCCGCTTGGTCGGGCTCGGGCTGCCACACGGCGCGCTGTCGGACCTGCTGCGCGGCGGCGAGCTGGATCACCTGCTGCTGCTGCTCGGCACGGAGTTCGCGCTGGCCATCGTCTCGGACCTGCTGGGGCGGCTGGTCAGCTATGCCGACACGCTATTGTCCGAACTGTTCACCAATGCCACCAGCATCCGGCTGATGGAGCACGCTGCCACGCTGGACCTTGAGGACTTCGAGGACCCAGACCTGCAGGACAAGCTGGACCGCGCCCGGCGTCAGACCATGGGGCGCATGAACCTGCTCAGCCAGCTGTTTGGCCAGGTGCAGGACGCGATCACCGTGGTCACGTTCGGCATCGGCCTGCTGGCCTATGCACCCTGGCTGATCCTGCTGTTGCTGGTGGCCCTGGTCCCGGCCTTCGTCGGCGAATCGCACTTCAACGCGCTGGGCTATTCGCTCAACTTCCAGTGGACCCCGGAGCGTCGCCAGCTGGAATACATCCGCCAGACCGGGGCCAGCGTCGAGACCGCCAAAGAGGTCAAGATCTTTGGCCTCAACCGCTTCCTGATCGAGCGCTACCGGGGGCTTGCCGCATCGTTGTATGGCGCCAACCGCCGGCTTGCGCGGCGGCGTGCGGTGTGGGGCACGCTGCTGGCGGCGCTGGGCACGCTCGGCTACTACGTGGCCTATGCCTACATTGCCTGGCGCACGGTGCGCGGCGATTTCTCCATCGGCGACCTGACCTTCCTGGCCGGCAGTTTCCTGCGCCTGCGCCAGCTGCTGGAAGGCCTGCTGGTGGGCTTCTCGCAGGTGGCCGGCCAGGCGCTGTACCTGGACGACCTGTTTTCCTTCTTCGCCATCGTCCCGGAAATCGTCTCGCCGGCCGATCCGCGCCCCTTCCCGCAGCGGATCCGCAGCGGCTTCGTGTTCGAGGACGTGGGCTTCCGCTATCCCGATGCCGAGCAGTGGGCCGTGCGGCACCTGTCGTTCTCGCTGCAGGCTGGCGAGGTGGTGGCATTGGTCGGCGAGAACGGCGCCGGCAAGACCACGCTGGTCAAACTGCTGGCGCGCCTGTACGACCCGGACGAGGGGCGCATCCTGCTCGATGGCCGTGACCTGCGCGACTACGACATCGACGCGCTGCGCGCCAACATCGGCGTGATCTTCCAGGACTTCGTGCGTTACCACCTCAGCGCCGGCGAGAACGTCGGCGTTGGCCAGATCGATGCGATGGACGATGCCCCGCGCATCCGCGACGCAGCGCGGCGCGCGCTGGCCGACCAGGTCATCGAAGGGCTGCCGCATGGCTACGACCAGCTGATCGGCCGTCGCTTCAAGACCGGCGTGGATCTCTCCGGCGGCCAGTGGCAGAAGCTGGCGATCGCCCGCGCCTACATGCGCGATGCGCAGGTGATGATCCTGGACGAGCCCACCGCCGCGCTGGATGCGCGCAGCGAATTCGAAGTGTTCCAGCGCTTCAAGGAGCTGTCGGACAACCGCACCGCAGTGTTGATCTCACATCGGTTTTCCAGCGTGCGCATGGCCGACCGCATCCTGGTGCTGCATCACGGCCAGCTGGAAGCCAGTGGCACGCATGCCGAGCTGCTGGCGCAGGGTGGCCGTTATGCGGAGCTGTTCGAGCTGCAGGCCGCTGGCTATCGTTGACCAGCGACAAGGACGTTCCCATGTACCGGTTCGCCTTGCTTGCATTGCACGCCCTCGGCGCCGTTGCCAGGTTGGCGATCGCCTGCGATGCACGTGCGCAGTCCAGCGATTTCGACCGCGTCAAGATCCAGGCCGACGACAAGAGCGCATGCTGCTAGACAGGACCGCGTCCGACTGTGCCACGCCGGTGCAGCCGCTGGATCGATTCGTGAACGTGGCCGGGCTGGACGCGCCCGGCTTCATCAAGCGCACCTGGCGTCGCGGCGACACGACGCTGGCGATCTGCGACGAGCGCGAACAGCGTGGCGAGACCCTGCCTGCACCGCCGACGACACCGTTCCCGGTGTCCCGCGCACTGGGCTTCGCGCCGTGATCGCCATGCACCCATGATGGCCAGAGCCATCGCCAGGCGCAGGGCCATGCAAGGTCCGCTGATCGTGCTGGTCATCGGCCTGGGCCTGGCGTCTAGGAAATATCCCCAACTTCTGCCCGCCGGGCTTGGCAAGTATCCCGGCGATGCGTTGTGGGCGTTGATGATGTTGCTGTTGGTGGGATTCGTCAGGCCGGCTTGGTCCATCGCACGTGTTGCGTCGTGCGCTCTTGCGATCTCCTTCGCCGTCGAGTTCAGCCAGCTTGTCCGTACGCCCTGGCTCGTCGCGGCCCGCCAGACTCCCATCGGCCATCTCGTGCTCGGCTCCGGCTTCCATGCGCTGGATCTCCTGGCTTACACCGCGGGTGTCGCGATCGGTGCCGCGTGCGAGTCGCTGCGATCCCCGAGGCATCGCGCAGGACGCTGACCGCGCACGGGGAGCTGTCGCAACTGACGAGGCCGCCTCGCTGCATGCATTCCGCACGCGAATCATATGCCGCGCATTTCTCATGAGCGGCGGGCGGCTGCCGCTGTCACTAGATGTCACTATCAACCCAGGTTGGGTCCGTGGAGGGGCTCCCGCACAGGCCACACAGGATCGATCGATGAACTTCCAGCAATTACGCGCCGTTCAAGAAGCGATTCGCCAGAACTTCAACCTCACCGAGGTTGCAGAGTCTTTGCACGCCTCCCAATCTGCGATCTCGCGCCAGATCCGGGAACTGGAAGAGGAACTGGGCGTGGACATCTTCCGCCGGCATGGAAAGCGGTTGATCGACCTGACCCCGCCGGGCCGCGAGATCTCGGTCATCGTGGATCGCATCCTCAAGGACCGCGACAGCCTGCGTCGCGCGTCCGATGAATATCGCCTGTTGGATGGCGGCAAGCTTTCGGTGGCCGCGCCGCATGCACAGGTGCGCTATCGCCTGCCCGCGACGGTGAAGCAGTTCCGGCAGGACTATCCCAGCGTGCATCTCACGCTGCGCCCGACACCGCCGGGACAGATCGCCGATCTGGTGCGTGATGGCGCCATCGACATCGGATTCGTGCCCGAAGGCCTGCCGTGCCCGCCGGAGCTGGTGTTGTTCAAGGCCTATACCTGGACCCATTGCTTTGTCGTGCCCGAAGGGCATCCGCTGCTGCGCCTGCCGGTGCAGACGCTGGCCGACATCGCCACGTATCCGGTCATCACGTTCGAAGAAGGGATGATCGGGCGCGCGCACATCAACGAGGCGTTCGAGAAGCTTGGACTCAAGCCGGACATCGTGATCTCGGCGGTGGACTCTGATGTCATCAAGACCTATGTCGAGCTTGGGCTCGGCGTAGGCATCATTGCCGAGCGCGCGTTCAACAACACGCTGGACAGCAAACTGGTCTGCCTCAATGCACGGGCCTCGATCTCGCCGGTGACCACCTATCTGGCGGTCCGCAGGGGAACGTATCTGCGTGGCTACATGCTCGCCTTCATCCAGGCCTTGATCCCGGACCTGTCAACGGATGAGATCCGGCAGCAGGTCGAAGCATCTGCAGTCCCGGCGTCGAACGGACACGACGCCCAGCACCTGAGGCAGGCCGGCGAACGCGCCGCGTGAACGAAGTGGGGTGATGCAGTCCGGTCAAACGTGCAGCGTGGCGGCATGCAGGCGGGATGGCGCCTGCAGCCTCACGTTAGAGGCCCTCAGCCGTTGGCGGCCTTGATGAGGATTTCGCTGGACGTCTTCAATGCCTGCGCGGCCTGAAACGCATCGACCAGTTCGTAGACCTGGTGGCCGACCTGTTCCAGGCTGTGCTGTACCTTGGCCGGCGTTTCGCCCTCGCCTGCCAGCGGTGTTTCCAATGTGTTGATGACAGCGCCATAAGGCGTTGGCCAAGCGCGTAGCGCGTGTACGCAGCTTCTGAGCGCCCCCAGGACCGCGCCACCGGCCTGCCAGCCATACGCAGTGACGATGCAGCCGACGGCACGGCCATCCAGGTAGGGACGGCTGTCGCCACGCAGTTCCTCCAGCGTATCGAGCGCGTTCTTCAGCAACCCGGACATGCCGCCGTGATAGCTGGGCGTGGCAAGAATGACGGCGTCGGCACGTCGGACCAGATTGACCAGGGCATCCTGCACTTCCGTCAGCGGCTTGCCCGGCGCGTAATGTGGCAACGCGGCCAGGAATTCTCCGCCCAGGCTGATCGTCGCCGCGCCCTGTGCGGCACTGGCGCGCAAGGCGATGTTCATCGCCCGCTCTGTGGACGACCCGGCGCGGGGCGTTCCACCGATGCCCACCACCAGCCGCTTAGAGGATGACACCTTGGAGAAGGCCTTGCGCGTGGTGTCCGCGAGGCGGTGGCTGGATCCGTCCAGGGGATCTTGATGGGTCATGAGGCGGGAATTCCTTGTACGCTGGCATGCAGAAGTTCGTCGAGCAGCGCCGCGCCGAACGGCCAGGCACCCAGATCTGATGCGGTGCCGAGATGCCCCAGCGCGCCGGCCACCTGCAGGCGGCTGCCCCATGCTGCGCTGAAAGCGCGCGCGCGCTCGAGGCTGACGCGTGGGTCGTCCTCGCTGGCCACCACGATGCTGGGAAACGGCAGACGCTGTTGCGGAACGGGGACGAAGCCGCTGGTTCCCGGCGGATAGTCGGCCCGCTCTACATCGGTGGGCGACACCAGTAGCGCGCCGGCCACTGGGCCGCGATGCCTGGCGGCCCAGTGCGTCACGGTGACGACGGCCAACGAGTGCGCCACCAGCACGACCGGTGCAGGATCGATCTGGATCGCTGCGTCGAGCGCGGCCACCCATTCGTCCGCGTCCGGGTTGTCCCAGTCGCGCTGCAGGACACGCACGAACTCCGGATGGGCGTCCTGCCACACACTCTGCCAATGCTTTGCGCCAGAGTTGCCTCGCCCGGGGAGGATGAGTACACGGGTCGACGCGCTCATGCCACGCCGCCCGGTTGCGCATCTTCATCGAGCAGTTCGGTCGACAGGTAGCGCTCGGCGGAATCGGGAATCAGCACAACGATGTTCTTGCCGTGAAATGCCGGACGGCGTGCCAGCTGCACAGCCGCCCACACCGCCGCGCCCGCACTGATACCGACCGCCAGGCCTTCGCTGCGTGCCAGCTGGCGAGCCGTGTGCAACGCGTCCTCGTCGGTGACCTGGACGATTTCGTCGATCACACCGCGGTCGAGGAACGTGGACAGATGTCCCGAGCCGATGCCTTGGATCTTGTGCGGACCGGCCTTGCCACCAGACAGCGTCGCGCTGTGACTAGGCTCCACCGCGACCACCTGTGCCTGCGGCTTGTACTGCTTCAGCACCTGGCCCACGCCGGTGATGGTGCCACCGGTGCCGACCCCGGCCACGAACACATCCACCGCGCCGCCGCTGTCCCGCCAGATTTCCTCGGCTGTCGTGGTCACGTGGATCGCGGGATTGGCCGGGTTCTCGAACTGCTGCAGCACCACCGACTCTGGAATCTGCGCACTCAGCTCGGCCGCGCGCCGGATGGCGCCGGACATGCGCTCGGCATCGGGCGTCAGCACGATCTCCGCGCCCAGGTACTGGATGATCTTGCGCCGCTCAAGCGAAGCGTTGTCGGGCATGCACAGGATCAGGCGATAGCCCTTGGCCGCCGCCACGAAGGCAAGCCCGATGCCGGTATTGCCCGAAGTCGGCTCGATGATGGTCGCGCCCGGCGCGAGTCGACCGTCCTGCTCGGCGGCGTGGACCAGCGCGGCGCCCAGACGATCCTTGACCGAGGACAGCGGATTGAAGAACTCCAGCTTGGCAAGCAGGTGCGTGCCGACAATCCCCTGAGCTTCGGCAAAGCGATCGATCCGCACCAGGGGCGTGGCGCCGATCGTGTCCAGCACGCTGTCATAGATGCGACCGCGGAAAGACAGCGCTGCGCTGGGCTTGGCGTGAAGCAGCGAGGGTGGTGCTCCCGCAGCCGGCGCCGTGGCGGCTGGAGCATGGTCGACAACTGGCGACATCAACGGATCTCATCCTGGCGGAGGTAGCCAGACGGTAGCCTCCGGCATCTCGGGCACGAAATGAGATAACCGGGATTGCTAGCCAGCTCAGTAGCATTGCCGGTGCCACGGCACACCCGGGCCAGCCCAGCCTGGGCGTCGGCAGCTGCGAAAGCTGCATGCATCTCAAGTTCCACGCGAGGTCGACAGCGCCACAGTCGCGCAGCGACTGTCCTTAGCGCGATTGCTCATCAGCCGCCGTCGCGCACCGAGGGCTTCTGCACCAGCGATGCGGCTCATCGTTGCACCTCCGCTTGCGCGGCCAGCCGGCCAGCGATGAACCCCTGCGTCAGGCAGCGGCCCAGGCCATGCTGGCTGCTTCCACCGGCGGTTTCACCGGCGCAGTAGAGGCCTGGAATCGCCGCACCTTGCCAGTCCACGACCTCGCACCGCGCGTTGACGCGAAGTCCGGCATACGCGTCATGCACCACGACCGAGGACCAAGCCGCGTAGAACGGCGGCGCATCGAAGCGATGCCGCAACGCGGTCCGGCCGAACGCGCTGTCCTGCCCGGCATCCACCGCTCGGTTGAAGCCGGCGATGGTCGCGCGCAACGCCTCTGGCGACATCGGCACTTTCTGATAGCGGCATGTATTGATCTTGCTGGCCAGGGCGTCGATGGAGTCGGCCGAGAAGAAGTAACGCGGGTCCACATGCGGCGGGGCCGTCTCCCAGCCCTCCCTGCGCCGTGCGCCCTCGTCGAAGATCGCCCACTGCGGGCCGGCGGAAAAATCCGGCGCCACCGATGCGGCATTGATGGCCAGCGCCGCGTCGACATAGTTGGCCGGCCGGTATGGCACGCGCGTGGCGTTGCGCCAGTCGCCCTGGCGGTAGCCGTCCTCGTAGAAGCCCTCGGTGCTGCCGTTGGGGTAGCCGTCTTCCAGTTCGTCATAGAAGCGTTCGCCGGCCTGGTTGACGATGACGACGTTGCCGAAATCCCTGACGCGCAGGCCGGTTGCGCGCACCTTGGGAAAAATCGGGCTGTCCGGCGTCCAGCGGATGTAGTTGCTGCGGGTTCCGATCAGCGGGCGCTTGCGGACCGCGCCGTTGCGCTCGGTGCTCTGGTTGGCCGTGCCCCACAGGCTGGCACCGATGGCCAGGGCCGCCAGTTCACCGGAAGCATCCTGCGGCGAATACTCCTCGCCGGCGGTGGCGTATTCCTCCGTGAGTCGGGAGTCGAACATGCGCCGGAAGTTGACGTTGGCCGAGTGCCCACCGGTGCACAGCACCACGCTGGTCCGGGCATGGACGCGGACGCTTGCCTGGGTCAAGGCGATATTGCCTGCCGAGGCATAGCTGGACAGCGGCTGCGCATGTCCCGGCAGCAGCGTCGGCGCGTAATGCGCGACCACGCCGCAGACGCGACCGCTGGTACCGTCCGCGCGCAGCAAGGCATCCATGTGGTAGTTCAGCAAGAAGGCGATGCCCGTGCGGCGGGCGCTACGCTCCAGTGCGCGCATCAGGCCCGTGCCGCCGGCACCCGCCGGACTTTCCGCCGACTGCCCCCTGTCCCACACGCAGTGATGCTGACGCCGCGCGGAGATGCCGATGCTGTGTCCGCCGGCATTGTCCGGCGCCGCATCGACGAATGGCACCTGGTGCGCAACCAGGAAGTTGAAGGTATCGACCATGTTGTCGGCCAGCGCACGCTGCAGCGCCCGGTCGTTGTAGCGGTATTCCGGCATGCCGTTGCGTTCGACCACCGTCCAGTCGGTGAGGTCGCGAAAGACCTGCTCGGCATCGTCGGCGATACCGTATTTCTTCTGCAGCGCCGTCCCGCCCCCCAGCGTGACGTTGCCGCCACTCAGGATGGCGTGCCCACCGATGTCGTAGTTGGCATCGACCACCAGCACCGATGCGCCCTGCTCGGCGGCACGCAGGGCCGCTACCAGGCCGGCGGCGCCGGCCCCAACCACGACCACATCGTAGGCCAGGTCCGCTTCTTCGATACTAGGCGCGGCAACATGCGATGCATGCGTGGCCGCCGTATGGGCGGCCCCCGCAGGCGCCGCCGCGACCGCGACCGCACCGACCAGCCCCTTCAACGCGTCGCGCCTTGCGCGCACGACCCGGCTGTCATTGGACATGCTGAGCCTCCGCGCAGGGCCTTTCAGTTCCGTTTGCGGCGAAAACCGGGAAGCAAGAGCAAGAGAACGAGGCCATACGCAAGCACTCCTATCGAGATCAGGACGTCCAGCCCGATGCCGAGGACATGGGCGATCTGGGCGATGACAAACGCACCGAGCGCGGGCGCAGCACGGAAAATGATGCCGTACAGTGACGCGATCCGGCCGCGCATGTCCGCACTGGCGGCCTGTTGGCACAGCGACTGCAGCGCGATGTTGCAGATCACATGGAAAAAGCCGGCCACCACCACCAGGCCGACCGCCAGCGACAACGAGGCCACATTGATGAAGATCAGGACCGAGATCACCAGGCCGGTCCCCGCCGCGAATGCGCCTTTGAGCAGCGCAGCCGGCGCCATGCGCCGGAGCATCACCATGCCCCCCAGCAACGCACCCAGACCCTGGGCGGTCATGAGCTGGGCAATGACCTCCGCACCGCCCTCATACAGCGTGCCGCTGATGGCCGGAAACAACTCTGAAAAGGGACGACCCAGCAGGGCAAAGGCGCCGGCCAGCAACATGAGTGTGCGGATGTGGGGGCTTTCCACGACGTAGAGGAACCCACCGACCACGTCCTTCATGAAGCCGTGGCGCAGCGCCGGCGGCTCCTCGACCACCGCGCGTCGCAAGAGCTGCAGCACCACCATCATCCCAACGATGGTCAGGGCATTGGCTAGGAACACAGCACCGATCCAGCCGAAGTGGATCAGCAGGCCCGCAAGCGCAGGCCCCAGACATCGGGCCACGGCCACGGAGATCGAACTGGTCGCAATGAGCTGTGACAGCCGCTGTGGCGAGGCGATCAGGTTGAGGATCACGATCCTGCTGGGCTGGTTGAAGCCGGTTACCGTGGATTCGATCAGCACGCCGGCAAACAGGACGCCAATGCTCATCAATCCGAAGGTGTACGCCAGGAACAATCCACACGCCAGCGTCAGCAGCGCGGTGTGCGTGCTCAGCAGCGTGGAGAACGGGTTGGTGCGGTCGGCGATCGTGCCGGCCAGCGGTGCGACCCACAACGCGGTGATCAAGTCGGCAGAGGCCACTACACCCACCCACGCCACCGAGCGCGTCAGGTCCCACGCCAACCAGCCCAGCACCGCCTTCTGCGCCCACCAGCCCAGCGAGGAAGACAGATAGCCGGAGACGAACAAGGCGATGTTGCGCCGCGTCGAGCGGCCTGGCGCGCTGCGTGCTTCCAATGAAGTGGCCATGCCGCCTGCGTGTGTGGGTCAGGCCAGGCCGAATCCCTGCCCTGCCAAGATCTCCTTGAGCCGATGCCGGCCGTGCAGCGACTCCACCGTGCGTAGCCGCTCGATCACCTGCCGCGACCAGGCCGGCTTCTCCAGGTCCTGCGCCTGGTAGAACTGGCGGATCGTCGCGTCGAAGGCCTCTGCATCCGCCGCGCTGAACGCCGCCTCGTCATAACGATTGCGGTGGAGCACATGGCGCACCGGCAGCCGCGGCTTGACGCGCTCTGCCTGGTCATCGGTCCTGGCCGGATACCCCACGCACATGCCGAACGTGGGAAACGTGTGCTGCGGCAGCCCCAGCAGCGCGATGACCTCGTCCATGTGGTTGCGAAGACCGCCGATATAGACCGTGCCGAGGCCGAAGGATTCCGCGGCCACCGCGGCATTCTGCGCGGCGATGGAGGCGTTGCTGAAACCGTTCAGTGCCACTTCGAGGTAGTCCAGATGCGCCAGCGCCTGCCCCTGCTCCTGGGCAATGCCGACCGCACGACGATAGTCGGCCACCCAGACCAGAAACACCGAGGCCTGCGCGATATACGGCTGGTGCCCTGAAAGCTCGGCCAGCCGGGTCTTCAATGCAGGGTCGTCCACCGCCACCACACTGGTGATCTGGATGTTGGACGAATTCGCCGCCGACTGCGCCGCCACCACCAGCGCCTCCAGCAGCCCCTCGGCCAACGGGCGATTGGCATAGGCACGTACGCTCCTGTGCGAGAGCAGCAATTCCAGGTGGTCGTTGCTTGGAATCGCGGGGACCGCTGCGATGTCGCCATAGCGGCGTGCGAGTGATTCGGACACGGTGTACCTTCCTGCGCGGTGTGGGCCAGCTGGCCGCTTCATGAGTGGGACGGATGGCCGTTGTTACCAGGTGTATTCGAGCTTGCCGTAGAAGAACGCGCCCCAGGCGCCGTACGGCGCGAAGTAGCCATAGGTCGGGCTGGCATTGGCCTCGAACGGCTCCTGCGCCGCGCTGACGCCCTCGGGACGTCGCCCGAAGATGTTGGTGCCGCCCGCCGAAGCGCGCAGGCGCTCATTGATGCGGAAGCCGATGTCCAGGTCCGCCACCCAGGCCGCACTGATGACGTGGTCGCGCGCCGGATTGGTGTTGTGCAACTCCCGTACCTTGGAATAGCGCTTCGCCGTGGCCCGCGCGTCCCAGCGATCGATCGACCAGTCCGCCGTCAGGAAGGTCGAGTTTTTGGGCTTGGCCGCGGTGTACAGGCCAAGGGCCGAGCGCGAGAAGAAGTTGCCGGGCGAAATGACGTCCTGGAATGCCGCCGGCACGACGCGCATGCCGGTGATCGAGGTCTCGTTGTAGGCATTGAGCAGCGTCCACTTGACCTGACCGAAGCGGCCGAACTCGGTCGTGTAGTTCACCACCAGATCCGCACCGCGGGTGCGCGTGTCGATGCCGTTGGACGTGTAACGCACGACGTACTCGTAGTTGCCCTGCGGATCGATCAACCCCGCGTTGGCCAGAATGCGCGCGGTTTCGCCCACCTGACCGCTTTCCTGTAGCACCAGGCGATCCTGGATGTCGATCTGATACACATCGATGGAAAAATCGAGGTTGTCGGTCGGCGTGCCGGTGAAGCCCACGCTGATGTTGTTGGATTTCTGTGGCTTGAGGGCTTCGGCGCCCAGCGCCGCCGCGAATGGCGTGAACGGACCGCTGACGAAGGTGTTGGTGATGCCTTGCTGGCCGGAGATGGACAGCGTGCCCCAGACTTCGTTGGCGTGGGTGAAGTACTGCTGCTGCAGGGTCGGCGCCTTGAAACTGTTGTTGAACGTAGCGCGGACGCCATAGCGCTCTGTGAAGTTGTAGCGGGCCGACAGCTTGCCGGCCAGTGCATCGCCGACGTCGCTGTAGTTCTCGAAGCGCAGCGCCGCGCCTAGCTCAAGCTTGCCGATGGCCTGCTCCACGTCCACATAGGCCGCCGCCACGTTGCGCGAGACATCCACCACCGCATCCGGCCCGTAGCCCTGCGTGCCCGCACCGCCGGGACTGGGGCGTCCGCCGGCACGCGGATGGCCTGCGGGAAAGACATAGCCACCATCGGCCCAGGAGGCATATTCGCCCTGCAACTGCTGGAACCATTCCTTGCGGAACTCGGCGCCGAAGGCGACACCCAGCGGCGTGTCCGACCATCCCGTGGCCAGGTTGCCTTTGACGTCCAGATCGGTCACCCACTGGCGATAGTCGAAGCCGCCGTTGTACAGCTCGGTCGGCGGCGCGGTGTAACCGTTGATGGGATTTTCTGGGGTGGCGTTGCCGAACGATGCCGACAGCGCATCCTCGAGCCGGATCTTGGAATGATTGCGGGAAAAACTGGTATCCAGCGACCAGTCCCAGTCGGTCGCGATGGCGCCCTTGACGCCGGCCAGCACCTGGAAGTCGTTCTCCTCAATACCGTACCGGGGCAGGAAGCCGTCCGGATAGACCTCCAGCAGGTTCTGGGTGGAGGTGGCATCGCGGAAGTTGACCGCACCGATCGCGTCACGATGGCCGAAGGTGCCGAAGGAGACGAACTCCAGGTCCGCGATGGGATAGGACAAGTCATAGGACACCACCTGTTTGTCCACCTCCGGATTGCCGTTGATCTGGCGATAGCGGTCGCCCTGTTCGCGTGGATCGCGCGAGCCGTCGGGCAGTCGGTAATAGATGTTGCCCTTGCGCGGACCGGAGATGTTCCAGGACTTGGTGCTCTCCACTTCGCCACTGAGGCTGAGGTGCCCTTCCGGCCCCAGCGGCAGCCCCTGGTTGAACAGGAAACGGCGCGTCCTGCCCTGGTCGTCGTGCGGTCCAATGGACTCGCCGTTCTGTCCGTAGGTCGCCGAGGCGTAGCCGCCTTCAGCATTGGACTTGAGGATGATGTTGATGACACCGGCCACCGCGTCCGAGCCGTACTGCGCAGAGGCGCCGTCGCGCAGGATCTCCACGCGCTGCACGGCACTGGCCGGGATCAGATCCAGATCGGTCGGCGACTGGCCGCCCTGGTAACCGCTGTGCGAGATGACCGAGGTGCCATGTCGACGACGTCCGTTGATGAGGACTAGCGTGTCGCCCGCCGCCAGACCGCGTAGGCCCGCGCTCTTGACCACGGTGTTCTGGCCGCCATAGCCATTGGTGGTGGCGGAGAACGAGGGCGCCAGCAGGATCAGCGCGTCCTTGAGGTTCTGCTTGCCGCTCGACATCAGCGCCTCTTCGCTGATCACATCGATGGGCGACAGGCTTTCGGTCACCGTGCGCTGGCGGCCGGAGAGGCTGCCGGTGACGATGACCGCGTCAAGAGACTTCGCTTCGACCGCGACCGGCTGCGCATCAGCATCCGGCTCGGCCGCACACACTGCTGCACAGTGCATCGCCACGGCGACGGACAGCAGGGAACGGGCGGCAAGCCGGGAGCGATGTTTTTTCATGTGTGTAGTTGCTTGTGTGATGGGGGGGGGAGAAGGTACGCAAGGACGGCACGATGTGCCGGCGGGAAAGTGCTACTTGGCGTAGCGGTTGGCCGGGATCGACAGGCCGAGATTGCCGCGCAGCGTGTCCGACTCGTAGTCGGTACGGAACACGCCCCGTCGCTGCAGGATGGGCACGACGTGGTCGACAAAGTCGCGCAAGCCCTTCGGCTGGATATATGGGCTGACGATGTAGCCATCGACGATGCGCTGCTCGAACAGGCGCTGCAGCTTGTCGGCGATTTGCTCGGGCGTACCGACGAAATCCACTTCGGAACTGGCCACGCGCAGCGCGAGCTGGCGCAACGTGAGCTTCTCCTCGCGCACGATCCTCGCGTACTTTTCCGTATTGGACTTGAAGCTGTCCTTGCCGATGGCCAGCAGATCGGGCGGCGGCTCATCAAGCGGATACGGAGAGAAATCAAACAGGCTGAAATAGCGGCTGAGGAACTTGAGCGCGATGTTGATGTCCAGCAGCTCGTTGAATTCCTCGTAACGCTGCTTGGCCTCTGCCTCGGTGCCGCCCAGCACTGGTGTAATCGATGGCAGCAGTACCAGCTTGTCCGGGTCACGACCATGCGAGGCGGCGCGGGCTTTCACGTCGTCGTAGTACTTCTTTGCGGCCACTTCGTCCGACACGCTGCCGGTGAAGATGGCATCGGCCTCGCGTGCAGCCAGCGCGCGCCCGTCCTCGGACGCACCAGCCTGGAACAGCACCGGTTGCCCCTGCGGCGAGCGTTCGATGTTCAACGGACCCTGCACGCCGAAGAACTCGCCCTTGTGGTTGAGCGTGTGCATCTTCTCGAAGTCGACGTATTCGCCCGAGGCCTTGTCGCGCACGAACGCATCCTCTTCCCAGGAATCCCACAGCCCCTTGACCACCTGGATGTACTCGCTAGCGATCTTGTAGCGAAGCGCGTGCTCGTAGAGTTTTTCACCACCGTGATTGCGTGCGTGCCCCTCCAGCGCGCCGGTCACCGCATTCCAGCCCGCGCGACCGCCGCTGATGATGTCCAGTGAGTTGATCTGCCGGGCAGTGGTGAAAGGCTCGCTGAAAGAAGTGGTGGCGGTCGCGACCAGGCCAAGGTGCTGCGTCCTGGCCGACACCGCCGCCAGTGCGGTGATGGGTTCGAGCCGGTTGACGTAGTACGGCGTGGACTCCTTGGTGATGTACGTGGAGTCGGCGATGAAGCCGAAATCGAACTTCCCACGTTCTGCGATCTGCGCCGCATCGATGAAGGTTTCGATGCGCGAGGAGCTGGTGGGGATGGCCTCGGGATGGCGCCATGCCTGCGCGTGCCCGCCCAGCCTGGAAATGAAGGCGCCGAAATGAAGCTTTCTGGTGTCCTGTGTTGCCATCGCCGCACCCTGCATCGAAGTAGGGCGAGGAGATTATGCAAGCGATTATCTATTTAGAACCGTTATTACTGGGATTTGATTCCACGCCAGCGAATAAATACAACAATCCCGAGAACCATACATACCCAATCAATCATCAACACGATCCCACCACGCGGTCATGGCCCACTCCTGCGCGGCGTAATACAGCGGCAGTTGGTCGGGCTTTTCCAGCCTCCTGTTGTAGATGACGTGGTGCTGCGGCAGGTAACGCCAAGGAATGAAGTAGTGTTCATGGATCAACACCCTGTCGAGGGCGCGCCCAGCCACGACCTGCTCCTGCTCCGTGGCGGCGGCCATCAATCGATGGGTGAGGTCGTCCACCACCCTGGAATTCACCCCGGTGATGTTCTCCGAGCCGGTTCTGGCCGCATCTGCGCTGTTGAACCAGCGCCAGATCTCCGCCGATGGATTACGCGACTCCCTCAATGAGGTGCGCGTATAGTCGAAATCGAAGTTGCTCAACCGGCGCTGAAGGGTGGCCTGGTCCACGATCACCTTGCGCACCGTGATACCGGCGCGCTCCATATGTTGGTAGATCAGGTCCGTCACGCCCTGCTTTCTCGATTCCAGCATCACCTCGATGACGAACGGCTCGCCTCGCGCGTTGCGCAGCCGTCCGTCGCGCATGGTCCAGCCCGCTTGCCCGAACAGATCGATGGCCTTGGCCAGGTTTGCGCGGAACGCCGAGGGCGCGTGCGTGCTGGGTTGCTGGAACATGGGGCCGAACACCGCAGGCGGCAATGCGTCGCGATAAGGCACGAGCAATGCCAGCTCTTCCTTGCTGGGTCGGCCGGTGGCCGCCAGTGGCGTGCGGTCGAAATAGCTCTCCAGGCGCACGAACTTGCCATCGAAGGAGCGGTCGTTGATCCACTCGAAATCAAACAGATAGTTCAGCGCCTGCCTGACACGACGGTCGCGGAAACGCGCGCGCCGCAGGTTGACCGTCCAGCCATTCATGGCCGGCGGATTCTGGTGCGGCAGCTGCATCTTGATCAGTTCGCCACGATCGAAGCGCTCGCCGAAGTACATCACCCGCCAGGGCCACATCTGCACTTCGTTGAGGAAATCGTAGTGACCCGCGCGCAATGCCGCACGCCGTGTGTCCAGATCCGAGTACAGGTTGTAGGTGATGCGTGAAAAGTTGAACTGACCCTTGCGCACCGGCAGATCCGCGCCCCAGTAACGCGGGTCCCGCACGTAAGTGACCTGGTGCGTGCTGCCACCGGCGCGGACCGAATAAGGACCCGAGGCGATCGGCGGCCGCATGCCGACCTTGCCAAATTCCGCTCCGGCTGGCGGACCGCTCCACTTGTGCGAGAACACCGGAAGGCTGCCGGTCACAAAGACCAGGTCGCGCCCCGCGCGTGAAAAGTCGAAGCGCACCACGCCCGTGCCCAGGACCTTGGCACTGGTGACTTCCGCAAGAAACGACTGGAAGCGCGGGCTGGCCTGCGGACTGCGCAGCACGTGATAGGCATTGACCACATCTTCTGCGGTGACCGGATCGCCATTGGAGAAGCGCGCCTGTGGCCGCAGTCGATAGATGACGCTACGCAGATCCGGTGCCACCTCGATGCTCTCGGCCAGCAGCCCGTACTGGGTGGCGCGCTCATCCATGCTGTAAACGGCGAGCGTTTCGAACACCAGTTCCAGCAGGCCGGGCGCCGCGCGTCCGCGCAGGGTGAAGGGATTGAGCTTGTCGTAGGTCGCATTGGTGGTGACCTGTGCCAAGCGCAACCGCCCCTGCTTGGGTGCCTGCGGATTGACGTAGTCGAACTGCGTGAAGCCTGGCGGATAGCGCGGCGTGCCGAACTCGGCATAGGCGTGTGCCGCCTGTGCCTGGCCTGACACACCACACCCCAGCATGCCGATCAGCAGCGCCAGCAGCATCGGCACAGCGCCCGCGCGCGGCCTGGAGACGGCGGCCTTCAGATCAAAGCGAAGCATTCACCAGCTCCTGGGTGTATGGCTGACGAGGGTGCTCGATCAATTCAAGGGTCGGGCCGGCTTCGAGTACCCTGCCCTCCTTCATCACGTAGACCCGGTGCGCCACGGCCCGGATCACCGCCAGGTCGTGTGTGACCAACAGATACGACAGGCCGTACTTGCGTTGCAGCTCGACCAGCAGGCGTAGCACCTGGGCCTGTACCGAAACATCCAGCGCCGAGGTAGGCTCATCGAGGATCAGCACTTGCGGACGCAGGACCAATACCCGGGCGATGGCGATGCGCTGGCGCTGCCCGCCAGAAAATTCATGTGGAAACGCGTCGAGTCCTTCCAGCGGAATCCCCACGTCGGACAGCGCCGAAGCGACACGCTGCTGGACCTGGTGCAAGTCAAGCGCGGGGCTGTGCAAGCGCAGGCCTTCGCTGACGATGCTACGCACCGTGTGGCGTGGCGACAGCGCGCCGAAGGGATTCTGGAAGACCGCCTGCAGCCGTGGCCGAATCCGATGCCAGTCCCGCGGTGCAAGCCGCTTGCCGTCGAAGCGGATGTCCCCGCCTGCGGTGCCGACCAGCCCGAGCAGCGACTGGGCCAGCGTGGATTTCCCGGACCCGGATTCGCCGACGATGCCCACCGTTTCCCCGGCACGCAGGACCACATCGATGCCCAGCAATGCGCTGTGGCGTAGCGGCTTGAGCCACTGCCGCCAGCTCGTGGCGGGGCGCGCGTAGTCCACGCGCAAGGCCTTGGCTTCCAGCAGGATCCTGGCGTCATGCCCGATCGGCTCCACCAGGCGCGGCGGCATGCTGTTGAGCAGGCGCCGGGTGTAAGGATGTGCGGGCGCGCGATACAGCGACTCGGTTTCCTGGGTTTCCACCAGCAAGCCCTTTTCCATCACGCCGACACGGTCCGCAAAACGCCTGACCAGCTGCAGGTCATGGGTGATCAGCAGGATCGCCATGTCTCGCCCGGCCGCCGCTTCCTGTACCTGCAGGTCGAGCAGCATCTGCACGATGCGGCCACGCGTCCTGACATCCAGGGCGGTGGTCGGCTCGTCGGCGATGAGCAGGTCAGGCTTGCAGGCAATGGCCATGGCGATCATGGCGCGCTGGCATTGGCCGCCGGAGAGCTGGTGGGGATAGCTATCTACCTTCAGCTCTGGCTCCGGTACGCCGGTCCGCGCCAGCAAACCAATCGCGCGTTCGCGTGCCTCCTTCCTGGAGCACCCTTCATGCAGGAGGATCGATTCGGCGATCTGCTTGCCCACTGGAAACAGCGGGTTGAGCGCGCTCATCGGGTCCTGGAAGATCATGGCGATCTTCGACCCGCGCACCTTTGCGATCTCCTTCTGCGACAGCGCCAGCAGGTTCCGATCCTGCAGGCGGATGGCGCCGGAGGTCGAGGCCTCCGGGATCAATTGCAGGATGGCCTTGGCGGTGGCGGTCTTGCCCGAGCCAGACTCGCCGACCAGTGCGAAACGCTCGCCGCGCTCGATCTTCAAGCTCAGGCCATCGACCGCGATCGCGTTGCCGAAGCGGATGCCCAGGTTGTCGATTTCCAGCAGCGTCTGCGCCATCAGCCCACGCCCCGCGTCGCAAGGCTTCCCTCGGCCTTGAGCGCATTGCGCAGCGACTCGCCCATGAAGGCCAGCAGCAGCAAGGTCAGCGCCAGCACCGAGAACGACGCCACCGCGATCCACCATGCGCTCAGGGTTTCCTTTCCTTCCAGCAGCAACAGGCCCAGGCTGGGATCCGGAGGCACTGCGCCAAGGCCGAGGAAATCCAGCGATGCCATGGTCATGATGGTCGCGCTCATGCGAAACGGCAGGAAGGTCACCACTGGTGTCAGGCTGTTGGGCAGAATGTGGCGCCAGATGATCTGCAGGTGCGACAACCCCATCGCGCGCGCCGCCTTGACGTACTCGCGCTGCCTGTTGCGCAGGAACTCCGCTCGCACATAGTCCGACAGGTGCATCCAGCCGAACAGCGTCAGCAGCACGAACAGCACGATCAGGCTGTGGTCGTAGATGGAGGCGAAGATGATGATCAGATAGAGCTCAGGCATCGCGCTCCAGATCTCGATCAGTCGCTGGGCGAAAAGATCGGCGCGCCCGCCGAAGTACCCCTGCGTGGCCCCGACCACGATGCCGATCACCGTGCCCGCGAACGCCAGCACGATGGCCAAGGTCACCGAGATGCGAAAGCCGTACAGCGCGCGCGACAGGACGTCGTAACCGCCCATGTCCGTGCCGAACCAATGCGTCCCCGTCGGCGGGCTGGGCAGGTATTCCAGCTGTGCGTGGTAGTCGATCGTGTCGTAGCGGAACCTGATCGGCGGAAACAGCGCGAAGTTTCCTGGTGCATCGAACTTGTCGATGATCTCCGGACTCAGGTAATCCACCGATACCGGCAGATCGCCGCCGAAGGCGGTCTCGTCGTAGTCCACCACGACCGGGAAGAACCATTGCCCTGCGTAACGCGCGACCAGCGGGCGGTCGTTGCACAGCAGCTCGCCGCCCAAGCTGAGGCCGTACAGCAACAGGAACACCACCAGGCTCCAGAAGCCCAGTCGCTCCTGCCTGAAACGCTGCCAGACCCGGCGCCCCGGAGAGACGGGCTGGGCCAACGCCGGCCTGGCGATCGGCGCGTGTTCCTCGCCTGTAAGGCCCTCGCCGTTGGTCACGTCGGCTTCAATCAGCATGGCCATCAAACGCAATGCGCGGGTCGACCAGTACGTAGGCCACATCGGCCGCCAGCTTCACCAGCAAGCCGACGATGGTGAACACCCAGAGCGTTCCCAGCACCACCGGATAGTCACGGGTATTGATCGACTCATAGGAAAGCAGGCCAAGGCCATCGAGCGAGAACAGGGTTTCGATCAGCAGGGTTCCCGTGAAGAAGGCTGCAGTAAAGGTTGCCGGAAAACTGGTCACCAGCGGGAGCAGCGCGTTGCGCAGCACATGTCGCCATAGGATGCCGCGCTCGCCCACGCCCTTGGCGCGCGCGGAGATGACGTACTGGCTACTGACTTCATCCAGAAAGACATTGCGCGTCAGCAGCGTCTTCACCGCTAGGCTGCTGACCACCAGTGCGGTGACCGGCATCGTCGCATGCCAGAAATAGTCGACGAAGCGCGCGTACAGCCCCAGTTCGTCCCAGTTGTCCGAGACCAGCCCCCGCATCGGAAACAGCTCCCACAGCGATCCCCCACCGAACACCACGATCAGCAGCACACCCAGGATGAAGCTCGGCAAGGCATAGCCAAGCAAGATCAGCAGCGTACTGAGCAGGTCGAAGCGCGAGCCGGTGTGCATCGCCTTCCTGATCCCCAGCGGAACGGAGATCATGTATGTCAGAAACAACGTCCAAGCCCCCAGCGACAGCGATACCGGCAGCTTGGAAAGAATCAACGTCCACACGCTCTGCTGGCGAAAATAACTTTGCCCCAGGTCGAAGCGCAGGTAGCTCCTGAGCATCTTGAAATAGCGTGTGAGCGGAGGCTGGTCGAAGCCATACTGGTCGGCCAGAAGCTGGCGCTGCTCGTCGCTGATGCCTTGACGGCCGCTGTAGTTCCATGTCGCGCCGCCTTCGGCGCCGTCCTCGGACATGCCATCGGAACGGGCGCCCTCGGCATTGAGCTGCGCAAGCGCGTTGTCGATCGGGCCGCCCGGGACGAACTGTGTCACCAGAAAGGTCAGCGTCAGCACGCCCAGCAGTGTCGGGAACATCAGCAGCAGTCGCTTCAGGAGATAGAGCCACACGGCCGTTTCCTCCTGATCATCTGACGTACGGGAAGCCAGCCATGCATGTCAGTCCAGGAGGTCCGGCTGCTCGGCCACGATGGCATCGAAGTAAGGTCTGAAGTTCAAGGTGGACTTGTCCGCGCCGTTGGCCGCGGCGATCTTCACCGCGACGTCGTGGTCGATCTTGTGCACCTTCGAGCCGCTGGCTTCCGCCATGAGCTGCACATGGCAAGCCTTTTCCGCAAGCAGGAACAGGTATGCGGCTTCATCCAAGGTCTCGCCGACCGCGAACAGGCCATGGCCCTTGAAGATGATGATCCTGCTGTCGCCGATCGCGTTGGCGAGATTCTCGCGCTCACCATCTCGATAGGTGTCATAGACCGAGTGACGCTGATAAAGCACCGCCGATTCGGCCGAAATGGGATCGAGCAGGCGATCCAGCGCCGACCAGGCCGTGCCGAAGGTCGAATGCACGTGGGCCACCGATTGCAGGTCCGGCCGCGCCTTGAGGATGATCGTGTGCGTATTGATGCCGCCGGTGTGGATGTAGCCGTTGCCCTCCAGCAGTTCGCCATCGAAGCTGATACGCAACAAATCGCTGGCCTTGATCCGCTTGAACGGCACGGCGAAGGGATTCATCCACAGCTGCTCCGGAAATTCCGGATCGCGCACGGAGACATGTCCCATCACGCCCTGCTCGTAGCCCAGCTGGCCGAAGATGCGGAACGTCGCCGCCAGCGCCTGCTTGCGGTACTGACGCTCCTGCTCGAACGAAGCGAAGCTGCGGGTGGGAGGTCTGGCGATCCTGGAGGTATCGATCATGTCGTGGGTGTTCCGGCTTGCCGCATTGATCCTGGAGGGCGCGCAGGCCGTGCTGCGGCATGCGCGGGGTATCGACAGCACGCCTGCATTGCACCGATGCCGCTGTCTTGGGGGCCTCGGCGCATCGGGCTGAGGGACTGGATCAAGCTTAGATTCGCAACCGCATCGTTCAACCGACAAATGCTGTCTTGCTTGGACGAATTACTCATAACGTTGGCGGGCAGGACGCATCGCCAGCGGCACGATCGACGTGAAACCACGCGGTTTGACCGTCTGGAGCAACATGCGCCCATGCTCGCGTGCGTCGGCGGCCTGCGTGCAATCCGTGCCGGCGCATGCACCATGATTGATTCCATCCGCGCATATGACACGGAAGGAGATCACGGCAACGATTCGCGCCGGCCCGCGCCATTGCCCCCCGGCATACACCGGCAGGCGCAGGTGTGCGAAGACGCGGTGCCACTGCCCCGCCGCCCTGCCGCTTTTCTCCTCGCCCTTCCGATGCAGGGGGACGGGTCGCCCAGCCTCGCGGCTGCGACGACTTCGTGCCGGCCTTCCCCGTGGGCGGGTCCTGCGTCCCAACGATCAGAAGCGGTAGTCGAACCCGACCTGGTAATAGCGGCCGCGGGCGTCGTACTGGGTGAAGTCGTAAGGCGCACGGATGCCGGGGAACGAGGCGTCGTACGGCGGTAGCTTGTCACCGACGTTCTCCACCTTGGCGAACAGGGTCAGCCCTTCGACGCCTTTCCACGCCGCGTACAGATCAACCTGGTTGTAGGCGGCGATGCGCGACTGGATGGCGCTGGCGGCGGTGCTGGCCTTCTGGTCGTAGCCACCGGTGTAGAACCAGGTCGCGCCCAGGTTGATGTCCGCCAGGCTCCAGTCCAGCGAGGTGCTGGCCTTGTTGCGCGGCAGCGATGGGCCGAGGTTACTGCCGGCGTAGTCCACCAGCGCGCCGCCAACCGTGGCCGGGCGGCGATAGTCGCGCACATGCGTGTAGGCGGTGCTCAGGGTGAAATCGCCGACGGCATCAGTTGCCCAGCGCTGGCGCAGTTCCACATCGATGCCCGAGGTCTTGAGCTCGCTCAGGTTCTGGTAGCGGTTGTTGACCGCCACCAGCTTGCCGCGCGCGTCGCGGATGACATCGTTGGGGTCGTTGTTCTGGACGATGGCGGTGGTGTTGCCCGTGCCGATCAGGTTGTCCAGCTCGATGCGGTAGTAATCCACGCTCAGGCTGGTGCTGCTCCACGGCGAGAGCACGAAGCCGGCATTGAAGCTACGCGTGCGCTCCGGATCCAGCGCGTTGTTGCCGAGGGTGAAGAAGGTCGGGTTCTGGCGCGCACCGGGCTGGTCAGGATCGAAGGGATCCACCACCGCGCCATAGGAGATGTTCGTGCTGGCCGAATTCTCCGACAGCGAGGGCGCGCGGAAGCCGCGCGAGGCGGCCGCGCGCACCAGCAGCACGTCCCACGGCTGCCAGCGCAGGCTGACCTTGGGCGAGAAGGCGTTGCCGAAATCGCTGTAGTGGTCCGCACGGCCCGCCACCTGCAGCTCCAGGGTCTGCACGATGGGGATGTTCACTTCGGCATAGGCCGCGGAGACCCGGCGATCGCCGTCCACTTCGGCGATCGCCGGACGGATTTGCAGCCCGGCATCGATCTGCCAGGGGTTGGTCGAACGCAGTTCTTCCTGACGCCACTCCACGCCAGCGGCGAAGCCGACCTCGCCCGCCGGCAGTTCGAACAGGTTGCCGGACATCTTGAAGTCCACCCCATGCAGCCTGGAATCGGCCGGGCGCAGCGTGCTCAAGGCAATCCCGTCGATGACAGACTGCGGCGTCGCGTCGGGGTTGGCCAGGTTGTAGCTGCCATCGGCCAGGGCCTGTGCCAGCGTCCAGCGGTTGGCAAAGCCGCCCACCACGGTCTCGCGCTCCTGGCTGCTGGCGGTGAAGGCCGCCGCCTCCCAGTCCCAGCGCTCGCTGCGGCCGCGAACGCCGCCAAGGAAGCGGTAGGATTGCGAACGGTTGATCTTCAGCGACTGCCCCAGGTTGAAGAACGTGTACTCGATGGGGATCGCGCGCCCATACGGGTTGTAGGGGCTGCTGGCCGGCAGGTTATTGGACACTGGCTCGGCCAGCCCGGTGTCGGCGTTGAGCGCGAAGCGTCCCCCTTCCAGCGTGAAGTAGGGGCTGGAACCGAAGATCGAGGCGCCCTTGATGGTGCTGTAAAGCGCCTCGCCGAAGGCTTCCACGTTGTCGTTGATGCGGAACGTGCCCTTGACATACGCCTGGTAGCGCTTGGTCGAAGGAATCAGCGTGGTGTACGGCGCCAGGTTGAAGGCGCAGGTGTTGCCCTGCAGTCCATCGATCGGGGCGCTGGCGGTCAACACGGTGCCCGTGGGGCAGTTGCCCTGTGCGTCCAGCAACGGCACCGAGACGCCATTGACCAGGTAGCGCGCGCCCTTGGCCGACCAGCCGTTCCAGCTACCGCCCGGCCTGTCGCTGTAGATGCCCGAGCGGGTCAGGTCACGCTCGTCCTGGTCCAGGCGGTCGCGGTTGTAGACCTCGAAGCTGGCCAGGATGTTGTAGCCATCCGTTTCAAGATCGCCGATGCCACCGACGAACTTGGCCCGCTGCGTGTCCAGCCCACCCTGCTCACTGGTGCCACCACTCACGCCCACGTCTGCCCCCTGGAAATCCTGTCGGGTGATGATGTTGACCACGCCGGCGACCGCGTCGGAGCCGTAGACCGCCGACGCGCCGTCCTTCAGCACTTCGATGCGCTCAACCGCCACCAGCGGCAGCGCGTTGAGGTTGACGAACGTGTCCGACAGGCCGTTCGACGGGAAACCGTAATTGGCCAGGCGCCGCCCGTTGAGCAGCACCAGCGTGTTCTTCTGCGACAGGCCACGCAGGCCGATGCCGGCCGAACCGGAGGCCCAGCCGCTGTTACTGGTCTCATTGGTGGCGTTACCGGTATTGGCCGAGATGGAGCGCAGGAAATCGGCCACGGTTACCTTGCCGGACTGTTCCAGCTGCTGGCGTGCGATGACCTGGACCGGATTGGGGCCTTCGCTCTGCGCGCGCTTGATGTTGGAGCCAGTGACGGTCACCGGCGCCAGCGTGATGTCCTGCTGCTTGCCGCCCTGGGCGGCGGCGGTGGCGCTGAGCAAGGCCAGCACGGTTGCTGTGTAAAGCTGGGAAGCCGCGTACATCAACGGGTCCGATAAGGGGCGGGCCAGTTACGCAAACGTTGCGGCGGGTGTGAAATGGCAATCGCGCGGCGCCAAAGTCGACATGCGAATGTCGCATGCCGACGCGGTGTGACACACACGCGGCGCAAAGCGGCCTCAGGACTCCAGCAGGCCGCGATTGCGCTCGATGCCTTCCCGATAGCGGTCCAGCGCCTGCGCGGTGCGGGCAATGAAGCTGCGCGCATCGTCCCAGCGCCCGTCCTCCAGCGCCTCGCGGATGCCCGGGAGCGTCTTGACTTCGTACCCGGTCGCCAGGCCGGGCGCGTAGATCAGGTTGCGGAACCAACTGCGGCCAGGCAGCCCCTGCTCGATGGACAGCGCCTGCTCCAGTTGCTGGATGCTGGCATTGAGCCGGCGCCGTGTCGCCGCATCCAGACGGCCGCCGTTGGCCACCAGCGCGGCATCGTAGGCGGCCCCGGCGTCCTTGAGCCGTTGGGTGGCCTGCTCCAGCGCGGAGAAATCGATCTCCGGCGCCTGCGGCCTGGGCGCCGGCACCTGCAGCCGCGCCTGCGGATCATCGACCGCGGCGTATACGCGATCGTCGATCAACCGCTGCTGCGCCTTGGCACGTTCGCGCGACCTGTTTGCCAGGTCTTTCAGCTCGCCAACGTAACGGCCCACCGTCTCACCGAAGTCGCCGTACTGCTGCGGCAGCACGGGAGCGTTGGCCGTGCGCAGCACCACCCGGCCGACCGTCTGCGACAGCAGCGGCAGGTAGGTGAACTCCGGATCAATGTAGCGCTGGAAATAATCGAAGGAATCGTAGATGGAGTGGTAGACGCCCTTGCCGCCCCCCTGACCGCCGTACCCCAGGTTCAGGCTGGGCAGCCCCAGGTGCTGCAGGAACGGGCTGTAATCGCTGCCTGATCCCAATGCCTGGATCGGCAGATCCTGCCCGGCTTCGGCGCGGCGCGCGGCGTCCTGCTGCGGCGGCTTGGCATCGCCTGCCAGGGCCTGCAGGCGGGCACGGGCGCGTTGGCGCTCCAGCACGCTGGTGCGCGTGTCGGGGTCCTGCACGTCCGCCGCCACGCTGTTCACCAGCCGCTGCAACGTATGCGATCCACCCGCTTCCAGGAAACCACGGCCGCTGCCATCGG
Organism: Pseudoxanthomonas sp.; assembly: GCA_040508175.1. GTDB lineage: Bacteria > Pseudomonadota > Gammaproteobacteria > Xanthomonadales > Xanthomonadaceae > Pseudoxanthomonas_A. Next base: position 25,662 of record JBEVNH010000182.1, read on the forward strand.
TATTGATGTAGACCACGGCCTTTTTCTTCAGCTCATCGGCGTGGTCCTCGGCCCATTCGGTCGAACCCAGCAAGCCGGCCTCCTCGCCGTCCCAGCTGGCATAGACCAGCGTCCTGGCCGGGCGCCAGCCGTCCTTGGCGAGGGCGCCGATCGCCTTGGCCTCGGCCATGAGCGCACTGGTGCCTGACAGCGGATCGGACGCGCCGAATACCCATGCATCGCGATGGTTGCCGCGCACCACCCACTGGTCTGGGGCTTCCTTGCCCTTGAGCGTGGCGATGACGTTGTAAAGCGTGCGCGTACCGCTGTCGTTGTCCACCTTCAGGTGCACCTGCGCCGTGCCATCGCCTCCCAGGCGATAGGTTTGCGGTAACGCGCCGCGCCAGTCCGGCGGCGCCACCGGCCCCTTCAAGGCTGCCAACAGCGGCTGCGCATCGCCCCAGCTGATTGGCAAGGTCGGGATCTTCAGGAGGCTCGCGGCCTGTTCGGGCTTGAGCCGTTTGGTCCCGGACTTGGACGCCTTGCCCGGCGTCAGCGGATCGCCCGGATGGATGGCGAAGTTGGCCACCGACCCGCGCTGGACGCTCCACTGGGTGCGCGCCGGCCCGTCGGGATAGGCCTGGTCCTCGAAATAGCCATCATCGCGCGGATCGGAATAGATGATGGTGCCGATGGCGCCATGCTCCTGCGCCAGGCGCGGCTTCAGGCCGCGCCAGCCCTTGCCGTAGCGCGCGATGACGATCTTGCCGCGCACATCCACGCCATGCCGTGCCAGCACCTCGTAATCCTCGGCGATACCGTAGTTCACGTACACCAGATCGGCGGTGACCTCGCCGCTGGCGGCATAGATTACGTAGGGCGGCAGCACGTCCTGCGTCTGGCTCGAGGTGGCGTCCTGCTCGAGCGCAGGCTCGTGCAGCCGCGCGCGGTACGGATGCGCGCCCAGCAGTTCCAGGCTGGCCGATTTCGGCGCCGGCCAATAGACCTGGTAGCGCTCGATCTTCGCGTCCCAGCCGTAGGCCTTGAACTTGGCCAGGAGGTCCTGCGCATTCTCCAGATTGTGGGGGGCACCGACCTGGTTGGGCGCCGACGCCCACTGCTTCAACCAGCCTTTGAAGTCCGTCGTGCGCACATCAGCATCGAAGCGCGCTTCCAGGGCGCGCTGCGCCTGCGCGGCGGCGCTGTCATACCCCGGAATGCGATCGTCTTGCTGCACCTGTGCAAACGCGCCGACACTCGCGGTCAGCAGCACCAAGCCTGTTCCCCATTGCCTCATCTGGTCTTCATCCTCATCGCGTCGGCGACCACGCCAACCTGTCGATGAAGCGTAACCCGTCGGACAAACCCGGCAAGCGGCCGGTCATGACGCATCCGAATCTCAGATGCCAGTTGGGCCTCAGGCGCAATCCCTGGGTTGACCCGCCCTGCCGAGCAGCATCAACCCGCGGCACGACGGCTGCCACTTCAGGTTGACGCCCAACGTGCCGAGCACGATCAACACCAGGCCTAGCAGTTGCGTGCCGCCCAGACGATGTCCGTACAGCAGGTTGTCCAGCAGCAGGGCCACCAGCGGGTAGACGAAGGCGATAACCGCGATGGTCGCCACCGGCAGTTGGCGGTAGGAGGAATAAAACAGCACGTAGACGATGCCGCTGTGGATCACGCCCAGGCCGATCAGCCACTTCCAGTGCTGCCCGGCGTGCAGCACGGCCGGGTCGGCGAATCCGGCCAGCATCAGCGTGCCCACGCAGCATTGGATGGTCACCAGGGCAAAGGGGCGCTCGCGCCCGATCTGTCGGGACATCAGCAACGATGCGCCGCACAGCAGGGCCGCCAGCAAGGTCAGGCCCACCCCGGCCAGATAGCCGCTGCTGCCGGACAACAGCCGCATCGGATCGGCCGAGGCCGCCACGCCCATGAAGGCCAGCAGCGTCCAGCCCCAGTCGGCCGGCCGCGTGCGTTCGCCCAGCATCAGCGCGGCCAAGATCATCATCACGAAGGGGAAGCAGTGATAGACCATCGTGGCCACGCCGATGGACGTGCGCGCCATGCCCGCGAACAACGCCATCCAGTTCATCACCAACAGCACACCGGAAATGACCGCGCCGCGCAGCAGTACCTTGTCGCGCCAAAGTCCGCGCAGCTGGCCGCGCGCCATGCCCCACGCCAGCAGAAACAGCGCGCCGAACAGGCACCGGTAGAACACGGCGGTTGCCGGGTTCTGTCCACTCTCGTGGACGAACACACCGACCGAGCCGATGAGCACCTGGCCCAGCAACAGTTGCCACAGCGCCTGACGCGCCTGCAGGGGGAAAGAAGACGGCATCGCAGAGGCTTGCAGGGAGAGGACCACCAGTCTGTGGCGAGCGCCGCAACCGATACAGACTCAGTTAGTATCCATTTATACCGGTACAGATCACCTCTCCATGTTGCTGTACGAGTCCCTTGCCGCGCAGCTGCGCGGACAAATCGACAGTGGCCTGCTGCGTGCCGGCGAGCGCCTGCCCTCCATCCGCCGCCTCGCCCAGGCGCATGGCGTCAGTGCGGCGACCGCAGTCCAGGCATGCCTGCAGCTCGAACGCGAAGGAAGGGCCCAGGCGCGGCCGCGCTCGGGCTATTACGTCAGGGCACCGGCCATGCCACCGCACAGCCAGGCCCCGCGGCGCCGCGTGCCGCATCCGGTCAGCAACCCGGCGCTGCAGCGCGTGCACGAGCTGTTGGCCCGCACCGACCTGTTGCCGCTGCACAACGCCTCGCCGGCGCCTGAGCTGCTGCCCGGCCATGCGCTGGCCGCCACGCTGGCGCGCACGCTTCGGCGCCACCAGAACCAGGCGCTGGATTACGCCCAGCCGCAAGGTCATCAACCCCTGCGGCGCTTGATCGCCCAGCGCTATGCCCACCTGGCGACCCCCGTGTCCGCAGACGAGGTCGTCATCACCGCCGGTTCGCTGGAGGCCATCAGCCTGGCGTTGCGCACGCTGACCTCGCCGGGCGATGTGGTCATCGTCGAGACGCCCACCTATTACGGCATCCTGCAGGCAGTGGCCGCGCAGCGCTTGAAGGTGCTCGAACTGCCGCACCGACCCGGCGGCGGCCTGGACCTGGAACGGCTGGAGACCCTGCTGGAACAGGCACCGGTCCGGGCGATGGTGCTGATACCCAATTTCCACAATCCCCTCGGCAGCGTGCTGGGCGATGACGACAAGCGCGCCCTGCTGCAGCACTGCCAGCGGCATCACACCGTGGTGATCGAAGACGACATCTATGGCGACCTGGCCTGGTCGGGACAGCGCCCGCCCCCGCTGCGTCATTTCGATACACACGGCCAGGTGATTACCTGCAGTTCGTTCTCCAAGACACTGGCGCCGGGCCTGCGCGTCGGCTGGATCCTGGGCGCGGGCTGGACCGATGCACTGGTGCGCGCCAAGTACCACTCCACGGTGGGCAACACGTCCCTGCCGCAGCTGGCGCTGGCCGACTATCTGCAGCGACACGATCAGGAACGTCACCTGCGCAAACTGCGCCAGCACCTGGCCGACAACGCGCGCCGCATGCGCGCGGCGATCGCGCAGTGGTGGCCCGCCGGCACGCGCTGCAGCGATCCAACCGGCGGGCTGTCGCTGTGGCTGCAGTTGCCAACGGGAAGCGACGCAGGCGATCTGGCCGAGGCCGCCCTGGCCGAGGGCATCGGCATTTCGCCCGGCGCGCTGTTCTCAAGCCGGGGGGACTACCGCGATCACGTCCGGCTGGGCTGCGGGTTGCCATGGAATGCCACGCTCGAATCCGCGTTGCGCAAGCTTGGTGCACTGGCCCACAACAACGTGCGCTGACCCAAAACGCGACAATGGAACCTGCGCCCATAGTCCTGTTCTGCGCACATACGCCCGTAGTGGCCCTCTCCTTGGACACGCAAACCGGCCCAACCTGCGTGCCACGCACACCGTCGACGCCCTGCACGCTGCACGGACGATCCGCCACCGAAGATGGGCTTTGCTCGCCTCCCGTGTCTTCCATGCCCACGCCCTCCGGCTCCCGCCTCGTTGTCTACGCCGCCCTGGCCGGCAACCTGGCCATTGCCGTGGCCAAGTTCGTCGCCGCCTGGCTGTCGGGCAGTTCGGCCATGCTCAGCGAGGGCGTGCACTCGCTGGTGGACACCATCAACGAGCTGCTGTTGCTGTACGGCCTGCATCGCGCGGACAAGAAGCCAGATACCACCCACCCCTTCGGATACGGGCGCGAGCTGTATTTCTGGAGTTTCATCGTGGCCCTGCTGGTATTCGCCGCCGGTGCCGGTGTCTCGGCCTACGAGGGGATCCGGCACATCCTTCACCCGGAGCCGGCCACCAACCATCTGCTCAGCTATACCGTGCTGGGGATCTCGTTGCTGTTCGAGGGCGCATCGTGGTGGATCGCGCTGCGCGAGTTCCGCTCCACCAAGGGCCGCATGGGCTACTTCGAGGCGTTCCGTCGTAGCAAGGATCCCTCGACGTTCACGGTGCTGCTGGAAGACAGCGCGGCGCTGCTGGGACTGGGATTCGCACTGACCGGCCTGCTGGCCGCGCAGTGGCTGGACATGCCAGTACTCGACGGCGTGGCGTCGCTGTGCATCGCAGCCGTGCTGGCCGTCACCGCCTTCCTGCTGGCGCGCGAAAGCAAAGGCCTGCTGGTGGGCGAACCGGCGCACCCAGTCGTTGCCCAGCGGATCCTGGCGGTGGCCAACGCCGACGCCGACCTACGCAACGCCAACGGCGTCACCACCATGCAGATGGGCCCCAATCAAGTGGTCGCCATGCTCAGCGCGGAATTCGAAGATGCGCGCACCACGCCGCAGATCGAAGCCTGCATCACCCGCATCGAACATGCGGTCAAGCGCGAGTACCCCGAGCTCACCGCCTTGTTCATCAAGCCTCAGACACAGGAAGTGTTCGATGCGCGCAAGGCCGCGCTCGCTCGGCGGGAATGATGCGGAGAGGTGCATCACCCCCGCGGCACCAATGACAGACCAGACAGACGCCACGCCAAGCGCTCGACGTCGTGAGGCCAGGGGGACGTGCCACCTGCGACATCACACGCTGGAGCCGTTGCGGTGCCCCTGAAGCGACCCGCTACCCCGTACCGGCGCCACGCAGCAGTGCATCCAAGCGTTGCCAAGCCTCGCGCGCCACCTGATCCGGGTCCCGGGCCTTGAGGTCATCGTTGAACACCTCCAGGCCCACCGGACCGCGATATCCCATCTGCGCCAGCGCCTGCACCAATTCCCCCAGTGGCCAGATGCCCTGGCCCGGCAGACACCGCTGATGACGGGCCTGCTGCTTGACCTGTCCGGCCAGCGGTTGGCTGACCGCGTCCGACAGCTGGACCAGCGCAATGCGCTCCACGGGAACCCCCCGCAGGTCATCGAGCTGGCGTCCGGCGGCAAATAGATGAAAGGCATCCACGACCAGATCCAGATTGCCGGCGCCCACTTCTTCGATCTGCCGCCATGCAGACGGAATCGTGGAGTTGAAGCGGCTCCAGGCCATGCCTTCGTAGGCAACGCGCAGGCCAATCTGGTCAGCCCGTCGGCATAGCCAGCGCAGATCGCGCATCACTTTCTGTGCATCGCAATCGCTGGCGGTATTGGCCGGCACCAGTACGGCTGGCGCTCCCAGCTGTCCGGCCAGCACCAGCAGTTGTTCCGCCTCGTGATACTTGCCGACCCGGGTGCCATCGGAAGCCCCATCGAAATCCAGCAGGACCTGGACATCGGTCAGGGCCAGGCTGCCGTCGGACAGGATCCTCAGCATCTCGTCCTGCGAGCAGCCGTCCATGTCCTGCTGCCACAGCTCCACCTGCGCAAATCCCGCGCGCGCGGCCGCGGTGAGCTTGGCGGGCGTGCTGCCGCCAAGCAGCACCGTGTTGAGAAAGCGTGGGCCGGTCAGGCGTGGTGAGGGCATCATGGTTGCGTCATGCGCGCCTGCATCAGGCGCGTGGACCGTCAAGCATGCGCAGGCAGCTGTCCACCACGCGTGCAGGGCGCGCAGATGGACTGGCGTTGCGATGACACGCATCCGGTGTCACTCACGGGCGCGCCAGCTTGACCTTCACCCAGGCAGGGGCGTGATCGCTGGCCCTGGCTTCAAGCCGCATCCAGCTATCCACGCCGGCTTCGGTGAGGCACTCGGCCAACACCGGATTGAGCAGCAAGTGGTCGATGCGCAGCCCGCGGTCGCGCTGGGCATGCTGCCGGAAGTGATCCCAGAACGTGTACACGTGCTCGCGCCCGAACACGCTGCGCAACGCGTCGGTCCACCCCTGCTCCAGCAGCCCGGCATAGGCCTGCTGGGCCTGCGGCTGCATCAGTGCATTGCGGGCGAACGCTTTCGGGTCGTAGACATCCTCATCGCAAGGGATGACATTGAAATCGCCCAGCAGGGCCACCGGATGTGGAAGAGTGACCAGGCTTCGCGCATGACGGGCAAGCCGCTGCATCCACTCAAGCTTGCCATCGAATTTTGGCCCCGGAACAGGGTTGCCATTGGGAAGATAGAGGCTGGCGACCAGCACGCCATGCACCGCCGCCTCGAGATAGCGCCGCTCCGTATCGCCGGCGTTCCCTGGAAGCCCGCTTCGGCTCTCCAGCGGCGTGGTGCCGCGGCCCAGCAACGCGACCCCATTCCAACCAGATTGCCCATGCCACAGCGCGCCATATCCGGCCTGCTCAAGGGCAGCCACCGGGAAAGCCGCATCGGTGGCCTTGAGTTCCTGCAGGGCCACGATGTCCGGCTGCTCCGCTGCGAGCCATGCCAGCAGATGATCCAGTCGTGCATGGATGCCGTTGACGTTGAAGGTGGCCAGTTTGAGCGTGGTGGATGTTCGCGCCATGGTTCACCGAAGACGTACGTTGGGGCACTTGACGCGATCAACGTCACCTTGACCTGTGACGCTCGCCAGCGCCGATGCACCGGACCTCACACCCGCTTGACCTCCAGCAGCCCACCTTGCCTGAAGTGTCCTTTCTAGGTAATGCGTCATGCGCAAGTCCCGCGACAAAAACGACCTTCCGATCAATCCGGGTAGCGATGTCAGCGATCAGGACAAACCTTTCACGCCTGACCAGCAGCGCAACGACAATGCGTGGCACAAGGCGCCGGACATGCCCGACAGTGATCCTGAGAAGAACGCCGCCGTGCCCGACGACTACGAAAAGCCAATGTCCAACGATTCCCGTCGTTGACGCGACGCGCGGGTTACCGCGCGTCGGTCCGAGGTACCCCCCATGGCCAGCTTATGGCTCGTCAGCACCTGGCTTGTTTCGATTCTTGCGCGCCTTGGTGACCAGCAGCATCACCACCACGATCAGGCCGATGAACAGCCCCACTACCCACGGCATCAGATTGTCCATTGCGCGATCGCTCCTCTAAAGTGATCTCGATTGTTCGCGATGGCGCGTGAGGGTCGCGCGCATGTGCCTCGGAAAATCACCCGGATGCGCTGAAATCTGTGCCGTCGCTGAGATTGCGCACATGGCAAGCAAGGCACACCGTTGCAGCATGCGATCTTGCAAGCAGACGAACCGCTATGCCGACGCCCCACGCAACTGCACCACGGGCTCATCGAGATCTGCACGCAGCTCGCATCGCCACTCCAGGCGCTGCGCCTCCTGCAACCCGCGCAACATCTGCCGGGTCAACGCAGGGTCGTCGTACTCGATGGAGAACAATTCACCATCGACGCACCACACGCATGCATTCAGTGCGCCATCTGCACCCTGCATCGTGACCACGGCAAGCAACAGCTCGCCTGCGCGATTCTCGAAACATTTCGCCCGGCGCGCGCTTCCTGTCGTCGCCCGGCACAGCTCCACTTCCTGGCCATCTGGCATGTGCTGGACGGCGCAGACCGCTGCGATCTGGTCATCCCACCGCTGCAACTGATGCGGACGTAGCTGGGCGCGGATGCAGGCCAGCACGCCATGGTCCAGCTCGCTCAACACCTTGGGCGGCCGGGCCAATGCCTTCAACGATGCCAGCATCAGGAACGCACCGCTCGGTTCGTCACGGTCGTGAAAGGCGCATGGATTGAGCCGCGATTGCTCCGGGACCCGAAGCGAGGCGACACGCTCATTGCCACCTTCCGCGCGCGATCGAGCACACATGGTGGACGCTGACCTGCCAACACTTGCCACAGTGCAGACGCCATGCCGCGTCCCCCTGGTTCTGAACGGGCCCCTGCCTGCTCCGACTGATCGAGCGTTTGGGCAATAACGACCGGACAAGCGTGACTGGGTTGCGGTTGCTCCCCCCGTGCATCGTTGACCGGTCTCCATTCGAGGTCACGACACGACCGCGTGCGCAGCGCGGAGGTCGCACGATCCGCAAGCTTACAGCGTTGCCTCACATCGACGCGGGCATCGAGCGGGACTGGAATGGATGCGGACATGGTGCACTCCTGGCCAGAAAACTCGGTCTACCTTGCTGCACGACGCGTTGCGTCAATGTCGAAGACGCGAAGGGCGGACCGTGTCGATCACAAGACTCGTGCGTTCGGCAGTCAGGATGGACGTGGCAGGCGACGCTTGCGCCATCGAACCGGCAATGCCTCGATAACGGGCATCACGGGGCTGCCGCCCGTCCAGAAAAATCCGCGGACACATCAATCCGCGCGCTCAGTCCGGACGCGAAAACCAGGCGCGTGCATGCGGCTGCGGTTGATCGGGGCGCTGGCTGCGGGGATGACTGGGCAGCGGCTCACCCTTCATCAAGGCTTCAATGCGCGCGTGATTCCAGATACTGGTGTCCCAGAAGCGCTTGGAGACGTCGTCGAAGCGTTCAAATTTCTTTTCCAGGCGCCTGATGGTGGCAAGGGCCACCAGTGCAGCCGTCAGTGCGGCCAGACTCAAGGCACATGCCAGAATCAGCAGAAGCCGCGTTAATTCATCCATGGAGAAGTCCCACTTTGCACCTCAGGCGCGATGACCAAAAGCCGGGTCGCGTGAATCATCGCAAGCCTGCGATGTCTCGACGCCGCGTCCAAGTTTCAATCGCGTCAGCTTCCTGTGGCCTGAACAAGCGAACAGTGCCTGGAAGCCATGCGTTTCCTCTGGTTGCACCTGAACACGGACGGCATGTCTGGCGTAACGTCAAGAACGAAGCCGGGCAGCCAGTTACGCCATGACTTTGTCGGGCGTGATCGGCGTGGAACGGATGCGCTTGCCTATGGCGTGATAGATCGCATTGCACACGGCCGCCGAGACCCCGACCATGCCAATCTCGCCCACGCCCTTGGCGCCCAAGGTGCTGACGATCCGGTCGTCTTCCTCGGCAAAGATGACCTCGATGTCGTGGATGTCGGCCTGCGCGCAGATGTGATACTGCGCCAGATCGTGATTCATGAAGCGCCCGAAACGATGGTCGGCCTCAGTGTGCTCATGCAAGGCGGCACCGATGCCCCACACCACGCCACCGATGATCTGGCTGCGCGCAGTCATGGGGTTGAGGATGCGTCCAGCCGCGATGGCACTGACCACGCGCATGACTCGCACCGTACCCAGCTCTTCGTCCACCCGCACCTCGACGAAGACCGCGCCGTGGGTCGCACGCGTGTACTTGCGCTGCTTGAGCAGGTTCGGCAACAGCAGGTGTTGGGCCTCGATCTGCGCCTTGCCGGCGCCGCGCAGCAGCTGCGTCAGGGCGATCGCCGGCGCACCTGAAGGACCGGCGCGCAGCATGCCATCGACAAACGACACCTGCTCCAGCGTGACGTTCTTGAATGCGGCGGCATCCAGCTGCCTGGCCAGCTCAAGCAGCTGGTGGCGCAGCTTTTCGCACGCGCCCTGCACGGCCGATCCCACTGTCGCGACATGGGACGAACCTCCTTGGATGGGCGCAACCGGCAAGGTCGAATCGCCAAGCTGGAAGCACACCTGCTCCAGCGGCAGGCCCAGCGCTTCGGCGGCGATCTGGGCCATGACCGTGTAGGTGCCGGTGCCGATGTCGGTTGCAGCGCTGCTGACCACTAGCCTGCCGTCGTCGTGCAGCACCGCTTCTGCGCGGGCGAACATCTGCATGGCATCCCATTGGCCCGTGGCCATGCCCCAGCCCACCCACTCATGCCCTTCCCTGCGGGACCGCGGCGCTTTGGCCCGCAGGTGCCAGCCAAAGCGCTCGGCACCCTGGCGGTAGCACGCGCGCAGGGCTTTGCTGGAGAACGGCTTGTCATCGGCCGGGTTGACCTCGGCGTAATTCTTCAATCGCAGCGCGAGCGGATCGATGCCCACCTCGTAGGACAGCTCGTCCATGGCCACTTCCAGCGCGTGCATGCCGTGGGCCGCGCCCGGGGCGCGCATGTCGATCGGCGTGTACTGATCCAGCGGCACGACGCGATAACCCAGATGGACGTTGTCGCAGGCGTAGAGCTGCCCGCTCCAGTTCACCACCACTTCCACGTAGTCCTCGGTGCGCGAGGTCTCGGCCACGGCTTCGTGCCAGATCGACTGCAAGGTGCCATCGATATTGGCCGCGAGTTTCACGCGCTGGGACGTTTCCGGACGATGGCCAAAGGTGAACATCTGCTGGCGGGTCATGACCACGCGCACGGAGCGCTCCAGCATCATGGCTGCCATCATCGCCAGCGGCAGTTGGTACTGCGGTCGCAGCCCGGCGCCAAAGGCACCGCCGACATAAGGATTGCGCACCGTGACCTTGCGCTTGGGGATGCCAAGCACGTGCGAGACATACCAGCGGCTGTTCTGCGAGCCTTGGGTCTTGTCATAAACGATGTAGTGACCGTGTGCGTCGCGCAGCACCGTGGAGGCAAACAGTTCCATCGGATTGTGATGTTCGGTCCCGCTGTAGTAATGCCCATCAACCTGGTGCTTCGCCGCGGAAAAAGCACCGTCCGGATCTCCTTTGTCCTTGGGAGGCGCCGAAAAGCCGGCCTTGAGCGGCCTCGGCTTGCGGGCGTGATCCAGGTGCGCCATCAGGTTGGTGCCGTGTGGGCTTGCCCGGTAGTGCACCGTCACCAGGGCGGCAGCGTGGCGCGCAGCCTCGAACGTCTCGGCCACCACCAGCGCCACCGGCTGGCCGCTATAGCGCACCTGATCGTCATACAGCGGCCGGAACGGGCTGCCGGCAGGCGCCACCATGTCCTTGTAGAACAGCGCCATGGACCGCATGCGGGGACGATGCTGGTGGGTCAGGACATCCAGCACCCCAGGCACCGCCTTGGCCGCTTCCAGATCGAAGCCGACAATGCATCCCTTGGCAATGCTGCTGTTGACCACCACGCCGTACGCCAGGTCCGGTCCAGGCCACTCTGCCGCGTAACGCGCCTGCCCAGTCACCTTGGCATGACCATCCACACGCGGCGTCCCGACGCCCGTCGGGCGAAAGCCAGTGCCTGGGGTGGCGACCGGCGCAACAAGCGGTGCGCTGGAATCCTTCATGCCGCGACTCCTCGTCCTGGATGGGCAACCTGCGTGCCCGCCGCGGCGGCTTCCAGCGCCCGCACCACCGTGCGCCTGGCCAGCGTGATCTTGAAGCCGTTGTCGTGCTGGGCCACTGCGCCTTCCAGCAGCAGGTCCGCGGCGTGTCCGAAAGCCTCCCGTCCCGGCACAAGACCGACCAGACAGACCTCGCTTTCCGGACGGCGCCAGGGTTTGTGCGCCACACCGCCCAGTGCGATGCGTGCACGCACGATGCGCCCGTCGTCATCCAGCGCCAGTGCAGCGGCCACCGACACCAGGCCGAAGGCGTACGACAGCCGCTCCCTGATCTTCAAATAGGCGCTGTGGGCGACCAGGTCGTCCGCATCGGGCAACGCGATGTACTCGATCAGTTCCCCCTCCTCCAGCACGGTATCGCGCTCGGGTTCTGCGCCGGGCAGGCGATGGAATTCGGCAAAGGCGATCTCCCGCGCACCGGCGGGACCGCGTACGTGCACGCTGGCATCGAGCGCCGCCAGTGCCACGCACATGTCCGAGGGATGGGTGGCGATGCAATGCTCGCTGGCGCCAAGGATCGCGTGGTACTTGTTCAACCCCCCGATGGCCGAGCAGCCGCTGCCGCGACGCCGCTTGTTGCAGGGCGTTGCGGGGTCGTAGAAGTACGTGCAGCGCGTGCGCTGGAGTAGGTTGCCGCCGTTGCTGGCCATGTTGCGGATCTGCGCGGAGGCCGCCGCCAGGATGGCGGCTGCCAGCAGGGGATACCGCTGCTGCACCTGCGGGTGATAGGCGGTCTGGGCGTTGCGCGCCATGGCGCCCAGGCGCAATCCACCGCTGTCACTGACCACGATATCCGCCAAGGGCGTGGCGTTGAGGTCGATCAGATGATGCGGCCGCATGATCTGCAGCTTCATCAGGTCGACAAGATTGGTGCCGCCGGCGATGAACATCGCGCCCTGCGCCGTCTCATCCGACTGCGCGCCCTCCTGCGCACAGGCCTGCAGCGCCTGTGCCGCCGTGGCTGCACGGGTGTAGGCAAGCGGCCTCATGCCGGCACCGTTCCCGGTGTCCAGTCCGACACCTGCGCAGGGCGCGACGGTGTTGCCGGTGTTTCCAGCTGCGACATCACCGCATCGACGATCTGCGGATATGCACCGCAGCGACATAAATTGCCGCTCATCAGCTCCCGCACCTCATCGCGTGTCTGCGCGTGCCCCTCGCGCAACAGCCCGACCGCCGAGCAAAGCTGCCCGGGCGTGCAATACCCGCACTGCAGGGCGTCCTGGTCGATGAAAGCCTGCTGCAAGGGATGAAGGGCCTGTCCCTGCGCCAGCCCTTCTACGGTGACGATGTCCATGCCGTCCTGCATCACGGCCAAGGTCAGACAGCTGTTGATCCGCGTGCCGTTCACCAGCACCGTGCAAGCGCCACACTGGCCGTGGTCACACCCCTTTTTGGTCCCGGTCAGGTCGAGCCGGTCGCGCAGCAGGTCGAGCAGGCTGACCCAGGCTTCCAGCTCAAGGTGATGGGCAACGCCGTTGATGCGGAGCGTGACGGGATAGCGCGGCGGTGCGGATGGTGGCACCACTTCATATGAATGCGGATCGGTAGACGATGTCATGGAAGCCTCTGGCGGCGGCGGGGCTAGGCACAACCTCACCGCAGGGCAGTGTGCCTGCTGTGACGATCTTCCTCGCTCGCTCATCCCATGCCTGTGCCAATCGCGGCTGGCTGCGACAGCTTCAGGCCAACGGCTGATGCAGTGGAGTGCCACATGCGCCTTGACAGCGGGCTTGCCGCGACGCTGGCCAGATCGACAACGTCGGCCCGGGAGCGCCCGTTGCACCGATGACATGCCGTCGGGCCTGCCATCACGCCCTCTCGGCACCGCTGCACTGCACCGCAAGGGGAGGTCGTTCGCCTGCGATACGATCGAGATGCCTGCGAGCATCAGGGCTAGAATCGACGCGCGCGCGTTGCACCCATGCCGCATCTGCAGATAAACCAACAGCGCATCGCCGCCTTTGTTCCGACCTGATCGTCCGATATCCCACGCAGGCCTGGAGATCACGCACGAGATCGCCGCTGCCTGCCTTGCGCGCTGTTCAACCTGAACACGCAACGGCGTAACGCGCGGCGGGTCTACACCCTGTTCGATGCAGACGACGCCATCGGCGCGGTCTTCCCGAACGAGCGTTCCGGCTCCTACAACCTGGTCGCACCACGCACGGCGCAACTGAGTCTTGCGTGGGATTGCTAGACCGTGATCCAGCAGGCCCGCGCGCGAAGCGGGCCTGCCCTCCACAGACTCCCGCATCAGGCGGCAGGGCCGCGCCTGGACAGCCTCGCTCAGCGCGGGCGCCCCCTTCGATTGAGGTCCTTGTCCGCCACGCTTGCATCGGTCAACGACTCCAGGTAGAGCAACCCCAGGAAATCCAGCAGCCGCTGGTTGGTGAAGTCGTTGTGGTCGTTGACCACCGGTGCGCGCGTGGTGACGTTCCAGACCTCCGTATTGGCCGGACTGTCAGCGCCTTGGAGCGTGGTGTTGAACGGGCGCAACAGCAGCCGGACCTGGTGCGTGGAATCAGCCGACGTGCGCACGGGAAAACAGCGCGGAAGCTCACGCTGCGACGCCGTGGGGAGCGCCTGCCTGGCCGCCTGCTGCACGGCAGGGGCCACCCTGCTGGACACATCCTGGGCAATGGGATCGCACTGGTGCGCCCCGGGCACGGGCGCATCCGGGGTGTCCTCGAGCGAGGCCAGCGTATGCGTCAGATAGTTGGGGTCGTGCCCCAGCGTCAGCCGCGACGCCGACCTGGAAGACGCCTCTCCATCGGGATAGGCCTTGGTCACGCTGTTGAGATAGCGGCCCAGCGGGAATCCGATCCGCGTCGCTTTGTCATCGTAGGAGGTGATCGCCACGAACCGCGGTGCGCGCGCCACCGAGGCGCGGTTGCGCTGGGCCATGTCGTACAGCGCACTGAACCGTGCCGACTCGACGGCGGGATTGATCACGATAGCCAGCTCATCCGGCGGCGGCGCCGAGGCGACCTCGGTCGTCGTGGCAGGCGCCAGGCTGCGCTCATGCGCCTCGGCCAGCTCCCGGATCAACGCCGGCGCCGTGGCCAGGGTGACCACCAGGCCGCCAAAGCTATGGCCGACATAGGTCGTCTTCAGCCGTGAGCGGCAATCCAGGCGGCGGATCAGCCCTTCCTGGCCGCGGCGTGGCGTGGTGTCCTGGATCGCGCGCAGCGTGCCGAACACTTCATGGATCTGGCCGGTCGCCACCTGCTCGGCCGCGAACTTCCTGGACCAGAAGGTGAGATTTTCCAGCGCGTCGCCTGCCCGCCCCGCCTTGCCGCGCCAGCCGATGTAGAGACCCACTACAGATCGCCGACAGCTTCTTTCTTCCACTCCGGCCAGCTGGTGAAGGATTTGCCTGAACTCGACCAGGTGCGGATCATCGTAGGCGGCGGAGTGCTTCCAGCCATGCACGAACACCACCACGCTCGCACCGGAGGCGTGCTGCGCCGACACTGCTTCGCGCACGCCATCGAAGAAGGCGCGCTCCTGCTTCCACGCCTCGCCAGCATGAGGATTTGCTGCGGAGTAGAGCCGGCCTTGATCGTCGAACTCGATCACGTTCAGCGTGTAGTCGCCGGCCTTCTCGATGGCGCTTGCATCGCACGTGTGTGGCCTTGCCGCCAATGCCGCGCCATCGTCGCGGTTCAGGCACGCCGGATCGGTCCCACCGACGGGGACCGACACTCTGACGGGTCTCACCGGCACACACCCGAGTTGCAAGACGACACCGACAACGGCGGCCAAGGCGATGGCACCGCCAATCAATTTCGATCGCCACCCTGCACGACGACTTGCTCCCTGTCCGCGCTCCATGCTGCTGCTCCACGTCGATCTCCTCCTACTCAACGCGTGCCTGGTCGCGCAGCGGTCAAAAAGAAGATCGGCGCACGTCCCGCATCCATGGCCTGATCACACGTTCAAGTCCGTTGCGGCAGCGCCTGCGATGGCGTGAAGCGCTGACCTGGACGACTACATTCAACGTTGATTGTCAGATCGTGCGCGAATAGCGCGGTGCACCGGCCGGCACCTGCAGGTAGCGATCAAAGCGCATCGCCACGGCGCGCAGCAGGCCGCGTCCGCGCGGGGTGACCTGCAACCCATCGGGTTCCACGCACACCAGGCCGTCGCGCACCAGCGGTGCAAGCGCGTGCAGCGAGGACGCGAAGTAATCGCGGAAGACGATGCCGTGCTCGCGACCCACGGTTTCGAAGTCCACCGCGCCATGGCACATCAGGCGCTGGATCACATCGGCGCGAATCACATCGTCCTCATCCATGCGCCGGCCGCGCCAGACCGGCAGTTCACCGCGTGCCAGGCAGGCCGCCCAGGTTTCCTGATCGCGATGGCTTTGACTGAAGCTGTCCCCGACATGGCTGATGGCACTCACCCCCAGGCCGAACAGATCGGTCTGCGCATGCGTGGTATAGCCCATGAAGTTGCGGTGCAGTCCGCCGCGCTGCTGCGCGATGGCCAGCTCGTCCTGCGGCAGCGCGAAGTGGTCCATGCCGATGTAGACGTAGCCGGCCGCTTCCAGCGTGCGCACGGCCAGCCCCAGCAACGCCAGCCGACCTTCGGCATCGGGCAGCTGTACGGGGTCAATCTGCCGCTGCGCGCGGAACAGGTGCGGCATATGCGCGTAACCGTATACCGCCAGCCGATCCGGCCGCATGGCGACGACCTGTTCCAGCGTGCGGCCGAAGCCTTCCGGCGTCTGCAACGGCAGGCCATAGATCAGGTCGATGTTGACCGAGCGCAGCCCGTGCGCGCGGCAGGCACCGACCAGCGCCGCGGTTTCTTCCACACTCTGGAGACGGTTGATTGCCGCCTGCACCGCCGGGTCGAAATCCTGCACGCCCAGGCTGGCACGGTTGAAGCCCATCGCCGCCAACGCGGAGATATCACCGGGCGTGGCGTGGCGCGGATCGAGTTCGATGGAAAAATCACGACTGGCCGCGTCACCGAAGCGAAAGTGCCGCCCAAAAGTGTCCAGCAGCTCGGCCAGCTGCGCCGCAGTCAGGAAATTCGGCGTACCGCCGCCCAGGTGCAGCTGCACCACCTCGCGCAGCGGGTTGACCAGCCCGGCCACCAGCGCGATTTCCAGCTGCAGCTGTGACAGATACGTCGCACCGGCCACCGGGTCGCGGGTGATGCGCCGATTGCAGCCACAGTAGAAGCACGGGCTGTGGCAGAACGGCACGTGCACGTACAGCGACAGTGGCCGCGAATACGCGCCGACGTTGCTCTCGCGTGCGATGGCAGCGAAATCCCCCGCGCCAAAACTGTCGGTGAACTGCGGCGCGGCCGGATACGAGGTGTAGCGCGGGCCGGGCCGGTCGTAGCGGCGCAGCAGGCCGGCATCGAAGGCCCAGCAGGCGGTGTCGGGGAGGCGTGTGTCCATGGGCATCATCGTCGCCCTCGCCTGCCGGCCCCGCCTTGACTTGAATCAACCCGCCCGCTGGCTCACGCCAGCGTGAAACGATCCGCGTCCAGCATCGCCGGGAAGCGCTCGCGATGGCCCTTGAGCACCTCGGCTGAAGCAACGGTGTTGAGCACGCCTTCGTCCGGCCCACCGGTGACCAGCGGCTGGCCCAGCGGATCGATCAAGGCACTGTGGCCGTCGTAGGACAGCTGGTTGCCGTCAGTGCCGACGCGGTTGACCGCGGCCACGTAGCACAGGTTTTCAATCGCGCGCGCGCGCAGCAGCGTGTCCCAGGCATAGGTGCGCGCAGCCGGCCAGTTGGCGACGAACAGCTGCAGGTCGAAATCCATCTCGCCCGGCCGCTCGACATCGAACCGGTTGCGGCAGAACACCGGAAAGCGCAGGTCGTAGCAGACCTGCGGATTGATGCGCCAGCCCATCCATTCCACGCACAGGCGCTCGTGGCCGGACGCATAGCGCTTGTGCTCGTTGGCGTAGCGGAACAGGTGGCGCTTGTCGTAGGTCGCCAGCGCGCCCTCCGGCGTCGCCCACAGCAGGCGGTTGAACACCCCGTCATCGGTGCGCAGCTGCACGCTGCCCGTCACCGCCGCGTCGAGCGCCCTGGCCTGCTCCACGATCCAGGCCACGGTCGGCCCGTCCATGCCTTCGGCCTGGTCGATGGCCTCATTGGAAAACCCGCTGGTAAAGGTCTCCGGCAGGATCACCAGATCGGACTTGCCGGCCAGCGGCGCGATCAGCCCGGCGTAGTAGTCACGGTTGCCGGCCGGGTCATGCCAACGGGTGGCGCCCTGGACGAGGGAAATGCGCAGGTCGTTCATAGGAATCAGCAAGGCAAAAGGAGGAAATGGAACCGCAGCGGTCAGAGCTTGGCCAGACGCGCGATCGCCGCATCCAGCGTCGCGGTGTTCTTGGCAAAGCACAGGCGTGCCAGGCGCTGGCCGGCCGGCGGGGTTTCGTAGAACGGCGACAGCGGGATGGCGGTGACGCCGTGCTCGATGGTCAGCCACTTCACGAACTCGATGTCCGGCAGGTCGCTGACGGCCGAGTAGTCCACAAGCTGGAAGTACCCGCCGGGCACGTCCAGTGGCTTCAGGCGCGTGCCCAGCAGCTTTTCGCGGAACGCATCGCGCTTGGCCTGGTAGAACGCGCCCAGTTGCTCGTCGTGCTCGGGCTCCTCGCTGAGCATCGCCGCGAAGGCATGCTGGGCCGGGGCGAAGGTGCAGAACACGTTGTACTGGTGCACCTTGCGGAACTCCGCGCTCAGCGCCGGTGGCGCGATGGCATAGCCGATCTTCCAGCCGGTGCAGTGATAGGTCTTGCCGAAGCTGGAAATGACGAAGGCGCGCGCGCGCAATTCCGGCCAGCGCAGCACGGATTCATGGCGGCGGCCGTCGAACACGATGTGCTCGTAGACCTCGTCGGACAGCAGGAAGATCTCGGTGTCGCGCAGCAGGTCGGCCAGCGCACGCATGTCGTCGGCGGTGAACATCGCGCCGGACGGGTTATGCGGGCTGTTGACCATGATCAGGCGCGTTCTGGGCGTGACCGCCGCGCGCACCTGGTCCCAGTCCACCGCGAAGGTCTGCGGGTCCAGCGGGATATGCACGGCCTTGGCGCCGGCCAGGTCGATCGCCGGCTCGTAGCAGTCGTACGCCGGGTCCAGCACGATCACTTCCTCGCCCGGGCGCACCACCGCGTGCACGGCGTTGAAGATCGCCTCGGTGGCGCCGCTGGTGACCGTGATTTCGGCGTCGGCATCGACCTGCGCGCCATAGCAGCGTAGCGCCTTGGACGCGATGGCCTGGCGCAGCGCGGGGATGCCGGTCATCGGCGCGTACTGGTTATGGCCTGCGCGCATGGCCGCATCCAACGACTGGATCAGGCGGTCCGGCACCGGAAAGTCCGGAAAGCCCTGCCCCAGGTTGACCGCGCCGTGTTCGGCGGCGAGCTGGGACATGACGGTGAAGATGGTGGTGCCCACCTTGGGCAGCTTGGTCTGGAGCGTGGGCATTCAGGCCGGTCGTCTTGCAAGGGAAGCGACGGATTCTACCCACCCTGGGTCACGGGTCGGTTTTGGGCGCGCTGATTCAAAGCAGGCCGAAGCCGAACGGTTCGGCCGCGCGTGCGCCCTACAATGCGCGCGATGACCGACTCCCCCACTTCCACCCCATTGCTGGCCGTGACCGGCCTGCGCTGTTCGCGCGACACCCAGCCGGTGTTCGGCCCGCTGGACTTCTCGGTCGATACCGGCGAGGCATTGCTGGTACAGGGAGACAACGGCGCCGGCAAGACCACGCTGCTGCGCGTGCTTGCGGGGCTGCTGCCGGCCGAGGCCGGCACGGTGGTGATCGATGGCCGCCCGGCCGGTCGCAGTCTGCGCGCGCACGCTATGGCCTACCTCGGCCACCTGCCCGGGCTGAAGGCCGACCTGAGCGCGCTGGAGAACCTGGAATTCCTCTGCGGCCTGCACGGGCGCCGGCCGAAACAGCTGCCTGCCAATGCCATGGCGGTGACCGGCCTGGCCGGCTATGAGGACGCCCCGCTACGGCAGCTCTCGGCCGGACAGAAGAAACGCCTGTCGCTGGCCCGGCTGTGGCTGTCGCCGGCGCCGCTGTGGCTGCTGGACGAGCCTTACGCCAACCTGGATCTGGACGGCATCAACCTGGTCAACCGCATGATCTCCGCGCACCTGCGCGATGGCGGCGCCGCGCTGGTGACCACGCACGGCGCTTATGCCGCCCCGCCGGTGCGCACGCGGATGCTGGTGATGACTGCGCCGCAGGCGGAGGCCGCGGCATGAGCGCTCCGAGCCTGATGTCGTCGGCCTCGGCGCTGCTGGCGCGCGACCTCAAGCTGGTCTGGCGCCGTCGCGGCGATGCCTTCCAGCCCGCCTTGTTTGCCTTGCTTGTCGTGGTGCTGTTCGCCCTGGGCCTGGGCGGCGAGCAGGCCGCGCTGGCACGTGCGGCCTCGGCCGTGGTCTGGGTCGCGGTGCTGCTGGCCGGCCTGCTGTCGCTGGACAGCCTGTTCCGCGGCGATGCGGAGGATGGCTCATTGGAGCAATGGATGCTGGCGCCCGTTCCCTTGGCCTGGCTAGTGGCTGTGCGCGTGCTGACGCATTGGCTCAGCGCCGCGCTGCCGCTGATCGTGGCCACGCCGCTGCTGGCCGAACTGCTGCACCTGCCGCACGCCCAGCTGCCTACGCTGCTGGTGTCGCTGCTGTTGGGCACCCCGCTGCTGAGCCTGCTCGGCGCGGTGGTTGCCGCGCTGACGGTGGGGATGCGGCGCTCGGGCATCCTGCTGGCGGTGCTGGCCCTGCCGCTGTACGTGCCGGTGCTG
>JBEVNH010000198.1:0-6254 GCA_040508175.1 Pseudoxanthomonas sp.
TGCCAGGCGATGGCCGTTTTCTCCAATGCGGCGATGCGCACCGGGTCTATCGTGCGTCCCATGAACATTCTGATGACCGGTGCGACCGGAAAAGTAGGGAGCCGCCTTGCACGGCGGCTGGTGGAGCGCGGACACAGCGTGCGTGCCCTGGTGCGTGACCCGTCGCGTGCGGCGGCGCTCACTGATCAGGGCATCAAGCTCGTGACAGGCGATCTGTTGGATGCAGCTTCACTGACGGCAGCGGCGGCGGGTGTGGACGTGGTGGTGCATTGCGCTGCGTTCTTCCGCGGGGCAACGCCCGAGGAGGCGCATGCGGTCAACGAGGGGGGCACCCGGAATCTGGCGCTGAGTGCCCGCGATGCAGGCGTATTGCGCTTCCTGTTCATGAGTACTGGCCTGGTCTACGGCCCCAATGGCGGCGCGCCGGCGCATGAGGACGACGCGTGCGCCCCGGTGGATGCCTATCCGCAGAGCAAGCTGGCGGCCGAGCGGATGCTGCTGGAGATCGAGGGTCTGGATGTCGGCATCCTCCGCCTGCCGTTCGTCTACGGCGACGGGGACCCGCACATCCAGGACGTGGTGCCTTTCATGCGCCGCTTTCCGCCAACGCAACGCATGTCCGTCGGCCACCATGCGGATGTGGCGCAAGCCGTGATCCGCTGGCTGGACACTCCATCGCCCGCGCACCGCATCTACAACGTCGTGGATGACGCGACCCCCGACCTGGCAACGCTGTTCGCTTCGGTGGGTGAGGCGCCGCCCGACGGCACCGACGCTGCGCGCGCGCAGGCGTTCGCTGCCGTCCTGGACGGGCGCCGTATCCGCGACGAACTGGGTTTCCTGCCGCTGTTTCCGTCGCTCGCCGATGCAATCGCGGCCGGTGAGGCGTAGCCCGGAAACAGCAGGGTCGAGGCCGCGGTCGGTGACATGTCGTCAGACCGCGCGCGTCTTGAAGGTGATGCCGGGCGGCCCTGGTGTTGTCATTCGTGAATCGCCGGTCTCGAACGCCGGGGGGATGGAACCACGCGCTGCGCAATGTGCGTTCTGCGGGGACTTGCGGCCCTGATCCGGTGGGCGTGTGGTCGGTGGTTGGAGTTGCGCAGATGGTGCCGGATCAGCGCGACAGCGCGCCGCAATCCTCTGCAGTCATGCCACCCGCTTCGCTTTCAATGGCGGACTGGCGGGAAATGCGTTGTGGTCGGCGTATTTGCCGCATCGGGACGATGGGATTGGCCGCGTAATAACGGGGTCCGCTTCACTTGGTGCGACTCGCGATGACGGGCGCCAAGCTCACGCGTTCCGCATGACACCACGCGCGCGCTTGGTGACGCAGGTCGGTCGGGGTGGTGCGTGGAGGTTGTGGTCCTCGCGCCACTGTTTGCTATCATTGCGTGAATAGCCGCTGCATCTGCAGTCAGCCAGCGTCACCTTCAGGCTGATTCCACGATGACGACTGTCCTCCGCGCCAACGCGCGCGCACCCTTGTATCTGGCCCTGCTGCTGGCCCTGCCGGCCACCGCCTTCGCACAGGCCTCCGACACGACCGCGCCACGCGGCGATGCCACCACGTTGGATGGCGTGCGCGTCAACGCGTACCGCACCACCACGCATACCGCCGGGGCAACCAAGACTGATACCCCGATCGGCGAGACCGCGCAGTCGGTGTCGGTGATCGCGCGCGAGGAACTGGATGCGCGTGGCGTGCAAAACCTCAATGAAGCCATGCGCTACGTGGCAGGCGTCGCGCTGGAGAGCAGCGGCATCGACAACCGCGTGGATGACTTCCGTATCCGCGGTTTCGACGCTGGCAGCTGGAGCAACAACGTCACCATCGACGGCATGCGCGCGCCGCAGGGCAGCATGTGGAACCGCACCATGGTCGACAGCTGGAACCTGGAACGCGTGGAAGTGCTCAAGGGCCCGTCGGCGGTGATGTATGGGCAGGTGGCGCCGGGCGGCATGGTCAATCAGGTCAGCAAGACGCCCACACCGGACCAGGAGCAGATCCTGCGCCTGGGCGTGGATGCCAACGGGCAGTACAACGCGGCGTTCGATGTGGGCACCGGCCTGGGCTCAGACGCGCACCTGCTACGTCTGGTCGGCCTGTACCGCGATGGCAATACGCAGATCGACTACACCGAACAGCAGCACTGGTTTCTGGCGCCCAGTTACACCTGGCAGCTGGCCGAGCGCACGCGCCTGACGCTGCTGGGGATGTACCAGAAGGACGACGGCGGCTCGACCTACCAGTTCCTGCCGCTGGACGGCACGCTGGTGCCGACCGCCGACGGGCGCATGAAGAACACCACTTTCATCGGCGAGCCGGATTTCAATACCTGGGACCGCACGGTGTGGAGCGCGGGCTGGTTGTTCGAGCATGCCTTCAACGACCACTGGACGTTGAGCCAGAGTGCGCGCCGCACACACGTGGATTCGTTGTTCGAAACCGTGATCACCCTCGGTGCGTTGAACGCCGATGGCCGCACCCAGAACCGCCGGGCCACCTGGGGCACGGGCGACTCCGACGGCGATACCGTCGATACCCGCCTGCAGGGCAAGTTCTCCACCGGCGCGCTGGCGCATACGGTGATCGTCGGCGGCGATTGGCAGAAGGCGGACTGGTCCGGCGTGCGCGGCATCATGCGCAACCCCGCGGCCATCGACATCTTCAACCCGGTCTACAGCGGCTATACGCCGGTGACCAATACGCGCAATCTCTCGCAGGGCATCAACGAGCAGACCGGCGCCTACCTGCAGGACCAGATCGCGCTGGGCCACTGGCGCTTCACGCTGGGCGGCCGTTACGACTGGACCGATGATGACACCGCGACCGCCACGCAGACCGTGGCGACCGGCGTGACCACGCCCTTCGTGCGCACGCACCTGAAGAACGAGGCGTTCACCGGTCGTGCCGGCCTGCTCTACGCCAGCCCCAGCGGGTGGTCGCCTTACCTGAGTTACTCCGAGTCCTTCCAGCCGCCGACCACCGACGTCAATCTCAGTTTCACCCGCACCCCGTTCGAGCCGATCACGGGCAAGCAGTGGGAAGGCGGCGTCAAGTACCAGCCGGCCAGCTTCGATGGCCTGCTGACGCTGTCGGCCTACGACCTGCGCCAGCAGAACATCCTGACCGACGATCCTGACCCGACCCATATCACCTGCGGGGCCGCGGGCGGCAGCCGCTGCCAGGTGCAGAGCGGGGAAGGGCGCGTGCGTGGCCTGGAAGTGGAAGGACGCATCACGCCGGTGGAAGGCCTGAGTGTCATTGGCGCGGCTTCGCGCATGGACTCGGAAGTCACCCAGGGCGCGGCCGGCGTACAGGGCAACGCGCTGATCATGGTGCCGGACTGGACCGCGTCCCTCTGGGCCGACTACACCTTCCAGGGCGGCGCGCTGGAAGGCCTGGGCCTGGCCGCGGGCGTGCGCTACAACGGCAAGACCTATGGCGACAGCGCCAACGTCTACGAGATTCCGTCCTACACCCTGGTCGATGCGGCCATCCGCTATCAGTTGGGGCGCATCGGTTTGGCCAACACCCAGTTTGCGGTGAACTTCGGCAACCTCACCAACAGGACGTATCTGTCCACGTGCACCGGCGTGTCGGCCTGTTTCTACGGCACGGGACGCACGGTGACCGCGACGGTGCGCTTCGGTTGGTAACCCGGCCAGGACGGTCTTCTCTGGCCCATAGACGGATCGTCTTCGCGTGCAATCGCCGCTGAGCCTACGGCTGCCTGGACCCAGGGCGACTCCTGCGCACTGTTCGTGCTGCCGGCCCCCGGTGGCCGCTCCGGGCAGGTGCCGGCATCACGCTGCCGATAGACGCACGGCGCGGGTGGCGGTGCCGATCCAGACGTCGTTTGCAGTCTCTGGCCGGCATCGCGCGCGCCATGACGTGCGCGACCGCGAGGGTCGGGCAGCGCAGCGAGCCCGCCGCTGACCGCCTGATACGGCGGGCAATGTGGATGATCGGTGTGCGCCGTCGGCCGCTGCCGTCCTGATTCATCCGCCGTCTGCGACTGGCAGCGGCGGGGCTTGGCCCGCCTGCCATCGTCGGCGCCTGGGTGCCGGCGATGTGGCGTTTGGCGATCACCATGGCGGGGTACCAGTGCGCATGACAAGAACGTCAGAATGAAAGTGCGCTTTCGCTCTTAATAGTAAACCGATAAGTACAATTATTGACGGCCGTTCCGGCTTGTCTCTTTACATGGAAGCGTTATGTGGATTCGACCGCGTAGGTGGCTGGTGTTGGCCGGGCTGGTGCTGGGGCTGTCCGCCTGTGGTGGGCAGGCGCCGGGCGAAGGGCCCGAAGCGACGCCGTCCACGCTGGCGGTGACGCTGGCGCCGGCGCAGACGCGCCAAGTGCAGCGCAGCGTGGTGGTGGCCGGCCCGGTCTCTGCGGTGGAGGAAATGCAGCTGGGGGTGGAGATCACCGGCGTGCGGGTGACCGCGCTGAACGTCGATGTGGGGCAGGCGGTGCATCGTGGCCAGGTGTTGATGGCGCTGGACCATCGCACGCTCGACAGCGAGCTGCAGCAGGCCAACGCCAGCCTGGCCGAAGCCGATGCCAGCGTCGCACTGGCCCGCGCCAACCTGACGCGCTCGGAGCAGCTGGCCGAGGCCAAGTACATCAGTGCCTCGCAGCTGGATGAGCTGCGCGCGCAGCGCACGCAGCGCGAGGCCCAGCGCAACACCGCGCGTGCCGCCCGCGATGCGGCGCAGCTGCGGCGCGACTTCGCCGAGTTGCGCGCGCCGGCGGACGGCATCATCAGCCGGCGCCTGGTGCAGCCTGGCCAGGTGGTGTCGGCCGGGACGGAGCTGCTGCGCATGATCCGCGATGGCCGCCTGGAGTGGCGGGCCGAACTACCCGAACACGAACTGGCCCGCGTCGCGCCCGGCGCCAGCGTGCAACTGCCGTATCAGGGGCAGACCGTGGCAGGCCGCATTCGCGCGGTCACGCCCGGCGTGGACAGCCAGACCCGCACCGGCACCATCTATGCCGATCTGCCCGAGCCCGGCCCGCTCAAGCCAGGGGTGTATCTGGAAGGCCGCATCCTGGGCGCGGCCGCCAGTGCCCTGATGGTGCCCAGCGCCTCGGTGGTGCAGCGCGACGGCCACAGCTATGTCTTCACGGTGGATGCCAAGCGCGTTGCGCATCGCCAGCGCGTGCGCACGGGCGCGGTCGAAGAGGGCCAGAGCGAGATCGTCGAAGGGCTGAAGGCCGGCGATCAGGTGGTCGAACAGGGCGCCGGCTTCCTTGGTGATGGCGACCGCGTGCGCGTGGTCGAGCCCGGCACCGTGCCTCAGGCCGCCAAGGCGGGCCGCCCATGAACATTTCCGCCTGGGCCATCGGTCGCCCGCTGCCGGCGGTAATGGTGTTCTTCGTGCTGTGCGTGGCTGGACTGTGGGGGTTCTACCAGCTGCCAGTGGCGCGCTTTCCGGACATCGCGTTTCCGATGACCACGGTCTCCGTGACCCAGCCCGGCGCATCGCCGAGCCAGCTGGAAGCGGAGGTCACGCGCCGGATCGAGGATTCGGTGGCCACCATTCCCAACATCAAGCGGGTGATGTCCACGGTCAGCGAGGGCGTCAGCACGACCAGCATCGAGTTTTATCTGGAAGCCGACTTGGCCACGGCGCTGGACGACACCCGCGATGCGGTGACCCGCATCCGCACCGACCTGCCGCAGGACATCCAGGAGCCGGTGATTTCCAAGGTGGACATCGGCGGCTCGTTGATGAGCTACGCGCTGGTGGCGCCGAAGATGACGGCGGACGAAGCCAGCTGGTTTGTCGATCGCGAAGTGACCAAGGCCATGTACGGCGTGCCCGGCGTGGCCCAGGTCAGGCGCGTAGGTGGCGTGGACCGCCAGGTGCGCGTGGATCTGAACCCCAACGCCTTGCAGGCCTTTGGCGTGACCGCGGGCGATGTGTCCCAGCAGCTGGCCAGGATCCAGGTCGAACGTGCCGGCGGCAAGGTCGAGCTGCAGGCGCAGCGGCAGGTGATCCGCACCCTGGGAACGGTGAACGATGCGCAGGCGTTGGGCGATTATTCGATCAGCCTGCCGGACGGGCGCGCGGTGCGCCTGTCGGCGCTGGCCAAGGTGTCCGACGCCGCGGGCGACCCGATCGAAGCGGCGATGCTGGACGGCAAGGACATCGTGGCCTTCTCGATGTCACGCACGCGCGGCTCCAGCGAGGTGAAGGTCGAGAAAGGCGTGCAGGATGCGCTGGCGCAGCTCAAGGCCTCGCAT
>JBEVNH010000206.1:0-13033 GCA_040508175.1 Pseudoxanthomonas sp.
GTGCGCCTGCATCCGGACGTTCTTCCAGCAATCAAGTCACTTGAAAGATTGCTTACGGATGGCAGCATGCCTAACAATTCATTCAAGCCGAACCCGCTTCGCGGGTCGGCTTAATTCAGGCGTTAGGCGGCACAAATTCCATGCGCAAGTGGCCCTTTCTCGCAGCAGCACTCATGCTCCTCGCTGGCGTATGCACGAGCGCAAGAGCTGCGGACATCACGCAGTTGGCTTGGCTTGGTGGCTGCTGGAAGAGCGAGACGGCAGAATCAGGCACAGGCGAGCACTGGCTACCCTTGGCTGGCGGCACCTTGCTCGGCGTAAGCCGCACGGTGAAACAAGGAAAGACAGTCGAGTTCGAGTTCATGCAGATCCGCGCTGTAGAAAATGGCGAACTCGCATTCATAGCCATGCCATCAGGGCAAAGAACCGTGGTTTTCCCTCTCCTGCGCCTTGGTGAGACCGAGGTCGTTTTCGAGAATCCACAACATGACTTCCCGCAACGGGTCATCTATCAAATCGAAGGCGAAACGAAGCTGCGGGCTCGAATCGAGGGCATGCGAAGAGGAGCTCTGCGGGTCATCGATTTCCCAATGAACCGAGTGAGCTGCGAATCGCAACTCAACGTGCCTGCCAGGTAGCCCGTGCCGCCTAACCCTTCCATCGAGCTGACATGCCCCGGCAAGCCAGGTCATGCAGCTCATGTCAAACGTTAGTTGTGTCTATGAGACATTTCTTGCAATTGGTGCTTCTTACAGCCGTGCTCACCGGCTGCACCGTAAATGGCGGGAACAAGCAGCAAGACGAGGAGCTCGTCAATATGGGCACAATTGAACAACAGAAGCCCATCATCGAGACCGCGCGTTCGATAGCTGAACTTTTTGACCAAGCCGAGTTTGATAAGGCGTGGGCTTCGACTGGTCCGATGCTTCGAGCAAAGACTGATGAACAAACCTTTGCAGCCGGAGTAAGGGTTTTTCGGAGTGCCCTGGGACTTGCTGGCCGACGCGAAGTAAGAGGCTTCAACTTTCCTAAGGCTGCAGATGGAGTACAAGGCGATTCGGGCTGATCGGTGTCTCGACAGAGTTTGAAATCGTAAAATCAGTCGAGGAGAAGTTTGTGTTCAAACAAGTTGGCGGCGAATGGAAGTTAGTCGGTATGGCTCTCAAAGAAGATCACTTTCGGTGCAAACATACCTAGCAGTTCGTTCAAGCCGACGCCTCGCCCCGGCACGGCTTAATTCAGGCGCCAGACACTGCATGACATACTTCGTCGCCCTGGTGCTGCTTATGCGGACGCAAGGCCCTTAACAAGTCATGCCAACCAAATTCAGTTCGCGCCACGGCTTCTTTCAGGCTTTCATCACCCGATCATGCTCATGACCGTCGGACGTTACTTCGATCCTTGGGAGGCTTATATCCTCCGGGCGCGCCTGGTGGCCGAAGGGATTCCTGCAAGCGTTGCTGGTGATCAACTCATCACTGCGCATTGGCCCATGTCGGTTGCGCTTGGCGGGGCGGTGCTGCAAGTGCCGATGGCGTGCATGGAGCACGCCAGGGAAATCGTGGCCGCTTATCACTCCGGCGCTCTGGAACGGGAACTGATGGAGGCGGATCCATCAGCCGCCGATCGCTGCCCTGCCTGTGGCTCGGCCGCCCTGGTGGCCTCGATGCCGGTCGCGCAGCGGGTGCTCAACGTCCTGCTGTACTTGATTGCTTCGGCACCCTTCGCGACGAGTGCCTCGCAGATGGCCTGCCGATCGTGTCATCACCGTTGGCGTTACGGCGGCTAACCCGTCATCCAAGGCCAGCACCAACGCCGCCTATGGTGCGGCCACCCAGCCTGAGACGTCATGGAACGGATTGCGCCCTCTTCAAGCACCAGTGCGCTTGGCGATCGAATCCTCAAGGTCAACCATGCCGGCGAGCATGGCGCGGTCAACATCTATCATGGACAGATCTTCATGGCGCGCCTGACCGCGCCCGGCATGGTGGCTGAGCTTGAGGCGTTTCGGGCACATGAGCAACGGCATCGCGCGATCTTTGGCGCGGAATTGCTTCGCCGTGGTCGTCCGCGGTGCCGGAGCTATTGGCTCTGTGGCATCGGCGGTCGCGTCCTTGGGCTCATGACCGGGCTTTTGGGGCCCAGTGCGATCTTGGCGACCACCGTTGCGGTGGAGCGTGTCGTACTGCGCCACCTGGCGCACCAGCTCGACGCACTGGATAACAGCGACCCGGCGGCAGTGGTCGCCATCTCGGCCATCATTTCGGACGAGCAGCAGCACCATGATCAGTCCGCAGGTCATGTTGAAGCCGGCACGTTCTGGCCGCGGTTCCTCTCACCCGTGGTGTCCGCTTCGACCGAGACGGTCATCTGGCTGGGCATGCGGTTGTGAGACCGCGCCCGCCACTCGCGCCGCCTTCACCCTGCAGCGCCCCAGACGCTGGCATTGCGCGACACGCATCTCCCGTTGAAGGAACAGGTCGATGAGCCAGGAAGATACTTTGGGCACGCCTTTGGACTACACGGACACCGTCTATCGTGTGTCCTTGGAACTGGGGGAGCATGAGGATGTCGGGAGGGGCGTCATCGAGCGCTTCCTGGCGGTGCGTGGTCGTGACGTACCGGCGCTTGCCCGCGGTGCGGATGCGGTAAGCCGTGTCCCGTACGGTTATGCGCTCGATTTGCCCATGCAGCTCATTCCCGAACTGGTGCGAGCGCTGGCCCAAGCGAATGTGGCGGTGTATCAGGTGGTGCGCCTGGGCCTGGCGGGCACTGCCTCGCCAGGCCCGAGGCAAGGCGAGGCGGCATGATCGCGCCATGCTGATCGTGCCTGACCAACGTCACCACCTCCCGGGCGTCGTCGCGATCTTCCTGCTGATCGAGCGGGAGGAGTTCGACCTTGCGATCGTGCCGGAGGCGCAGCCGGATCTGGACGACATCGCAGGGTTCTCTCGGCCTGGCGCGGGGAATATCCGGGTTGCGCTGGACGGGGCCAGCGAGGTGGTGGGCACGCTCGCGCGGCTGGACATCGGCCATGGGCAGGCGGCCTTGCGGCGCAAGAGGTGCGTGCGACGCGCGTGGCGCGGGGGCGCGCAGGGCGTGGCCGAAACGCTGCTTCGCACGCTGTTGGCCTGGGCGCGTGCGCGTCACCTGTGGGAGATCTTCCTGGGCACCACGGCGGCATTCCTGGCGACGCACCGCTTCCATGAGACGCATGACTTGGCGCAGGTAGCACATGACGCGTTGCCGCAGGCCTTCCCTGTCATGGCCGTGGACTCGCGCATCTATCTGCGCGATCTGGTGCATGTGGCCTCCAGGATGCCGGCGTGACCGCCCAGGTACGCGATGCGCGCCTGCCCGAAGAGGCGGGCCAGGTGCTGGCGTTGTTCGAGGCTTACGCCGCCTCGCTACAGATCGACCTGGCATTTCAGGATTTTGCCGGCGAGCTTGCGCGCGTGGCGCAGATCTACCAGCCGCCGGAGGGCGCGCTGCTGGTGGCGACGCTGGATGGCGTCATTGTCGGTGGCGTGGGGTTGCGCCGGTTCGATGCGGGCATCGCCGAGCTGAAGCGGCTGTATGTACGGCCCGCCGGGCGTGGCCATGCGTTCGGGCGGCAACTGTCCGAGGCCGCGATCGTGCGGGCACGTGCATTGGGATACGAGGAACTGCGCCTGGATACCTTGCC
Source organism: Pseudoxanthomonas sp. (assembly GCA_040508175.1). Taxonomy (GTDB): domain Bacteria; phylum Pseudomonadota; class Gammaproteobacteria; order Xanthomonadales; family Xanthomonadaceae; genus Pseudoxanthomonas_A. The sequence goes on from JBEVNH010000206.1 coordinate 3,686, forward strand.
CTCCATGCATGCCGCGCAGCGGCTGTACACGGCGCTGGGCTTTCGCGACGTGGCGCCGTATCGCCACAATCCCGTTGCCGGTGCGCGCTACCTGGCGCTGCGGCTGCAGACGGCCTGAGCCTACTGCGCACATGCAGTTGCGCACATGCAGCCCAGTTTCCCATCCCGTCGTCGCCGCGCATTGACTGGATGATGACCTGTCGCGCTTTAGGGTCGAAGTCCCACGCCAAGGTACTGCGCACATGAACACCCCGAGCTTCGGGCCGAACAAGACGCGCCTGCTGTCGATCTGCTTCTTCGCTTTCGTGGCGATGTTTACCGCCGTGGTGTGGGTGCTGATGCGGCCTTACGGCGCCACGTACTTCTTCCCGGTGCATTTCCTGGTGGGCCTGGGCGGGCCGTTCCTGATCTATGCGCTAGGGGCCAACCGCGTCGCGTTCTGGAGTGGCATCGCGCTGACTGCAGTGGCGCTGTTCGTGTTGAACGGCTGGGGCCACGCGCTCGACGGCGCCGCGCCGCGCCAGATCGACTGGTCGCAGATTTTTGCCGGCCTGGTGGGGCTCGCGCTGGCGGTGGTCGTGCACCACCTGTACATCAACGCACGTCCCAAGCATGGCGCCACGCCGCGGATGTGACGGGCGCCGCTGTGGCAAATCAGTCGATAGGCTGCCGCGTTTGCTCCGCTGCGGCCGTGGCGTGCTTGCCCCTGTGCAGCATGCTGTCCAGCACGCCATCGCGCCGCACCCAGCCATGGTAAAGCGCGGCGCCAAGATGGCCGAGCACGGTCGCGAACAATACGTAGGCCAGCACGGTGTGCGCCGGGCGCAGCAGGGCGTAGAGATCGGCGCGATGCGGCGCGATGGCCGGCAGATGCACGCCACCGAACAGTACGATGGGATACCCGCCGGCCGACAGCATGGCCCAGCCAATCAGCGGCATGGCGAACATCAAGCCGTACAGCAGCCAGTGCGAGGCATGTGCGGCAAATTTCTGGATCGCGGGCAGATTGGCGGGCAACGGCGGCGGCGGGCTGCGCAGGCGATTGACCAAGCGCACGACCACCAGTAGCAGGATCGCAATACCCAGCGGCCGATGCAGGTCCAGCAAGGTTGGCCGCCAGGCCAATGACACCACCATGCCGGCGCCGATGAACAGCATGGCAAGAATCATCGCCGCCATCAGCCAGTGCAGCGTGCGGGCGAGCGCATCGAAGTGTCCGTAGCGATTCATTTCGCGTCTCCCTTGCTTGCGCCCGTCGCTTCGGGCGCCTGGCCTGCGCCGATCTCATGCTGGCGGCGATTGAACGACACCGAGTACACCGCCGAGCGGGCGGCGAGGATCGGATCTTTGGAGGGCTCCATACCATCGGGCAGCACGGTCGGGTCGTAATTGATATCGCGGCAGCCGCCGGTGTCCTGCGGCGAGGTGCCGGTGAAGGCCACGGTGCCGGCCACGACTTGGGTGCGGTCTTCCGGCCAGGGCTGGGAGGGGTCGTCGATCGGGTCGCCGGCATTGGCCTGCGTCACCACCAGATCCCATTTCACCGGGCCGGTCCTGGCCAGGCGTGCGTCGAACTCCTCGCTGAGGAAATCCGCATCGGACTGGGCGCGTTGCGCTTCGCTCAGGTCTTCGAACGGCGCCTGCGGGCGCAGCGACCAGCGCACTGCGCGGCGCTCGCCCTGTGCATTGGTGAACCAGAAGCTGTTGACGCCGTTGAACGGCGTGTTGGCCCAGCTGTTGGACCACGGCGCGGACTTCGCCCAGGCCAGGAATTTCCGCGCTTCCGGGTACTGCTTGAGGAAGGCAGCCATCCTGGCCGGGTCTGGCTTGCCGGTGGCCGGATCTGGCGCCGAGGCGATGTTCTGCGCCTGGAAACCTTCGGCCGTGGCGACCACGAAGAACGGGAAACTGTTCATCGCCGTGCGCCACTCCTGACCGTCGTCGGTCTTGAGCAGCAGCGCCACGCTGCGTACGCGCGCCTTTGCGTCGGCGCCATGCGGATCGCCGCCGCCAATGGAAAGACGGCCCAGGATCGGCGTGCTGGCCTGGGTGAATACCCGCGCCTTGGACAAGGCGGACGCCTGCGCGCTGGGCGCGAACGTCCCGGCCACGCAGACGCCTTTGGTGTGGGCGCGGCGGTAGCCGGGGTGCGGCTTGCCGGCCTCGATGGTGTCGGTCATCTGCTGCGGCGTGAGTTTTCCGCCAAACCAGCCGGCGACCCAGGCAAACGCCAGCCCCAGTACAGCGACGATGGCGGCGATGCCCAGCAGGGCAGGCAAGGTGGATCGGCGTGGCGAAGGCGGTGGTGCAGCCATGGCGGGCTCCTGGCAGTGGCGGTGTCCTGGTCAGACGTCTGGCGGCCCGGTCTATTCCCTGCGTTGCAGCGCGTTGACGGACTGGGAATAAGCTGGCGCCCGAGACGTCCCACTGCCATGTCCCTTTCCGACACGCCGCCAGATGCGCCACCACCCGCCGACGCTGGTCAGCTGGATGACGCGCGCCTGCGCGAGGTGCTGCCGCGCTTGCGCCGGTTCGCGCGGTCGCTGCAGCCGGACCGCGCCGCGGCCGACGACCTGGTGCAGGCCACGCTGGAACGTGCGCTTACCCACGGCCACACCCGGCGCCAGGGCGAAGCGCTGCAGCCCTGGCTGTTCTCTGTGCTGTACCGACGCTTCATCGATGACACGCGCCGCACCCGGCGCTGGCGCCGGCTGGCCACGCTGTTCACCGGTGAAACCCCGGAAGTGTCGCCTTCAGCCGAAACCGTCACCGAGGGGCGCGCCGCCTTGGCCGCGTTCGATACGCTGCCGGCCGACCAGCGCGCGCTGCTGGTGATGGTGAGCGTGGATGGCTTCAGCTACCGCGAAGTCGCCCAGGCGCTTGGCGTGCCCATCGGCACGGTGATGTCGCGCTTGTCGCGGGCGCGGGCAGCGCTGCGACAACAGGTCGATGCCCCGCCCCCCCGCCCTGCCTTGAGGATCCTGCGATGAACCCCGTGCCCCCCAGCGAAGACGAGCTGCATGCGCTGGTCGATGGCCAGCTGGCGCCGCAGCGCCAGGCCGAGGTGGAAGCCTGGCTGACCCAGCACCCGCAACGTGCCGAGCAGGTGCAGGCGTGGAAGCTGGGCGCCGAACAGCTGCGCGTGGCACTGGTGGACGCGCGCGCCCAGCTGCCGTCGCATCTGGATCCAACACGCCTGCGCCGACGTTTGCGTGCGCGGCGCCATACGCGCCTGGGCATGGCCGCTGCCCTGGCCTTGGCGCTGGGCATTGGTGGCGTGGGTGGCTGGCAGGCGCATGAGGCCCAGGTTCCGCAGCTGGCGCGTGCGCGGTTGCCGATGGCCGATGCGGTGGCCGCATATCGGCTGTTCGCCGCACACGATGTCGCAGCGGCGGACTTTCCCGCAGGCGATCACACCGCGCTGCAGGATTGGCTGACTGCGCAGTTCGGCCAGGCAGGCGCAGTGCCGGATCTGCAGGACCAAGGCTTCACGCTGCACGGCGCCCGCGTGGTCAGCACCGAACAGGGGCCGGCCGCGCTGCTGCTCTACGACGCCAGCGATGGCGCACGGGTTGGCGTGTATGTGCGCCCCGGCAGCTTTTTCCGGCGACCGGGCGAGCGCGTGGACGGTCCACTCCTGGCGCAGTACTGGTCACGCGGCAGCACCAGCTTCGCGGTGGTCAGCGCCGCCAGCGACCGTCGCGCCCGCCCGCTGGCACAGCAGATCGCGCGCGAGGGCTGAGGCGGTCGCGGCGGATGTTGGCTGGCGGAATGGCGGTACACGCCCCCTGTTGCCCTGCTGCCATGAACGCTAGAGTGGCGCCACCTGCCGCCCCCGACGGCATGCCCACGCTCGCGTAGCCACCTGATGGATTCCAACGCGCCACCCGTCCCGCCCCATTCCGCGATCCGTGCCCAGCTGCAGGTTCCCACCTCGGCCGGCCTGGCGTGGCAGCCCGCACTGGACCGCATGGGCGGCGATGTTGTGGGCTTTGTACAGCTACTGGGTGGCTTTCCGCAGGCGATGTTCGATCTGTTGTCGTCGCTGGCTGCCGCCTTGGAGGCGCAGGACCGGCCGACCGCGATCCGCGGCCTGCATACCCTCAAAGGGCTGGGCCGCACCTTCGGTGCCGAAACGCTCGCCGCGCTGAGCCAGACCCTGGAACTGCGCGCACGCGCCGCGCCGGAAGACCAGCCATTGCCGGTCTCGGCCGAGGAACACGCGCAGCTGCAGTCCGTGGTGTACCAGAGCGCGCACGATGCCGAACAGCTGGTGCAGTGGCTGCAGGTCTCCGAACCCGCCGCACCCGAAGGTGGCAGCGCCACGCTGGCCGAACTACGCCAGCTGCTGCAGCAATCCAACCTCGATGCACTCGACGTCTTCCTGCGCCTGGATCCGGCGCTGACCCAGCGTGCCCCCGACACCCACCTTGCCCTGTGCCAGGCGCTGCAGCGATTGGATTTCGCCCAGGCCCTGACGCACTGCGATGTCCTTGCCCACGGAGGCGCGCGATGAGCGCCCTGCCCGCATCTCCTGCCATCCCCAGCGGCCTGCCCGCCCCCGCGCGTGCCCGCATCCTGGTCGTGGACGACCAGCCCTTGAACATCCACGCCATGCATCGCGTGTTCCGCAGCGAGCACGAGATCTGCATGGCCACCAGCGGTGCGCAGGCGCTGGAGTTCTGCCGCGCCACGCCGCCGGACCTGATCCTGATGGACGTGCTGATGCCCGGCATGAGCGGGCTGGAAGTGTGCCGCGCCCTGAAAGAAGACCCGGCCACCGAGCACATCCCGGTGATCTTCGTCACCGGCCTGAGCACGCAGGACGAGGAGAACCGCTGCTGGGAAGTGGGCTGCGTGGACTTCATCACCAAGCCGGTCAACATCACCACCATGCGCAACCGCGTGCGCGTGCATCTGCTGCTCAAGCAGCAGTCCGATCTGCTGCGGCAGACGGCCTGGCTGGACGGCCTGACCGGGTTGGCCAACCGTCGCCAGTTCGACGAGCGGCTGGAAAAGGAGTGGTCGCGCTGCCAGCGCGCGGGCTGCGCGATGTCGCTGGTGGTGATCGATATCGATCACTTCAAGCGCTACAACGACCGCTACGGGCACCTGGCCGGCGACGACACGCTGCGCCGCGTGGCCGGCGCGGTGCGCGACGCCGCACGGCGGCCCAGTGATCTGCCGGTGCGCCTGGGGGGCGAGGAGTTCGTCCTGCTGCTGCCGGAGATCGAACACGACGGCGCCCGTGTGGTCGCCGAGCGGCTGGAAGCGGACATCCGCGCCCTGCAGATCCCGCATGCCGATGGCGAAGACAGCGTGGTCAGCGTCAGCGTCGGCTATGCCACCGGACACCCCAGCCAGGACACCAGCCTCCGCGCCGACAGTCTGGTCGGCCGTGCGGATGTGGCCCTGTACGCCGCCAAGACCGCAGGGCGCGCGCGGGCGATGTCGGCGGACTGATTGCCACAAACCGGCAGGATACCTCGTGCGACGACTCGCTTTGGAGCGCCAACAGAAGCTTCGCGGCATTCCACGCAGACTGCGCGCGTTGAGGAAGTGGTCCGCCGCATTCGTCCACGAATTCCCGACCGAGCAGGAGTTGACTGAGAGCTCGCTGGGTTATTGGAACTGGAAGATTCCGGTACATAGCGCGATGGTTGAGGGAAAGCAGGCGACCACCGAAGTCCAGCGTGCGTGTGCGCAGCTGATCATCGATGGATGTGCATCACTGCTTTCAGCCAAGCCGACCTGGGCAGCGGCCTATCGCGTCACTGGTCTGATCTGCTTGCCAGACATGTTCACCAGCGAAATCTGCATCTATCTCGACGAAGCATACTTCCACGGAAAGGTCGATCCTGATTCGACCCAGTACGGGTACCAGGAAAGAATCGAGAACCGGAGCCTGGCCTCGGAATGGGGCTTGCAACTTCCGGAAGGCGTCTCCGAGATCGGCACGCTGTGGTGCTATGACGCTTCCGAAGATGCGGATGATCATTACGTCAGCGATCACTGGATGTACGGCGAGGTCTCCTAGCACCGGACCCGGACGCGGTCGCTTTCGGCCAATTCCGCAGCGCAGAATCCAACCCGTGCGGGCACGCCTTAGACTGGCGTTCTTTCCACCGTGTCGTGACCCATGCCGCAGACGCATTTCTATCGCCCGAGCGAAGGCCATCGCCTGGCGCATGACCCGTTCAAGGCCATCATCGCGCCCCGCCCCATCGGTTGGATCTCCAGCCTGTCTCCCGCGGGCGTGCCCAACCTGGCGCCCTACAGCTTCTTCAATGCCTTTGGCAGCATGCCGCCGCTGATCGGCTTTGCCAGCGAGACCGAGAAGGACAGCCTGCGCAACATCCGCGAAAGTGGCGAGTTCGTCTACAACCTGGCCACGCGCCCGCTGGCCGAACAGATGAACGTTTCCTCCGCGCCGTTCGCGCCGGAGATCGACGAGTTCGTCCGCGCCGGCCTGACCGCTGCGCCGTGCGAAGCTGTCAAGGCGCCGCGCGTGGCCGAGAGCCCGGCCTCCTTCGAATGCAAGGTGACACAAATCATTCACCTGCAGCTGGCCGATGGTTCGCCTAGCCGCAGCTGGCTGGTGATGGGCGAAGTGGTCGGCGTACACCTGGACCTGCAGTACGTAGTCGATGGCACATGGGACACGGCCGCCGCCATGCCGATCCAGCGCGCAGGCGGCACCGCCGATTATTTCCAGACCGGCGCGGACGCCTTGTTCAAGATGGTGCGGCCGACGCAGGTGTGATCAAGGAATCGCCGAGACCGTCGCCAGCCGTCCTGACCTGGACCGCCGGCGCTGCAAGGCGCAGTGACACGTTGAGACGGGCAACACGCCGACGGATTTACGAATCCATCTCATGAAGGATCATCGGATGAACAACCGCATGGCTCATGTCGTCCCCCGACTGAGCACCGAGCGCCTTTTCCTTCGCGGGTACAGGCGCGCGGATTTCGAGGCGTTCGCCGCACACCTTGCAGACCCGGTCAGTGCTGCCCACCTCGGTCTTTCCGATCGGGAATCGTCCTGGCGGCGGTTCTGCTCTCATGCCGGCATGTGGCTGATCGACGGTGCGGGCTGGTGGTCTGTCGAACTGCGCGCAACCGGCCAGTTGGTCGGCAACGTCGGCGCGTTCTTTCGAGAGTCCGCAACCACCGTTGAAATCGGCTGGAACACCTATCGGGACTTCTGGGGACATGGATACGCGAGCGAGGCCGCAGGTGCCGCGTTGAGCTGGGCATTCGATATGCGAGCCGAGCCTAGGGCACGCGCGCTCATTGCAAGCGGGAATGCATCATCGGTGCGGGTGGCAACTCGGCTCGGCTTTGTCCGGGACGGTCAAATGGTGAGCCATGGCAAGCCTGTCGATGTCTACACATTGATACGGTGATCCGCTAACCGGCGACATCACATCCAGAATCGCCTGATCTCGGTGGCCTGCTTCTGCGCAGACTGTTCGCGCAGCTCGGTTCCGCGATCATGCGAACGCTGGCCATCGTCCAAGTGGTTGTTCGTGGTCGCGCCCGTCACGTTGATGGCGGGCGCGAACGTGTTCGCATCGAGCCGATGCATGGACCGGAAGGCGTACGGCTTGGCGGATCTTTGCACTGGCAGTTCGCCGACCAGGCGTGGCGGGCAGGCCGCGGCACGATCACGCACCGCATGGTGCCGCCAACGGCGCCCGGGCCTGCACCTGCAAGCCCGGACAATGGCTCAAAGCCTGAAACGGAAGCCCACCGTGTACGTGCGCTCGGGCGAGGCGAAATCGCGCGGGAACTGGCTGTTGCCGAAGCTGTTGTACGTCGTGGTCCCGAGCAGATTGGTGGCCTCGGCGAACACGGTCATGTGGTCGTTGAGGTCGTAGTTGAACGCCACGTCCAGCCATTCCTCGTTGCCCTGGCGGATCTCGCTGGGCTGGTCGCCGGAGCTGTTGAAGCTGGTGGCGTAATCGCCTCGGCGGTTGTAGGCCACGCGTGCGGAAAAGCGGTCGTACTGGTACATCAGGATCGCGTTGAACGCATTCTCCGAGACATTGGTCAGCGGCTGCATGATGCCCGCCGGCGATTCGGCCTCGGCGCTGATGTGCGTGTAATTCAACTGCGTGCCGAAGCCGGACAGCCAGCCGGGCAGGAAGTCGTAGAACTGCGTATAGCCCACTTCCACGCCCTTGAGCGTGCCCTGCCCGGTGTTGCGCGGACGGGTGATGGAATAGGTGACGTCGCCGATGACCTCGTCGGCCGCGTAGTTCTGCACGTAGCCGTCGATCTTGCGGTGGAAGCCCGCCACCGACAGCAGCGAGCCCGGCTTGAAATACCACTCCAGCGACAGGTCCGCGTTCTTCGACTCCACCGCCCGCAGGTCCGGGTTGCCGCCGTTGCCGCGCGCCGGGAGGCTGTCGGTGGATTCGAACAGCGACAGCTGCGGGTTGAGATCGGCGAAGGCCGGACGTGCGATGGTCTGGCTGGCGGCCGCGCGCAGGATCAGCGTCTCGGTCAACGAGAAGTTGGCATTGAGGTTGGGCAGGTACTTGGTCTGGGACTGTTCGATCTTCGTCGGCGCGTCCACGCCATCGGTCGTGCGCGTGCCGCTCAATGAGGATTCCAGGCGCGTGGCGCGCACGCCGATGCGGCCATCCACCGGCACGTTGCCCAGGGTGAAGCCGTAGTTGACCTGCAGATAGGCCGCGTAGTTGTCCTCGCGGTCGTCGAAATACAGCGAGGCCAGCTCGGCCGGCGTGTCCGGCGACTGGCCCATCAGCGTGCGCAGCTGCGCGGTCTGCTGCAGCAGGTAGTTGGCGTTGGCTGAGGCCCAGCGATCGGTGCCGAACGGACGCGCGCCATCGAGCATGTTGCCCGGCGTCACGTCCGCCAGCCCCGGCACGCCGTCGAGAGAGATGCGGTTGCCGGTGAGGTTGTCCATCGCGCCGGGGCCGCCGCCGTGGTTGCTGGCCGTGCGCCGGCTCACGCGCACGCCGGCATCGATCGAGCTGATCGGGCCGGCATCGAGCTTGATGTTGGAATCGCCGCGCCAGGCCCACTCCTCGCCCTTCTGCTGGTCCCAGCTGTCGTAGTACTGGCTCAGGTACCAGTTGCCCGGGTTCGTCACGCCGAACGGCGAGCCGTCGAAATTGGTCGCCCAGGTGTTGGGCACGCCGCCGGCATCGGTCATGTGCATCCGTGGCGCATCCATGCCCATGTCTAGCGTCATCGCACGGTGCTTGTTGACCGACCAGGTGTAGGCCAGTTCACTGGAGAGCGTGACCCGGTCGTTGTGCCACTTGCCACCGAGCGCGGCCTGGAAGGTATCGGAGGTCTGCTTGTGCGCCTGCGTGC
>JBEVNH010000007.1:0-6404 GCA_040508175.1 Pseudoxanthomonas sp.
CAGCTGGCCCAGCTCACGCCCGATCAATTCGGCCGCGTCCCAACCGGTGGCCTGTGCGAAGGCGGCATTGACATAGGCCACGCGCAGCGGCATCTGCTCGCCACCAGCCTGCTCGATGATCGCCACGCCCTGGCGCAGACGCGCCAGGGAGGCTTCCAGCATGGTGAAATCCTGCTGGTAGCGCTTGCGCTCCATCAACTCGATCAACACGCGCAGGCTGCGCGCGCCTTCCAGATGCAGGATCGACCAAGGACGCGAGCGCCCGCGCACGGTCTCCTGCCACAGATCGAAACTCTTGCGGGGCGACAGCCGCGAATTGGGGATGTCGCGCAGTTTGGCCAACGCCGGATTGCCGGCCCAGTTCACCGTCTGCACCTGCTCGCGCCGAGTCCACAGCAGCGCGCTGCGCGACTGCGGCATCAGCGGTACGAAGATGAAACCAGCGGCCATCGGCGCCAGGTCGGCCAGCTCGGGGAAGGACTTGCCGATCTGGTCCACATGCAGCGCACCGACCACGCCTTCGCGCAGGTTCTTGTAATCGCGACGTTCGATCTGCTCACGGATGCGCGACAGCCCATCGCCCGGCGGCAGCGTGCCGTAGCGGGTCACGTGCGCCCCATGGAACACCGCCACGCCATCGGCATCGACCACGTCCATCAACTCCGGCGCCATCTCGCCCAACAGCTCAGGCGTCATGACGGTGGCATCGTTGAACGCGGTGATGAGTTTCTCGCGCACGGTGAGCAACGCGGTCTCGTTGCGCGCGCGATCCACTGCCTGCAGGCCGCCGATGCGCCCGGCCAGTGCGCGGGTCAGCGCGTCGGCCACATCGCGCATGCCGTGGCTGGCAAAGTGCGGGCTGTAGTGGTGGCAGGCCACCAGGCCCCACAGCAGGTCGTTGACCACGATGGAGGTCACCAGGGTCGCGCTGACGCCCATGTTGGCCAGGTATTCCAGATGGATCGGCGAGACGCTGCGCACGGTGACATCGCTCAGGTCCGCCGGCTGGCCGGTCACTGGGTGCAGGGTCGGCTCGATCGGCACCGGCGCATAGTTCACATGCGCGATCTGGCGCACGCGGTTGCGCAGGTACAGCGCACGGGCCTGCGAAGGAATATCCGTGGCCGGGTAATGCAATCCCAGATAGGTCTCCAGCTCCGGACGGCAGGTTTCGGCGATGACATCGCCGTTCCAGTCCTCATCGAAGCGGTAGACCATGACCCGGTCGTAGCCCAGCGTGGCATGGATCTCGCGCGCCAGGCGGTGGCTGGCTTCCAGCACCGAGGCATCGCGTTCGATCAGGCGCACCACCGGCATGGCATCGCGCAGCGTGACCTCGATGCGCGGCGCATCGCGCGGCTCCAGCTCCACCTGCCACTGCTGCTGGAACAGGTGCCAGGCCGCGACCCAGGCCTGTTCGGGCGGCTGGGTGCGGCGAGGAAACTGAGCGTCGGCATAGCCCAGCTGCAGCCCCCGCTCTCCGATCACCGCCGAAGGCTGCGGCCCGGCCACGTGCAGCACCTCCTGCCACAGCCGGCCAAGCACCTGCGCCGGATCCACGCCCAGCAACGCTGCCGCATTGGCACTGGCCTGCACGATGTGACCGCTGTCCGGGTCGATGACCAGCAGCACGCCATACGGCTGGATGAACCCAGGGATATGGATGGGCTCGCGTGCGCACTCGTCCATCTCCGAGGGCAGCATGCCGGCACTGTTGATCGTGGCGTTCATCGCGGCGTTTCCTGACTCAAATGGTGGTGAAAGTGGCGGAACATCGCCACCGCGCCGGAGATCGCCGACTGTCGCGCGGCGGCATCCAGCAGCACGGCATCCAGGCACCGCTGGAAGCGACGCCACAACGTGGGGTCGCCGCTGCCTAGATCGAAATAGGTCAACGCCCCGGACAGGCCGGGCTGGTGCTGACGCAGCCGCCTGGCAATCACGCGACCGCCCAGCAGCGAACCTTCGACGACATACAGCATCCCCCAGCGCGCAAACCTGTCGTCGGCCTGCAAGGGCGTGACATCGCGCGGCACATCCCGCTGACCCAGCTGCGCCAGGTCGTGCTGCAGCGCCGGCACGCGCCAACGGTAGGTCCACTGCTGTGCCGGCAGCGCGCGAAGCCAGTCGTGCTGGTCACGCTCCCAACGGGCCAGCAACGCGTGATGGCGCTGCAGGATGGCCACATAGTCCGCGCGCTCCAGCGTGCCCTCGCTCAGCGCCTGCTGCATCGGCAGGGATTCCACCGCAACGTGTGCATCGTGCGTGGCCGCACGCAGCTGCTGTGCAGCACTGGGGGCAGTATCGACAGGCGATGAAGGCATCGGCGCGGAAGAATCCTGGAGCATGGAACGAGGTCGTCGAAGCCTAGCAGGCAGCGCCATGACGGCCAACGTTGGGCGACCTCCGATTCACCCGTGAAAGCCCGCGTGAAGCAAGGATGACGAGGTCGTTTCCCAGCTGTGAATTCACCTGCCGCTGGGACAGGCTGTGCCACGTTCGCCGCCCCAACCAGACGGAAGACATTGCATGCGTCCCTATCATTTCGCACCGCTGCTGCTGGCGCCGCTGATGGCCTTGAGTGTGTCGGCCGTGGCCCAGCAGTCCGCAGCCGCAACGTCCCTGACCGAACCCCAGGTGCGCGACCTCTTGACCAAGGCCGGCTACACCCAGATCGATGACCTGGATTTCGAGGACGGCATGTGGGAGACCGATGCCACCAGCGGCGACCGCAAGCGCGTGGACGTGCGCGTGGATCCGGCCAACGGACAGGTGCACGCTGAAGCGCTGGTGTCGCAGCTGAGCGAGAACGACATCAAGGCCAAGCTGGCCACGGCTGGCTATTCCAACGTGCACGACGTCGATTTCGACGATGGCCTGTGGAAAGCCGAAGCCGAACGCGCCGATGGCAAGGATGTGGAAATCCATCTGGCCGCTAATGACGGCCGCATCCTGCACGTTGAGAACGATTGATCAGGCGTGGATACGCCTTCGCGCGTCCCGGTCGTAAGCATGCGGCATCGCCGCATCTACGCCGGAAGCGCGGGTTGCGGTGACCGCCGGACGCGATCACCGCAACGTGCGGCTCAGCCCGGCAGCACCCGCACCTGATGCGACAAGGTGTGCGATTGCCCCGGTTGCAACGTCACCTCGTCGGGTAGCGCATTGGCCGCCTCGATACAGACAAACCCGGTCCAGTCCGCATCCGGCACATCCTTCATGCCGCGCGCGCCCTCCGCCCCCGGGTTCCACACCACGACCGAGGCGCTGCCGCCGGTCATGATCTCCAGTCGCCGCGACAGCGCAGGATCGTGCAGCACATAGTGGCCGCCAGCGGCGTGGTAGATGCGGTCGCTACGGCCCGGGTCGCGCGGATCGTCCAACGACCACGGCCCTTGCTGGCGATAGATCTGGCCGTCGTACTTGTTGGCGTAATCCAACCCCTCCAGGCCTTCAAGGTGTACGCGTGTGGCATCGCCGACATGGAAGTAGGTGTGCAGCGCGTCGGTGAAGGTCAACGCGGTATCGCCGGTCTGGGTGCTGGTCAATTCCTGCTGCAACACGGTGCCCAGGCGCCAGCGCTGGGTCAGGCGCATCGGCACCGCATCGGAAGCGGGCAACGACAGCTGCAGTTCGGCGACACCCTCGGCATCGAGTTCGGCCGACGCCAACGTCCACACGGTATTGCGCGCGAAGCCATGCTGGATCGCATCGTCGGGCTGGCCTTGCTTGGCGAAGTACGGCCAGCAGATCGGCACGCCGCCGCGGATCGCCCCCGGCGGGCGCGTGGTGGTGGGCGACACCCACAGCACGTCGGCGGCACCGGCCGGTGCCCAGGACAGCAGTTGCCCGCCATGCAGCGAGAATGCCGCCGTGCACTGTGTGGTGGTCAGGCGCAGCACGGGCACGCCGTGCAGCAGGTCTTCGATCAGATCCAGGGTCATGGGACACACTCCAGAGACAGGCGGAAACGGCATCAAACGGGGGACGCTGCCGGGACGCGCGCCACGCGCCAGGCCACCAGCCAGCCTGCGGCCAGCAGCACCCCGGCGATCAGCCAAGGCGCGCCAGGCAGGCGCAACGGCGCATGGTCGCTGATGAACCAACCGAAGGCACCGGCAAACAGGGGTGGGCCGAAGACGCCGGCCAGGCTGACCAAACTCATCAACGCGCCCTGGATGCGGCCATGCACGTCGGCGCCGACACGCGCCGTGATCAGCGACTGCGCCGCTGGGCTGGCCAGGCCCCACAGCGCGCTGATCGGCAGGCCGATGAGAAACAGCGCACCGGTTGGCGACAGCCCGTAGATGATGAAGCCCACCACGCCGCAGGCCAGGCCGAACAGCAGCGTCCGGCGCTCGCCAAAGCGCGGCGCCACCTTGCCCACCAGCACGCCCTGCACGATCACCGTGCACACGCCAACGGCCGCCAGCACCCAGCTGACCCGCATCTCGCTCCAAGCGAAGCGGTACTCGGCAAACAGCACGAAGATGCTGGGATAGACGTAGTGCGCCAGATTGGCCAGGAACATCATGGCCGCCAGTCCACCGACCTGCGGATAGCGCCGCAGCAGCGTCAGTGAGCCGATCGGGTTGGCATGCGACCAGTCGAAGCGCTGGCTGCGGCGTTCCGGCGGCAGCGATTCGGGCAGAACGAACAGGCCGTAGCAGAAATTCAGAAGCGCCAGGCCTGCCGCCAGCCAGAACGGCGCGCGCAGATCGATGGCCCCCAGCGCACCGCCCGCCAGCGGGCCAGCGATGAAGCCCAGGCCGAAGGCCGCGCCAAGCATGCCGAAGGCCTTGGCACGCTTGTCCGGCTCGGTCACGTCGGCAATGTAGGCATTGGCCGTGCTGAAGCTGGCCGAGAAGATGCCCGAGACGATGCGCGCGGTCAGCAGCCACCACAGCGAGGGCGCGAGGGCGGCCAGGATGAAATCCAATCCCAGTCCCAGGCAGGACAACAGGATCACCGGACGCCGGCCGAAGCGATCGGACAACGCGCCCTGGATCGGCGCGGACACGAACTGGATCGCCGCGAACAGGAACCCGAATGCGCCGACCCAGTACGCCGCGCGTGCGTAATCGCCGCCGCTGAACTCACGCACCAAACCCGGCAACACCGGAATGATCACGCCGAAGGACAGTACATCGATCAGCACGACGATGAACACGAAGATCACCGCAGCGCGGCGCTTGTCGGGCAGTGCGGAAGTGGACACGGGGCGCGGCGCCGGCGGGGTCGAGGCCGCCAAGTCTAGCGGCGCGGCAGGCCACGCAGGAAAGAGCCTGCCATCCAGCCGGGGGCCTGCGACGATCAGCAGGCGCGGCGCAGCCCTGAGGCTGCACGGATCAGGCGGCGCTGTCCCGCCTGGCCAGGTCCATGACCAAGCGGTCGTTCACACGGCCCTTGAGCGTGCGGCGGCATCGCGCGTCAGCGCGCGGACTCAGCCGACGTCACCATCGAGGTAATACCAGCGGCCGCCCTCGCGCACGAAGCGGCTGCGCTCCAGCATGCGCTGGGCCGGGGCGCCACCCATGCGGAAGCGCGCGACGAACACAACCTCCGCCGTCTCCGCACCGGTGGCCGTGTGCGACTTCACCGACAAGCCCAGCCAGGTGGTGCCGGCGGTGGTGTCGTCTTCCAGCGACAGCGTGGCCGGACGCGTGGAGACATGCCAGCTGCGCTGCAGGTAATCGGGTTTTTCCAGCACATAGGCGCTGTAGCGCGAGCGCATCAGCGCTTCGGCCGTGGGCGCCGGCGCGCCGTCATGCAACGGTCCGCAGCAACGGGCGTAACTGTCGCTGCTGCCGCAGGGGCAGGCCTGGGCAGCAGGATCGGTCATCACCGGACGACGCAGGGATGCAGGCATGGTGACCTCGCGGGGACGTGCAGCGAAAAGACGTGCAGCAACAGGGTCAGCGCTTGCCGCCGACTTCGATGAAACGCAGGAACTCGGCCCGCGTCCGCGCATCCTCGCGGAATTCCCCCAGCATCTTGCTGGTGACCATGCTGACGCCGCGCTTGTGCACGCCGCGGGTGGTCATGCATTCGTGCGCGCCTTCCACCACCACCCCCACGCCGCGCGGCTGCAGCACCTCCTGGATGCACTGGGCGATCTGCGCGGTCATCTTTTCCTGCACCTGGAAGCGGCGCGAATAAGCATCCACCACGCGCGCCAACTTGCTGATGCCCACCACCTTGCCCGCAGGCAGGTAGCCGACATGCACGCGGCCGATGATCGGCGCCATGTGGTGCTCGCAGTGGCTTTCGTACTCGATGTCGCGCAGCACGATCAGCTCGTCGTAACCGGCGACTTCCTCGAAGGTGCGGGCCAGGTATTCGCGCGGATCGTTGCGGTAGCCGCTGAACCAGTCGCCGTAGGCCTTGGCCACGCGCTTGGGCGT
>JBEVNH010000072.1:0-10225 GCA_040508175.1 Pseudoxanthomonas sp.
ACGCTGCTGCTGGTCAGCCACGACCGCGACTTCATCGACAACGTGGTCACCAGCACCCTGGTGCTGGAAGGCGGCGGTCGCCTGGGTGATTACGTCGGCGGCTACAACGACTGGCTGCGCCAGCGTCCGAGCGGGCGTACCGGCTTTGACAGCGCCGGCGTGATCACCGACCGCACCGCGCAGGAGCAGGTCATCGCGGCCAACGCCGCGGCGGCCGCCGCACCGTCCGCGCCAAAGAAGAAGCTCAGCTTCAAGGACCAGCGCGAACTGGAGCAGCTGCCGCTGCGCATCGAACAACTGGAAACCGATATCGCCAAGCGCACTGCGGCCATGGCAGAGCCGGCGTTCTTCCAGCAGGATCCCGCGAGCATCGTGGCGGCCAATGAGGCCCTGGCCGCCTTGAACGTCCAGCTGGAAACGGCGTACGCCCGCTGGAGCGAACTGGACGGCTGATCGCCGTCCGCGAGGTGCGACTCAGGCGGTGGCGTGACGTGATGCCCGCCTGCGTCGCAACTCAATCCGCCAGCTCACGTGTGAAAGTGAGCCGGTTGCCATCCGGGTCCACCACGGTGAATTCCCGTGCGCCCCATGGCATGTCCTGCGGCGCGCGGGCCTGCACCCATCCCGTAGCGGTGAACGCACTGAAACACGCGTCCACATCGGGCACCGTGAGGTAGACCGCGCCGCCCACCTGGCAATCGTCGGCGTGCTCGGTCAGGCACAGCGCCTGCCCCTGCCGCGTGAGCTGCGCGAAGACCGGAAGCCCCGGCGCGTGCCGGTATTCCCAATCCACCGCGAACCCGAGCCCCTGCACGTAAAACGACAGGCTGCGGCTTGCATCGGTCATGCGAAGCACGGGCATCACGGTCTGCGTCACGGTGCGCTCTCCTCAGGGCTTTCCGCAGCCTGACACATCAACGCTGGTCTTCGAGCTGCTGGTGCAGGATGCGGCGGATTTCCAGGATGGCCTGCGGACTTTCCTGGATGCTGTGCCCGCCCAGGATGATCTTTTCCGACTCGGCCCCTTCCAGATGGGCGCTGCGATACGGCACCAGGCCGTCGTCCGAATCAAGCAGCGGCACGGCTGGATCACGCTGGGCAATGATCGTGTTGAAGCCCACACGCGACGACACCGGCAGCTCGGCCACCGCGCGCACGAACGGATCGCTGTCGCGCAGGTTGTCGATGCTGTTGGGCACCACCGGCGGGCCATCGGCTTCACCGCCGGCCAGCTCCTTCAAGGCGTCGGTGAAGCGGTCCAACAAGCGCACCGGCAGGCGCACCAGCCGCCCGACAAAGCGCCCCAGGCGTGTCTCCGCCGCCTGCGTGCCGCGATGCGGGGCGGCGATGAAGATCGCGTGGTCTACCTGCGGCAACGGCTCGAACGTCAGTAGCGGCTTGAGGTATTGCCGCGCGCGCTTGCCGCGCTCGCTGTCGAGATTGCGGCCGGCGGTCAGCGTGTTCCAGACCTGGTCGCCGTTGGACGAGGTCAGCAGCAGGCGCCCGAGCACGCCGCCCATGCTGTGCCCGATCAGCACCATGTCGCGCGAGGCACGCGCGCGTCCGTCGGGATCGAAGTGCTGCAGCGTCTGCGCCACAAGCTGCTGGATTTCCGAGCGGTTCCAGGCCAACGGCATGTTGGTCGGGTAGTAGACCTGCCAGATCTGGTAGCCGCGTCGCAGCTGCTCGTCGCCCATGATCTCGTTGGCGACATTCACCCACGCCTCGGGGCTGCTGCCCAGGCCGTGCAACATCAGCAGGATGCGGCGATCCGGGTCGTAGGGCTGCATCAGGTACAGATGCGGATGATCGATGCCGCGTTCGCGCCCCAGCATCGATCGCAGCGACTGTGCGGCAAAACCCGACCGGGCCAGCCACAGGCCGTAGGCGGCGGTGTAGTTGGCCGCCAGGGGGACGCGTTGGCCGTGCACGTCGATCTCGGCCTGACGATACGGGTCGTACGGCACCACGGTGACGGCCTGGCTGGCCAGCACCGGCTGCAGGTCCGCGCCCTCGAAGCGCAGCAGCAGCGTCGCCGGTGCATAGGGCAGTTCGCTGAAGGTGCGTTCGTCCTGCTTGGGAGCGGGCACCTCCTGCGCGGTCTCCGGCGGCGGCGCCAGGCCACTGGGATCGCCCACGCGCGACGGCGCCACCTCGGCCACCATTTCCGCGCCAAAGCCGTCGCGTCGATAGGTACTGCGCAAGCCTTCGAAGGCCAGCATCGAGGCGGGAATCACCGCATCCGGCGCGCCCACACCGCCGGGCAGGCGGAAATCGCCCAGCTCGGTCGTCACCGTCCAGCCGCCGACCGGCATGGAGCCGGCCGCCAGCGCCTGGCCGGCGGCGGCCTGTGCATGCCAGCGATCGAACAGACTGGAGACCACGCGCTGGGTGGCGTAGTTGTAGTAATCGCGCACTTGCGTCTGCCGGTCTTCGAAGGCCCGCTGGCTGGGCGTACGCGGACTGAAGAACAGGTAGGCATACGCGTAGCGCGCGGCCTGCAGCCAGGCATCCATCGCCTGATCGGTGCGCGGCAGGCCTTCTTTGGGCGTCAACGCCAGGGCCTGCATGGTCAGCAGTTCGGACAAGGTGGCCAGGCGCCGCTCCTCGTTGACGTTCCCAACCTGGCGCAGCGCCTCCACGCACCCCGGGATCGCCTTCTGGCACGCCCCGGGGTCCAGCCCGGCCACGCGCAGCATTTCCCGGCTGGCATCGCCCAGTTCACCGGTGGTCAGCACGTCACCGCGCTTGCTGGCCACGTATTGCGCCGGCCCGCGCGACTCCACCGTCACCATCGCGCAGCCACCCAGCAGCAGCGCTGCCAGTACCACTCCCCATCGCGCCACGCTGACCCGCCGTCCCTGCGCCTGCCTCATCTGCTTTCCGCTGCCTTGGTCGGCATGCCGATCCGAATCCGTGTAGAGAAATCCGCGGCGTCCCCCGCCGCCCTGGCCCGTGCCGTGACGCGCCCGGCGTCATGCAGTGCCTGGAACGCATGTCCGGGCAACAGGCCGTGCTGGTCGTAAGCATAATTGGGCAGATAGCCCGACAGCAGCAGGCGATAGTCCAGTGGCAGGCCTGGGTCGATGGCCCGTACCAGGCGGAAAGGCACGGTGGTGCAGTTGCCGGTCAGCGTGTTGTAGAACGCCGGTTGCGCGCGCAGGCGCTGGGCATCCTGCAGGTAGCCCAGCAGCAGGCTGCGCAGCGTGGCGCGCGAAAGATTCAGGCGGTACAGATACAGGTCCTCGCCGCGCACGTTGGTGCGCACGCGCAGGATGTCGCGCTCGTCGGCGGCCACCATCACCTGTTCGTAATTGCGGAAGAAGCCGGCCAGCGCGGAGAACGCCTCACCGCGCTCCTTGCGGATCTCCAACGAGAACACCAGTTGCCGGCCGTCGTCGAACCCGAACGACACCAGCGTGTGGCCGATGGCCGGCCCCATCCAGTAGGACACGGCCAGGTCGGCCGTGGCCAGCGTGTCCAGGTCGTACTGCCGCGTCTCCCAGCGCACGGTGTAATCCTGCTCGCTGCGCCAGTGGAAGTTGCGGACTTCGTACAGCGTCAGCAGGTTGCCTGCGATGCGCGCGCGCGGCTGGTGCGCAACGTCGTCGGCCCAGTCGCGCCGGGGTTGGGGCTGCAGGCTGAAGAACACGCACACCAGCACGATGCCCGCCACGCCGAACAGCACCGGTGCGGTGGCAAAGCGCAGGCCGCGCCGCCAGCGTCGCAGCGCCAGCCCGGCCAGGGCCAGCCAGGGCAGCAGCAACGTGATGCGCCAGCCCTGGGCCACCTGCGGCAGGAACCAGAGGAACAGCCCTCCCCACGCGGCGACCAGCAGCAGCGCCAGCCGCGCCGCCCAGCGGCCCGCCACGCGCCCCGCGCCTGCCAGGTTCACGTGGCCTGCCGCATCACGGCTGGCACCAAGGCATCACCTAGCAACTCGCACGCGCGCAATGCCAGCGCGCGGCGCTCGGCCTCGGTCTCGCCACGCAGACAGCCGGCCAGCATGTTGAGCATCAGTGCAACGTCGTCCTGCGCCAGATCCGCGCGACAGCGCCCGCTGGCGATGGCGACCTCCAAGAGCGGTGCGAAGATCGCCAACGTGCGCGCCTGCGCCTGGGTCACCACCCGATGCGTGCGCGCCATCGTGCGCCAGTAGTCCACCAGCGCGGCCGAAACCGCCATGTGCTCGGCCGCGTCGCGCAGCAGCTCGAAGAACCCCGTCGGATGCGCTGCCAGATCCCGCGCCCGGGCCTGCAGCGCCAGCAGGCTGCGGTCCAGCAACGCCTCCATCAGCGCGGCGCGGTCGGCGAAGTTGCGGTACAGCGTCGCCCGCCCCAGACCCGCGCGTTCGATCACCAGTTCCAGTGGCGCCAGCACGCCGTGCTGGCAGAAGACCTCATCGGCGGCGTCGAGCAGTTGGCGGCGGCGCTGGGCCGCATCGGGGCGTTGTCGGGTCATGCGTTATTTTCGGACACGCATGTCCGCTTGTGCAATCGCACCTGCCCGCTTTTCCCCACAACCGTGCTGTTACCGGACGTGCTGTTACCGGACGTGCTGCAGCGGGCCTGCTGCAACGCGGTGTTGCAGGCCATGGGCGCCTGTTTGGCATCCTCAGAACATCGGCTGGCGTATCTTCCCCCGTCTGATTTTTGCCCCATCGAGGATCTACCCCATGTCATCCATTCCCACCCTTCCGCTGATCGATGGCCGCCGCATCCCGCAATTCGGCCTGGGCGTCTGGCAGACGCCGGCGGACGAGACCGCGCGCGTGGTCGGCGAGGCCTTCAAGCTGGGCTATCGCCATATCGACACCGCCGCGATCTACAAGAACGAAGAAGGCGTCGGCCGCGCCATTGCTGACGCAGGCCTGCCACGCGAAGAGCTGTTCATCACCACCAAGCTGTGGAACGCCGACCAGGGTCGCGACAGCACGCTCAAGGCACTGGACACCAGTCTGGACAAGCTCAAGCTCGACTATGTGGACCTGTACCTGATCCATTGGCCGTGCCCGGAGGACGACAAGTTCGTCGATACCTGGAAAGCCATGATCGCCGCACAGGAGCAGGGCAAGGTGCGCAGCATCGGCGTGTCCAACTTCCGTGTGGCCGATATCGAGCATCTGCTGGCCGAGACCGGCGTCATGCCGGTGGTGAACCAGATCGAGCTGCATCCGCTGCTGCAGCAGAGCGCACTGCGCGACTATCACCACCAGCACGGCATCCTGACCGAATCCTGGAGCCCGCTGGCACAGGGCGGCGAGCTGCTCAAGGACGCGGGCCTGCAGGCCATCGGCCAGGCGCACGGCAAGAGCGCCGCGCAGGTGATTCTGCGCTGGCACGTGCAGCTGGGCCTGGTGGTGTTCCCCAAGTCGGTGACGCCCGCGCGCATCAAGGAGAACGCGGACATCTTCGACTTCGAACTCAGCGCAGCGGAGATGGCGCAGATCTCCAGGCTGGATGCCGGCACGCGCCTGGGGCCGGATCCTTCTTCGCTGCGAATCTGACGACGAGGAGTGGGTGGAGAGAAGTGAGAAGTGAGTAAAGGCGGGTTCACTGGGCGTGTCCTTGCTAGGACTTCCGCCTCTTCTCTCAACGGACAGCGTTGGACGTAGTAGCAAAGCCAGCCCACCTTCCGCCGACAGTCGGCGCAAGGTGGGCGCCTGGCACGGGGAGTAGCAATGGGAGGAGGAAGTGCGCGCTCGCTCACTCCTCGCTTCAACTCAGCCCGTGTTCTGTACACCTTGCGAGACGCCATTGACACTGGCCACCAATGCACGCAACAAGGCATCGTCCTCGCGGTCGGCGGCGCGCCAGCGCTTGAGCAGGTCCACCTGCAGCAGGCTCATTGGATCGATGTAGGGATTGCGCAGGCGGATGGACAATGCCAGCCGCTGGTCGTGCTGCAGCAGCGTGTCATTGCCCGACAGCGTGAGCAGCCATTGCTGCGTCAACGCGTGCTCGGCCTGGATGCGCGGGAAGAACTGTTGATGCAGGGCTTCGCCCGACAGCTGCGAGAACAGCGCCGCGATGTCCAGGTCCCCCTTGGCCAGCACCATCGCGATGTCGTCCCAGAAGGTCCGTACGAACGGCCAGTCGCGACCCATCTCGCGCACGGCGTCCTCGCCGAATTCCTCCACTGCCGCCGCCAAACCGCTGCCCACGCCGTACCAGCCGGGAATGGTGGAGCGTGCCTGGCTCCAGGCGAACACCCACGGGATCGCGCGCAGGTTGCCCAGCGCCGCGTCCTGGCCCAGGCGACGCGACGGGCGCGACCCCAGCGTCATGCGCTCGATCACGTCGATCGGCGTCGCCGCACGGAAGTAATCCATGAAGCCCTTCGCACCGACGAAGTCCAGGTAGGCGCGATTGCTGGCCCTGGACACGGTGTCCATGATCCTGCGCCACTGCACCTCGCGCGGCTCGGCCGGGCGTGGGCGGATGCTCGACACCAGCACCGCGCCCAGCGACTGTTCCAGGGAACGCACCGCCAGCGCGCGGATGCCGTACTTGCGATGGATCACCTCGCCCTGTTCGGTCACGCGCAGGCGACCATCGACGCTGCCGCGCGGGGACGCATCGACCGCACGCGTGGTCTTGCCGCCACCGCGGCTGATCGAGCCGCCACGGCCGTGGAAGAAGGTGAGCTTGATGCCCAGGTCTTGCGCCGCTTCCAGCAGCTCCACCTGGCCACGCTGCAGCCCCCAGCGCGAGGCCGTGGTGCCGCCGTCCTTGCCGCTGTCCGAATAGCCCAGCATCACCATCTGCGTGTCACCGCGCGCGGCCAGATGCTGGCGGTAGACCGGATCGGCGGCGAGATCGCGCAGCACCGCCGGGCCATGCCGCAGGTCATCGACCGTTTCGAACAGCGGGGCGATGTCCAGCGGCACCTGGCCGTTGTCATCGACCAGCCCACCGCGACGCGCCAAGGCCAGCACGGTCAGCACGTCGGCGCGGCTGTGCGCCATGGAGATGATGTAACTGCCTAGCGCATCGGCGCCGTGGCGCGCGCGCGCATCGGCCAACGCGGCAAACACCGCATCCAGCCGGGCATTGCCTTCGTCATCGGAGGTCGGCAGGACCTGTTCGCCCGACGCGTAAGGCTGCAGCGCGCTGGCGCGTGCGGCCCCATCCTGTTCGTCCGGCTCGGCCTCGCCCAGCGCATCGGCCACGGCGCGCGCATGCACGCTGGATTCCTGGCGCACGTCCAGCCGCGCCAGGTGGAAGCCGAACGTGCGCAGCCGCCACAACAGACGCCGCACCGCGAACCAGCCGGCATGCAGGCCCTTGTGCGCCTCCAGGCTGTCCAGGATCAGTTGCAGGTCCTGTGCGAATTCATCGGGCGCCGCATAGCTGCCCGGTGCGTCTTCGAGCGTGGCACGCAGGCGCGCGCGCATGAGGTCGTTGAACAGGCGATACGGCATGTCGCCGTGGCGCGGGCGCGAGCGTTTGGCCGCCTCCGGCAGCTCGGCCTGGTATTGCATCAGGCGCGCCTGCAGCGCGTCGCTGACCGTCACCAGCGTGGTCGACTGGCTCAGCAGACTGGCCAGCTGCCACAGCTCCTTGAGGTAGCGCTCCAGCACCGCGCGACGCTGCGCATCCAGCGTGGCCTGGATGGTGGTGGCATCGACG
Source organism: Pseudoxanthomonas sp. (assembly GCA_040508175.1). Classification (GTDB taxonomy): domain Bacteria; phylum Pseudomonadota; class Gammaproteobacteria; order Xanthomonadales; family Xanthomonadaceae; genus Pseudoxanthomonas_A. The sequence goes on from JBEVNH010000072.1 coordinate 7,632, forward strand.
TTCGGATTGCCGTCCATGTCGCCGCCCACCCAGGTGCCGAAGCGCAGCACGCGCGGCAGGTCCGGTGCAGAACCGTATACCTCGATGAAAGCGTGTTCCAGCGACTCGTAGAAGACCGGCACCACGCGATACAGCACTTCGGTCAGATAGAAGCCGACGTGCTCGCGTTCGTCGGCCACGGTCGGACGCACCGGCGAGGAATCGGCGGTCTGCCACGCGGCCGTCAGCGCCATGCGGAACCGCGCCGCATCGGTGGTCGCCTCGCCTGGCGTGCGCGTGCCGTCCAGCCCGTTGACCAGGCTGGACACCATCATGTGTTCCTTCTCCAGCAGCGCGCGACGCACCGCCTCGGTCGGGTGCGCAGTGAACACCGGCTCCAGGTCGATGCGCGACAGCCACGCGGTCGCTTCGGCCAGGTCCACGCCCTGCTCCTTGAGCTTGAGCAGGCTGGCCTGCAGGCCTTCGGGTTGTGGCGCATTGCCTTGGCGCTGGTAATCACGGCGGCGCCGGATGCGATGCACGCGCTCGGCGATGTTCACCACCTGGAAATACGCGCTGAAGGCGCGAATCAGCGCCTCGGCCTCTTCCGGCGGCAGGTCGATCAGGGTTTCAGCCAGATGTTCGGTGGTTTCGCCCTTCTGGCGACGGGCGATGGCGGCCGTGCGGATGGCCTCGATCTGGCCCAGGAAGGCGCCGGAGACCTGTTCGGCCAGCATTTCGCCCACCAGGGCACCCAACCGACGCACATCGTCGCGCAGCGGAAGGTCGGGGGTGGCGAATTCGGAAATCGACGACGATGCCGACACAGTTGCAGATGAACTCATCTTCAAAGCCACACTTACCCGGTCGGTGAGGGACGCCAAGCCTACTGCAAGGCAGACGTGTTCATCGCTCGACTTTGGTGGCGGCGATATACTGCGCACCTCGCCGAGGGGCGCTGCGACCCGAACCGTGCCACGCGCACGCCCCCGGGCCAGGCTCGGTGATTCATTCCTGCAACGGCGCCCGGCAACCGCGAGCTTCCACGCCCGCCCTTGACCGGAGCAATCTGCATGAATGCGCAACTGAAGACCTTCTCGACCGAAGGCGACTACAAGGTCGCCGACATTTCCCTGGCCGACTGGGGCCGCAAGGAGCTGGACATCGCCGAGCACGAGATGCCGGGCCTGATGTCGATCCGCCGCAAGCACGCCGCCACCCTGCCGCTGAAGGGCGTGCGCGTGACCGGCTCGCTGCACATGACCATCCAGACCGCGGTGCTGATCGAAACGCTGAAGGACATCGGCGCCGACGTGCGCTGGGCGTCCTGCAACATCTTCTCGACCCAGGACCACGCCGCCGCCGCCATCGCCGCCACCGGCACGCCGGTGTTCGCCTGGAAGGGCGAGACGCTGGAGGAATACTGGGACTGCACGCTCGACGCGCTGACCTTCACCCTGGCCGACGGCACCCAGACCGGCCCGGAACTGGTGGTCGACGACGGCGGTGACGTGACCCTGCTGATCCACAAGGGCTTCGAGCTGGAAAACGGCTCGAAGTGGGTCGACGAGCCTGCCTCCTCGCACGAGGAAAGCGTGATCAAGGCGCTGCTCAAGCGCGTGGCCAGCGAGCGCCCGGGTTTCTGGGGCCGCGTGGTCAAGGACTGGAAGGGCGTGTCCGAAGAAACCACCACCGGCGTGCACCGCCTGTACCAGATCGCCGAGTCCGGCAAGCTGCTGGTGCCGGCGATCAACGTCAACGACTCGGTCACCAAGTCCAAGTTCGACAACCTGTACGGTTGCCGCGAATCGCTGGCCGATGGCCTCAAGCGCGCGATGGACGTGATGCTGGCCGGCAAGGTCGCGGTGGTCTGCGGCTACGGTGACGTGGGCAAGGGCTCGGCGGCCTCGCTGCGCGCCTACGGTGCCCGCGTGGTGGTCACCGAGATCGACCCGATCTGCGCGCTGCAGGCGGCGATGGAAGGCTTCGAGGTCAACACGATTGAGGCCACGCTCGGCCGCGGCGACATCTACGTCACCACCACCGGCAACAAGGACATCATCACCGTCGAGCACATGCAGGCGATGAAGGACCAGGCCATCGTGTGCAACATCGGCCACTTCGACAACGAGATCCAGGTCGACGCGCTCAACGCGCTGTCGGGCGTGGAGAAGATCAACATCAAGCCGCAGGTCGACAAGTACGTCTTCGGCAATGGCAACGCGATCTTCCTGCTGGCCGACGGCCGCCTGGTGAACCTGGGTTGCGCCACCGGCCACCCGAGCTTCGTCATGTCCAACTCGTTCGCCAACCAGACCCTGGCGCAGATCGACCTGTGGCAGAACAAGGACAGCTACGAGAAGAAGGTCTACATCCTGCCCAAGCAGCTCGACGAGGAAGTGGCCCGCCTGCACTTGGAGAAGATCGGCGTGAAGCTGACCAAGCTCAGCAAGGAACAGGCCGATTACCTGGGCGTGTCGGTCGAGGGTCCTTACAAGCCGGACCACTACCGCTACTGATCGACCCGCGGCACACCGCGGCATGGAAACGGGCGCCATCCGGCGCCCGTTTTTTTTTCGCCTGCTGTCGTTGTTTCAAGGAATCAGCCAGTTCTA
>JBEVNH010000073.1:0-7126 GCA_040508175.1 Pseudoxanthomonas sp.
GTCAAGCACGAAGTGCTGGGCCTGCGCCGCGAGCGCGAGAAGCTGCTGGCCTCGCTGGGCGGCATCAAGGAAATGAACCGTCTGCCCGACGCCCTGTTCGTCATCGACATCGGTCACGAAGACATCGCCATCAAGGAAGCGAAGAAGCTCGGCATCCCGGTGATCGCCGTGGTTGACTCGAACTACGATCCGGCCCTGGTGGACTACGCCATCCCGGGCAACGATGACGCCATCCGCGCTGTGCAGCTGTACGCCCGCGCCGCCGCCGACGCCGTTCTGGAAGGCAAGGCCGCTGCCCCGAACTCCGCCACCGTGCGCGAGGAAGAGTTCAGCGAAGGCGACAAGAAGGCCCCGCGCAAGGGCAAGAAGTCCGAAGAAGCCGCTGCCGAGTAATCGCAGCGCAATGCCGGCGCGACACACTGCGCGCCGGCATCTGCCTTTTCAGCATCCGCACTACACGCAGACGCCCTGGCAGGCGACCCGTCGCGCAACTGCGCGCCTCGCCCCATACCCCGCCCTGGTATCTGTCCCGCTACATCACCCTTGAGGAGTCATCCCATGGAAATCACTGCTTCCCTGGTCAAAGAACTGCGCGAGCGCACCGGCGCCGGCATGATGGAGTGCAAGAAGGCACTCACCGAGAACGCCGGCAACATCGACGCCGCTGCCGAGTGGCTGCGCAAATCGGGCCTGGCCAAAGCCGACAAGAAGGCTGACCGCGTTGCCGCCGAAGGCCGCATCGCGTCGGCCCAGACCGGCAGCAAGGCCGTGCTGGTCGAGATCAACTCCGAGACCGACTTCGTCGCCAAGGACGTCAACTTCGTCGCCTTCACCGACGCTGTCGCGCAGGCTGCCCTGACCTCCGGCGCCGCCGACGCGGAAGCCTTGAAGGCCGCCAAGCTGCCGTCCGGCGAAACCGTGGAAGAATCCCGCGCCGCCGCGATTTCCAAGCTTGGCGAAAACATCCTGATCCGCCGCCTGGTCGCCGTTGAAAGCACCAACACCGTGGCCGCATACGTCCATGGCGGCAAGATCGGCGTCCTGGTCGAGCTGGCCGGTGGCGACGCCGAACTGGCCCGTGGCCTGGCCATGCACGTGGCGGCGATGAACCCGCCGCACAACAAGGCCAGCGATGTCCCGGCCGAGTTCGTGGCAAAAGAAAAGGAAATCGAACTGGCCAAGATGTCCGACAAGGACAAGTCCAAGCCGGCCGACATCCTGGAAAAGATCATCAGCGGCAAGATCAACAAGATCGTCAGCGAAGTGACCTTGTACGGCCAGCCGTATGTACTGGATACCAACCAGACCGTCGAGCAGGTCCTGAAGGCCGCCGGCGCCGAGGTGGTGGGCTTCCAGCGCCTGGCCGTGGGCGAAGGCATCGAGAAAGTGGTGGAAGACTACGCCGCCGAAGTGATGAAGCAGGCCGGCCTGGCCTGACCCCTGAAGTCAGCGCGACAAAAAGCCGCGACCCAGGTCGCGGCTTTTTTTTGCGTGCCAGGATAGGCACGCGCATTCAGAAAAGCTAAAGTTTTTAGTCAAGTAGTCGATGTTGTTGGCGTAGCGGGAAGGGAGCCCGCGGAACCCCGCTTCCTCCCCCCATCCCGAGAACCCACAGCCTGTCATGCGTGCCGACCTCGAACTCGAACTGCAGCATTGCCGGGGACTGCCGAGTCCCCCTGGCGTGGCGCTGCGGATTCTCCAGCTCGCGCAGGACCCCGACGCCATCATGGCCACGGCGTCCAACCTGATCGGCATGGACGCCGCGCTCAGCGCGCGCATGCTGCGCATTGCGAATTCGCCGCTATATGCCAGCCGTCGCCGGATCGAGAACCTGAGCCAGGCACTGACCATCCTCGGCCTGAATGCCACGTTGACCCTGGCACTGGGTTTCACCCTGGCGCGCGAAATGTCGCGGCCCGGCACCACCTCGCCGCGTGATCGCATCTGGAAGCGCAGTGTCGTGGCCGCCCTCGCCGCCCGCCTGCTGGGCGAGCGCGTGGGCCTGCGCCAGCTGGAAGAATTGATGCTGGCCGGCCTGCTGCAGGACATTGGCGTGCTTGCACTGGGGCAGCTGTATCCGGAAGAGTACCTGCCGCTGCTGGAGCAGACCCAGGACAACATGGCCCTGCTGCAGTCCGAGCGCGATGTGTTCGGCACCGACCATGCCGAGATCGGCATGAAGCTGGCCCGCTACTGGAACCTGCCGGACATGCTGTGCGATGCCATCGGCCTGAGCGAATCGGACGTCTCGCTGCCCGAATTTCAGACCTGCATCCGGCTGTCGGGCCTGATCGCGGACATCTGGCTGACATCGGATACCGCGCTGGCCCACGGCAAGGCGCTTGGCGCCTGCGTGAGCCAGCTGGCGATGGATCCGGCCCAGGTCAACAGCGCGATCGAAGATGTCCGCACCATGCTGCCGGACGTGTGCGAGATCTTCGACGTACACATTCCCAGCCCCTCCCGGATCCAGTCCATCCTGGAAGAAGCCAAGGAGCTCACCCAGTTGCGCACGCTGCGCGATGTGCAGGAGGCCGCCCGTGCGCGCGAGGACGCCGACGTGTTCGAAGGCCATGCCCGTCGCCTGGCCGAGGAAGTCCGCCGCGACCCGCTGACCGGCATCTTCAACCGCGCCCAGTTGGAAAGCGTCCTGGACAAAGAATTCGACGCGGCACAGCGCCATGGCTGGCCGCTGTCGGTGGCGTTCATCGATCTGGACGACTTCAAGCAGGTCAATGACCGCTGGGGCCATCTGGTCGGGGACGAAGTCCTGCGCAATTTCGCCCAGGCGCTGCAGGTGTACCTGCGGGGCAGCGACATCGTCGCCCGCTACGGCGGCGAGGAATTCATGATCGTGCTGCCCGGCATCGATGCCGTCACGGCCTCCACGGTGGTGCGCCGCATCCTGGGGGACATCGCCCGGTTGCCGATGACCATCATCGAGCAGCAGCCGCTGCACATCACGTTCTCCGCAGGCCTGGCCACCCAGGGGGGTGGCCTGCCCTTCCCCACGATCGAAGCCATGCTGACCAGCGCCGACCAGGCGCTCTACATGGCCAAGCGTGACGGCCGCAACCGCGTCGTCAGCGCCTGATCTGGCAAACGCAGGCCCGGTTTTGGCATTCCATCTACGCATGAATGCCGGTTCCGCTGTGCGCGTTTGACGGGCTGGAGTAAACTTCGGGTCATCCCCCCGCCTTGGTCCGACCGCCTATGAAACCTCTCGCCTATCGCCGTGTGCTGCTGAAACTCTCGGGCGAGGCGTTGATGGGATCGGAGGATTACGGCATCGACCCGGCCGTGATCGGCCGCATCGCCCGCGAGATCATCGAGGCACGCGAAGCCGGCGCCGAGATCGCGCTGGTCATTGGCGGCGGCAACATCTTCCGCGGTGCCGGCCTGGCCGCCAATGGCATGGACCGCGTCACCGGCGACCAGATGGGCATGCTGGCCACGGTCATCAACGCGCTGGCCATGCAGGACGCGCTGGAGAAGCTCGGCGGCCGCGTCCGCGTCATGAGCGCCATCAAGATCAACGACGTCTGTGAGGACTACATCCGCCGCCGCGCCGTACGCCATCTGGAAAAAGGCCGCATCGCGATCTTCGCCGCCGGTACCGGCAATCCGTTCTTCACCACTGACTCCGGTGCCGCGCTGCGTGCGATCGAGATCGGTGCGGACCTGCTGCTCAAGGCCACCAAGGTCGATGGCGTCTACGACAAAGACCCCAGCAAGCACAGCGACGCCGTGCGCTACGACGAGCTGACCTACGACGACGTCATTACCCGCAACCTGCAGGTCATGGACACCGCCGCGTTCGCGCTGTGCCGCGACAGCGACGTGCCGTTGCGCATCTACGATCTGGCCGGCCCGGGCAACCTGATGCGCATTCTGCGCGGCGAGCCCATCGGCACGCTGGTGCAGGGCCGCAGCTGATCCCGGCATGATCGCACCGGTGTGATTGTGTCCGCGATGCGGCAACGGCAGGCTTGAACCCATGCACGCGCATCATCACGGACACGGCCACAGCCATCCCCACGCCCATGGTTCGGCGACACGCACGTTCGCCGCGATCACGCTGATCAATCTGGCGTATACCGTGCTGGAGGCCAGCTACGGGTTCTATACCAACTCGCTGGCCCTGCTGTCCGATGCGCTGCATAACCTGGGGGACGTGGCCGGACTGGGCCTGGCCTGGGGCGCCGCCGCGCTCGCACGCCGGCGGCCGACCGAGCGCCATACCTACGGCTGGCGCCGCGCCACGCTGCTTTCGCCGCTGGCCAACGCCATTCTGCTGATGGTCTTTTCCGGCGCGCTGGGCTGGGAGGCGGTCCGCCGCTTTTCCGCGCCGCCGTCGATTCCGGCCACGCCGGTGATCGTGGTGGCGGCAATCGGCATCCTGGTCAATCTCGGCGCAGCGTGGCTGGTGCGCGATGGCCACCAGCACGACCTCAACCGCAAGGGCGCCTTCCTGCATCTGATGGCCGATGCCGCCGTGTCGCTGGCGGCGGTGCTGGCCGGTGCCGGCATGTGGGCATTTGGCTGGGCGATCCTGGATCCGCTGACCGCGTTGCTGGTGGGCGTGGTGATCGCTCTCGGCACGTTCGGCCTGCTGCGCGACAGCTTCAATGCCGCCATGGACGCCGTGCCAGAGCGCATCGACAAGACGAAAGTGCAGCAGTTCCTGGCCTCCCAGCCCGGCGTCACGGCCGTCCATCACCTACATATCTGGCCGCTTGGCGCGGGTGAGATCGCACTGACGGCACACCTTGTGCGACCCGACGCTGCAGATCATGACGCCTTCATCGACCGCATCACCCATGCGCTGAACGACGAGTTCGACATCAACCACCCGACGCTGCAGATCGAGCACGGCACCGGCTGCGAACACGATCAGCACGACCCCGCACCGCACCATTCTCACTGAACCGCGCGCGCTCCGCGGCCCGGCTGGGGACGGGATTGACCTATAATCCCGGGTTGGCAGATACAGGGTGGAGCCCGATGCTCAACGAGATCAAGAACGACACGCAGAACCGCATGAACAAGAGCATCGAGTCGCTGCGTCACGACCTGACCAAGGTCCGCACGGGCCGCGCGAGCACCGCGCTGGTGGACCACCTGAAGGTCAACTACTACGGCTCGGACATGCCCCTGTCGCAGGTGGCCACCGTGACGGTGACCGACGCGCGCACCCTGACGATCACGCCGTGGGAGAAGCCGATGGTCTCGGCCGTGGAGAAGGCGATCCTGGCCTCGGATCTGGGCCTGACGCCGAATACCGCTGGCACCACCATTCGCATCAACATGCCCGCCCTGACAGAGGAGCGCCGTCGCGACCTGTCCAAGCACGTGCATGGCGAAGGCGAGAACACCAAGGTCGCCATCCGCAACATCCGCCGCGATGCCAACCAGCAAAGCAAGGATCTGCTGAAGGAGAAGGCGATCACCGAGGACGAGGAGCGCCGCAGCCAGGAGGAGATCCAGAAGCTGACGGACAAGGCCATCAAGGACGTGGACGAGGTGGTCAAGGCCAAGGAACAGGAATTGATGGCGGTCTGATCCGTCGTCGCTCCCGTGACCGGTCCTTCCCAAGCGAATCCCGCCATGCTGCCCCGCCACCTGGCCGTCATCATGGACGGCAACGGCCGCTGGGCGCAGCAGCGTCGGCGTCCGCGTGCCATCGGCCACCGTGCCGGCGCGCGCGCGGTCAACGTGTGCATCGATTTCTGCCTGCAGCGCGGGATCGCCGCACTGACGCTGTTCGCGTTTTCCAGTGAGAACTGGGGCCGACCCGAGGACGAGGTCGGCGCACTGATGAAGCTGTTCATGGGCGCGCTGGACCGCGAGGTGGACGAACTGCATCGCCGTGGCGTGCAGGTGCGTTTCATTGGCGAGCGCAGCCGCTTCAGCGATGCCATCCGCATGCGCATGGCCAACGCCGAGCAGCTCACCGCGGGCAACCGGGCGCTGGTGCTGTCCATCGCCGCCAGCTATGGCGGGCGCCAGGACATCGCCACCGCCGCGCGCGCGCTTGCCGAAGACGTGGCGGCCGGCCGCCTGCGGCCGCAGGACATCAGCGAAACCTTGCTGTCCCAGCGCATGGCGCTGGCCGACCTGCCTGCCCCCGATCTGTTCATCCGCACGGGCGGCGACCATCGCATCAGCAATTTCCTGCTGTGGCAGCTGGCGTATACCGAGCTGTGGTTCACCGACATCCTGTGGCCTGACCTCAACCCCGAACTGCTGCAGCGCGCGATGGACGATTTCGCCAATCGCGAGCGCCGGTTCGGGCTGACCGGTGCCCAAGTGACCGCCACGGCGGCAGAGACGACTCCCGCATGACCAAGACCCGTGTCATCGCGGCGCTCATCATGGCGCCGCTGGCCATCGCCGCGATCCTGCTGCTCAGCACGCCGTGGATGGCCGCACTGGCCGCCGCCGTGTTCCTGATCGGCCTGTGGGAATGGTTTCGCCTGGCCGAGATCGACGACAGCCTGCCGCGCACGGTGCTGCTGCTGCTGAACCTGGTGCTGATCGTGCTGCTGACCTGGGTTTCGCGCGCCAGTAGTGGATTCTCGCCGGCGCTGTTCCAGCTGATCGTGCTGGCTGGCGTGGCCTGGTGGGTCGTCGCGTTGCTGTGGCTGAAGTTCTTCCATTTCGCCTCGGACCACCAGACCTACGCACGCGTGTTCAAGCTGGCCGCCGGCACGCTGGCGATCGTGCCGGCCTGGGCCGCGTTGTGCCTGCTGCACTCGAACAACTTCGATGGCGGCGGTTTCGACGACATGCGCGCACACCTGTGGCTGCTGACCGCGCTGGCCGTGGTGTGGGCGGCCGATTCCGGCGCGTACTTCGCCGGCCGCGCCTTCGGCAAACGCAAGCTGGCGCCTCGCATCAGTCCCAACAAGACCATCGAAGGCCTGCTCGGCGGCGTATTGGCTGGCGTTGCGGTGGGCATCGGCTTTGGCCTCATGGCCGGGATCGAGGTGGCCAAGCTGCCGGCGCTGGTCGCCGTGACCGTGGTGACCGTGCTGTTCTCGGTGGAGGGCGACCTGTTCGAGAGCCTGCTCAAGCGCCATGTCGGCGCCAAGGATTCGGGCAACGTGATCCCGGGCCATGGCGG
>JBEVNH010000113.1:0-10466 GCA_040508175.1 Pseudoxanthomonas sp.
GGCCAGCTGGGTGGTGAAGGCCTTGGTCGAGGCCACGCCGATCTCCGCGCCCGCGCGCGTGTAGCAGACCAGTTCGCTGGCGCGCGGAATCGCACTTTCGGGTACGTTGCAGATCGACAGCGTGTGCAGGTGACCAAGCGATTTGGCGTACTTCAGCGCCTCCATCGTGTCCAGCGTTTCGCCGGACTGTGAAATGGTGACGACTAGGTGCTTGGGGTTGGCGTAGGCGGCGCGGTAGCGGTATTCGCTGGCGATCTCCACGCTGCACGGCAGGCCGGAGATGGCCTCGATCCAGTAACGCGCGGTCATGCCGGCGTAGTAGCTGGTACCGCAGGCGAGGATCTGCACGCCTTCGATCCCGCGCAACACGCTTTCCGCATGCTGGCCAAACAGCGTGGCCGGGAATCCGCCGGCATCGATGGCCGCTTCGATGGTGTCGGCAATCGCACGTGGTTGCTCGTGGATTTCCTTCTGCATGAAATGGCGGTACGGGCCCAACTCCAGCGAAGCCAGCGATACGTCAGAGACATGCACCTCGCGCTCGATCCGCGCGTCGTTGGCGTCGTAGATCGCCACGGAGGTCCGCGAGAGATCGACCGTGTCGCCTTCCTCAAGAAAGATCACCTGGCGCGTGGCTTGGAGGATGGCCGACACATCCGAGGCGACGAAATTCTCGCCCTCGCCCAGGCCCACCAGCAACGGACACCCCATCCGCGCGCACACCAGACGCTCGGGTTCAGCGCGGCTGACCACGGCCAGTGCATAGGCACCGGTCAGTTCCTTTACCGTCTTCTGCAGCGCCGCCAACAGGTCATCACCGGACTTGAGGTGGTGGTGGATGAGATGGGCAATGACCTCGGTATCGGTCTGCGATTCGAAGCTGTAGCCCAGGGCAGCGAGTTTCTCGCGCTGCGCCTCGTGGTTTTCGATGATGCCGTTGTGCACCAGCGCCACGCCGTGGCTGATGTGCGGGTGCGCGTTGGCCTCGGTAACGCCGCCATGCGTGGCCCAACGGGTGTGGCCGATGCCGAGCGTCGCGGCGAACTGCTCGGCCCGGGCGGCGCCCTCCATTTCCGAGACGCGACCGGTGCGGCGCACGCGGCGGACCTGGTGCTCATGGGCCTTGCCGGCATCGACCACGGCAATACCCGCCGAGTCGTAGCCGCGGTATTCCAAGCGCTTGAGGCCTTCGATCAGGACCGGAACCACATCGCGATCAGCGATCGCTCCCACAATGCCGCACATCCGCAAGCCACCTTTGACAACGTCCAGGACAGGACATTCTACCGGTGACGTCCAACACGCCATGGAGCGGACATCCGGAGTGTCCGCACGGTGTCCGCCGGACACTCCGGACACACAGGCCCAGAAATATTTACATACTTTTCAAACACTTGGATTTGGCACGCCGTCTGCTTTGTCTTCTGCGAATCCGAACGTGACCGCAACGATGGCTATCCGTGACACCTCTGCCCAGGACATTCCCGTCGGCCATGCCAGCGACCGCAGCCGGCAGCTGAGCAAGTGGCTCTGGCCGGGCCTGGCGGCCCTGGTCGTGCTGGCGGCCATCGGCTTCGTCGCCCGCGGCTGGCTGTCTTCGGCGCGCTCCTACGATGCCGGGCGCGTGCGCATCGCCGAGGTCAAGCGCGGCGACCTGGTCCGCGACATCTCCGCCGATGGCCGGGTGATCGCGGCCAACAGCCCCACGCTGTATGCGATCTCCGCCGGCACGGTGACGCTCAAGGTGGTGGCCGGCGATGTGGTCAAGCAGGGCCAGGAACTGGCGTTGATCGACAGCCCCGAGCTGCGCAGCAAGCTGGCGCAGGAACAGGCCACGCTGGCCGGCCTGGAGGCCGAAGCCGACCGCGCCGGGCTGGACGCCACGCTGGCCCGCGCCAACGCACGCAAGGTCACCGACCAGGCCCGCATCGACCAGAGCGCCGCGCAGCGCGACCTGGACCGCTACCAGCGCGGCTATGACGGCGGCGTCATCCCGCAGGTCGACCTGGCCAAGGCCCAGGATGCGGTGAAGAAGAGCGACATCACGCTGCACCATGCCCAGCAGGACGCCAGCCTGCAGAGCCAGGGCGCGGACCTGGATGCGCGCAACAAGCGCCAACTGGCCGAACGCCAGCGCTCGGTGGTGACCGAGGTGCAGCGCCAGGTCGATGCACTCACCCTGCGCGCGCCGTTCGATGGCCAGGTCGGCCAGGTGCAGGCCACCCAGCACACCAACGTGCTGGCCAACGCGCCGATCCTGGGCGTGGTGGACCTGTCCAAGTTCGAACTGGAGATCAAAGTGCCGGAGAGCTTCGCGCGCGACCTGGTCATCGGCACGCCAGCGCAGCTGACCAGTGGCAGCGGGCAGCCGTTCCCGGGCGAGATTTCCGCGGTTTCCCCGGAAGTGGTCACCGGCGAGGTCGCCGCCCGCATCCGTTTCTCCGACAAGCAGCCGCCTGGCCTGCGCCAGAGCCAGCGCATGAGCGCGCGCGTGCTGCTGGAGACCCGCAAGAACGTGCTCAAGGTCGAGCGCGGCCCCTTCCTGGAGCAGTCCGGTGGCGGCTACGCCTACGTGATGGAGGGCGACACCGCCGTGCGTCGCCCGGTCGAACTCGGCGTGTCCAGCCTGGGCGAGGTGGAGGTCAAGTCCGGCCTGCAGCCCGGCGAACGCGTCGTGGTCTCCGGCGCCGACCAGTTCGGCGACGAGCCCCGCGCAAGGATCAACTGATGCAGATTTTCCTTTCCATCGGCTGCCCAGGCGGCGGGTCATCCACTGCACGATGGCTCTCTCTCCAAAGACGCAGTTCCAACCCCTTCCAGGGGACCCGCACCGGGCCGGTGGCTTTTTCTTCAGCAACAACGTCCTTCCCCGCCACCCTCTTTCCAACGAATCACCGCAAGGAGCTTTCCCATGCTTGAGATGCGCGCTGTTTCCAAAGTCTTCCGCACCGAACAGGTGGAAACCCACGCGGTGCGTGCACTGGACCTGCACGTGAAGGAAGGCGAGTTCGTCGCCGTCACCGGCCCGTCCGGTTCGGGCAAGACCACCTTCCTCAACATCGCCGGCCTGCTGGAGACCTTCACCTCCGGCACCTACATGCTGGACGGGCACGACGTGTCGGGCCTCAACGACAACGCACGCAGCAAGCTGCGCAACCAGAAGATCGGTTTCATCTTCCAGGGCTTCAACCTGATCCCGGATCTCAACCTGTTCGACAACGTCGACGTGCCGTTGCGCTATCGCGGCATGGGCGCCTCCGAGCGCCGCGAGCGCATCACCGATGCACTGACGCGCGTCGGCCTGGGCTCGCGCCTGAAGCACTATCCCTCCGAACTCTCCGGCGGCCCGCAGCAGGGCGCGGCCATCGCCGGGGCCCTGGCAGGCAGCCCACGCCTGGTGCGGGCCGACGAACCGACCGGCAACCTGGACTCGCAGATGGCCCGTGGGGTGATGGAGCTGCTGGAGGAAATCAACGCCGCCGGCAGCACCATCGTGATGGTGACCCATGACCCGGAGCTGGCCGCACGCGCGCAGCGCAACGTGCACATCGTCGATGGCCAGGCCACCGACCTGGTCCGCGAGCCGCGCCTGGTGAGCACGCAAGACACTCCCCTCGCCACCGCCCTTTAAGGACGCCGCCATGCTGGCCTATTACTTCAACCTGGCCGTGCGCAGCTTCAAGCGCAACAAGGTGCTGACGGCGCTGATGGTGCTGGCCATCGGCCTGGGCATCGGCGCCTCGATGACCACCCTGACGGTATTCCACGTGCTGTCCGGCGATCCGATCCCCGGCCACAGCCAGCACCTGTATACCCCGCAGCTGGATCCCCGCGACGACTATCCCGGTGCCGAATCCGACCCCCTGCCCGATCAGTTCACCCGCGCCGATGCTGAGCGCCTGCTGCGCGATGCCAAGGGCGACCGCCAGGTGCTGATGGCCTGGGGCAACGTCGGCGTGGAGCCGGCCCGCAGCGACCTCAAGCCGATGAACATCGAGGCGCGTTTCACCTCGGCCGATTTCTTCCCGATGTTCCGTACGCCCTTCCTGTTCGGCCAGGGCTGGAACGCCCAGGCCGATGCCAAACGCGAGCGCATCGCGGTGATCAGCAAGGAGCTCAACGACAAGCTGTTCGATGGCACCAACAGCGTCGGCAAGGAAGTTCGCATGGACCAGCACAGCTTCCGCATCGTCGGGGTGATGGACGACTGGCGGCCCACGCCGAAGTTCTACGACCTGACCAGCGAGAACTTCTCCAAGCCCGAGCAGGTGTACGTGCCCTTCAGCACCTCGCGTGACGTGGGCATGTCGCGCAGCGGCAGCATGGACTGCTTCCGCCAGCGCGACGAAGGCGTCAGCGATACCGACGTCGGTGCCAGCTGCATGTGGATGCAGTACTGGGTGCAGCTGGATACCGCGGAAAAAGCCGCCGACTACAAGCGCTACCTGCAGAACTACGTGCAGGAACAGCACACGGCCGGCCGCTTCCAGCTCAACCGCCCGGTGGAACTGCGCAACACGATGGACTGGATGGAATACAAGCGCGTGGTGCCCAGCGACGTGCGCCTGCAGGTGTGGCTGGCGATGGGCTTCCTGGCCGTCTGCCTGCTCAACACCGTCGGCCTGCTGCTGGCCAAGTTCCTGCGCCGCAGCGGCGAGATCGGCGTGCGGCGTGCACTCGGTGCGTCCCGCAAGGAAATCTTCACCCAGTGCCTGGTCGAGGCTGCCACGATCGGCCTGGCCGGTGGCGTGCTGGGGCTGCTGCTGGCGCTGGCGGGGCTATGGCTGGTGCGCAAACAGCCGGCCGACTATGCCGAGCTGGCACAGCTGGACCCGACGATGCTGCTGACCACCTTCTCGCTGGCCCTGGTCGCCAGTCTGCTGGCCGGTCTGTTGCCCGCCTGGCGCGCGATGCAGATCACGCCGGCCGTGCAGCTCAAGAGTCAATGAGGCAGGAGTGAGCGCGGAGGAGTGATGGGTGGGCAGAAACAAAGCAACAGCGAACCCTCGCGCTCCCCGGCCTCCAATGCGCTCCGCTCACTTTTCACTCCCCTCTACTCACTTCTCGCTTCGCGAAGGACACCCATGGACATCCGCCCCATCCTCTCTACCCTGTCCCGGCACAAGACCGCTGCGGCGTTGATCGTGCTGGAGATCGCGCTGAGCTGCGCCATCATCTGCAACGCGGTGTTCCTCATCCGCCAGCGCCTGGATGTGATCGACACCAACAGTGGCATCGCCGAACACGAACTGATGCGTATCCAGATCACCGGCATCGGCCAGGACCGCGGTGCGATGGCGCTGACGCGCGAGGACCTCGCCGCCATCCGCGCCATTCCCGGCGTCAAGCAGGCCGAAGTGACCAACCAGGCGCCCATGATCAATTCCTCATGGAACACCTCGGTCACGCTGGAGCCTGACAGCAAGGCCCCCGGCCCCAACGCGTCGATGTATATGGGCGGTCCGGCCGCGCTGGAGACGCTCGGCCTGAAGCTGGTCGCCGGCCGCGCACTGGCGCCGGATGACTACCGCGAGTTCGACGAGGAGGCCGGCTTTCGCGCGATCAGGCCGGCCGTGGTGCTGATCACCAGGTCCTTCGCCGAGCGCCTGTTCCCCAAACAGGATCCGCTGGGCAAGGTGTTCTACCTGGGTCCAAGCGACCCGATCCGTGTCGTGGGCGTGGTCGAGCGCCTGGTGCGCCCCAACCCCAAGAGCTATAGCGAAGCCGAAAGCGGCTATTCGATGCTGCTGCCCATCACCCTGCCCTACACCATGGGCGGCAACTACCTGATCAGGGCCGATGCCGCGCGCCGCCAGGAAGTGATGGACGCGGCGGTCAAGGCACTGCAGGGCAACAGCAACAGCCGCATCGTGCTGAAGCAGCAGTTGTTCGACGACATCCGCGCCGACTACTACCGCCAGGACCGCTCGATGGCCTGGATGCTGGCCGGCGTGTGCGTCGCGCTGCTGATCGTCACCGCGCTGGGCATCGTCGGACTGGCCAGCTTCTGGGTGCAGCAGCGCACCAAGCAGATCGGCATCCGCCGTGCGCTGGGGGCCACGCGCGGCCAGATCCTGCAGTACTTCCAGACCGAGAACTTCCTGTTGGCCAGCATCGGCATCGTCGTCGGCATGGTGCTGGCCTTCGGCATCAATCACCTGCTGATGAGCCGTTACGAGCTGCCGCGCCTGCCGCTGATGTACCTGCCCATCGGCGCGGTGCTGCTGTGGCTGCTGGGACAACTGGCCGTACTCGGCCCGGCCCGCCGCGCCGCGGCCGTGCCTCCGGCGATCGCCACGCGCTCGGCATGAGGTGCAGGGGCCCGGTCCGCCGGGCCCCGATCCACCCGGGCCTGACTGATCCACCAAACCCAGGTGCACACGCACATGTCACAGGCGGGAGAGGACGGCAATGCACGACGGCCTTGAAACCGACCTGCCCGGCCTGCGGCGGGCACCGCTGCTGGTGGACGACGGCATCGCAGGGAACGAGGCATGGATGGTCGACCAGAGCGTGGCAACGAAGGTGCCTGGAAGCCTGCGTGGCCAAGCCCGCGCGCCGCGGCGGTGCCGTCGGGCATCGCGATGCGTGCCCCAGGAAAGGCCAGCGCACCGTGACCTTTCCCCGCTCGAGCTTCTATAGTCGCCCCTTCGATGCGGTGAGGATGCCAAGGACGATGCGTAGCTTGTTGCTGTGTCTGGGAATGTGGATGGCCGCGCCCGCACCGGCGCAGCAGGAAGATTCCATCACCGTGTCGCGCGGCACGCTCGATGGCTATGCCGGTCGCTACGTGCTGGCCAGCGGCGGCACGCTGCTGCTCTGGCGCGAAGGCGACGTGCTGGTGCTGCAGATCGATGGCGGCAGCGTGCACCCCTTGGTGCCGCTGACCGAGTCGCGCTTCAAGGTGTCCGGCATGGACGCGACGTTGGGCTTCGGCTTCGATGCGGCCAACGCGGTGGATCATCTGCGCCTGCGCCAGGGCGGTGCCGACGTCATCGCCCGACGTCGGCTTTAACACCCAGGAATCGGAATCTCCCATGTCCACGCTGCTGATCATCGATGACAATCCGGCCGTGGCCACCGCGTTGAGCGTGCTGTTCTCGCTGCACGACCTCCAGACCGTGCATGCGCTGGATCCGGAAAGCGGCCTGGCGCTGCTGGACCGCGGCGGCATCGATCTGGTGATCCAGGACATGAACTTCACCGCCGACACCACCAGTGGCGAAGAAGGTCAGGCACTGTTCGCGCAGATCCGTGGCCGACACCCGGATCTGCCGGTCATCCTGCTCACCGCCTGGACGCACCTGGAAGCGGCGGTGGAACTGGTCAAGGCCGGCGCTGCCGATTACCTCGGCAAACCGTGGGACGACCGCCGCCTGTTGGCCACCGTCAATACGCTGCTGGAGCTGTCCGAGACGCGCCACGAGCTGGAACGCCGCCGCGCGCGCGAGCGCAGCCAGCGCAACCAGCTTGCGCAGAAGTACGACCTGCGTGGCGTGGTGTTCGACGATGCCGCCAGCGAGCGCGTGCTGGCGCTGGCCTGCCAGGTCGCGCGTTCGGACCTGCCGGTGCTAATTACCGGGCCCAACGGCAGTGGCAAGGAAAAAGTGGCCGAGATCGTGCAGGCCAACTCATCGGTGCGCGGCGGGCGGTTCGTCACGCTCAACTGCGGCGCGCTGCCGGCCGAACTGATCGAAGCCGAGCTGTTCGGCGCCGATGCCGGTGCCTACACCGGCGCCAACAAGGCGCGCGAAGGCAAGTTCGAAGCGGCCGACGGCGGCACCCTGTTCCTGGACGAGATCGGCAACCTGCCGCTGGCCGGGCAGATGAAACTGCTGCGCGTGCTGGAGACGGGCAAGTTCGAACGCCTGGGCTCCAACCGCGAGCGGCATGTGCAAGTCCGGGTGATCAGCGCGACCAACGCCGACCTGCCGACGATGATCCGCGACGGCAGCTTCCGCGAAGACCTGTACTACCGCCTCAACGCCATCGAATTGAACCTGCCGCCGCTGTCCGAACGGCAGGGCGACATCCTGCCGCTGGCGCTGCACTTTGCCGACAAGCCCATTGGCGACAGCGCACGCGCCGCGCTGCTGCGCCATGCCTGGCCGGGCAACGTGCGCGAGCTGCGCAATGTGATCCAGCGCGCCAGCCTGCTGTCGGCGGGACCACGCATCGAGGCCGATGACCTCAAGCTGCAAGCCGCGCCGATGGCGCCGCGCCCGGTCGCGGTGCAGGAGCCGGACAAGGTTCAGATCGAATCCGCGCTGTCACGCGCAGGTGGCGTGATCGCCCAGGCTGCGGCCGAGTTGGGCCTGAGCCGCCAGGCGCTGTATCGGCGCATGGACCGGCACGGCATTCCGCGCGAATGAGCATGCCGCGCAAGAGCCACCCCGCATGATCAAGCGCTCGCTCGCCGGCCGCCTGCTGCTGTGGCTGTTTCCCGCGTTTGCCGCGGCGCTGGTACTGCCAGCGATCATCGGCATCTGGATCGACGATGCCTGGCTGTGCGCGTTGATCTCCGCACCGGCCGTACTGGCCTGGGTCACCTGGTGCGTGCATCGTGCGCTGCGGCCGGTCAATTCCCTGTTCCGAGCGTTAAGCGGCGCCACCAACAGCTACCGGGACGGCGAGTACAACTTCGGCATCCACTGGTCCGGCCATGACGAGCTGGCGCGCCTGGTGGATGCGCACGCCGAAATGGGCACGGTGCTGCGCGAACAGCGCCAGGGCCTGGTGCAGCGCGAACTGCTGCTGGACACCATGGTGCAGCACACGCCGGTGGCGATGCTGCTGCTGGTACCCGGCGGCGATGGCGAACGCCGCGTGGTCTTCGCCAACCTGGCTGCCCGCACGCTGCTGCACGGCGGACGCCGCATGGAAGGGCATCCTTTCGAGCAGGTGATGCAGCGCGCACCGCAGGAAATGGTGGAAGCATTCGAGCGCGGCGGTGACAGCCTGTTCGCCGTCGCCCCGGAGGAAGAAGGTGGCGAAGAACAGATCTATCACCTCACCCGTCGCCAGTATCAGCTCAACGGGCGCACGCAGGAGCTGCTGCAGCTCTGGCGCCTGACCACCGAGCTGCGCCGGCAGGAAGTCCAGACATGGAAGAAGGTCATCCGGGTAATCAGCCATGAGCTCAACAACTCGCTGGCACCGATCGCCTCGCTGGCCCATTCCGGTGCCGAGCTGGTCAAGCGCGGGCGCACCGATCAGCTGGGGCCGGTGTTTTCCACCATTGAAGAGCGCGCACGACACCTGGAGGAATTCATCCGTGGCTATGCGCGCTTTGCCAAGCTGCCGCAACCCAACCTGCAAGGCGTGGAGTGGGCCAGTTATCTGGAAAGCCTGCGCACGCAGATCGGCTTCTGCCTGGAAGGCCATCCGCAGGACCTGCACAGCCGCATCGATCCTGCCCAGCTCGGCCAGGCGCTGCTTAACCTGCTGAAGAACGCGCACGAATCCGGTGGCGACCGGGACCAGGTCAGCCTGCGCATCCTGCCCGTGCCCGGCCATGTCCGCATCGAGGTGATGGACCGCGGAAGCGGCATGAACGAGGCGGTGCTGCAGAACGCACTGGTGCCGTTCTATTCGACCAAGCGCAACGGAACCGGCCTGGGATTGGCACTGACACGCGAGATCATCGAAGCCCATGGCGGGCGCATCTCATTGCACAACCGTGAAGGCGGGGGGCTGTGCGTGATGCTGCACCTGCCGACCTGAGCGGCACGGCTGGCGCGGCCTACCGCTTCTTCGAGGAACGCGTGGAGAGAAACGAGAAACGAGTGAAGCTCAGCCTGACTCGTTCCTCGTTCCTCGTTCCTCATGCGTCCACGTGGGACCCTTGGTGGACAAGCTTCGCGTTGTCCACCTACGCGAACGACGGACCGGGTTGCCACGTAGGGTGGATGACGCTTTTCTCATCCACCACGTCCGTGCAGTGGCCTCACTTGCCGGCGTAGGCCTTGCAGTCCACTTCCAGCAGCGCGCCCATCGGCAGGGCGCTGACCGCCATCGCGCTGCGCGCCGGCAGGCGCTCAGGCTTGAAGGCGGCCACGTAGATCGTGTTGAACGCCGCCCAGTTCGCCATGTCGGTGATCATCACCGTGCACTGCGCGACATCGTCGACCGACACGCCCGCGGACTTCAGCGCGGTGGCGACATTGGCCATGGTGTTGCGCGCCTGCGTTTCGAAATCCGCCGGCAGCTTGCCGTCGGCGCCTGCGCCGAGCTGGCCGGACACATAGACGGTCTCGCCCGCCTTCACCGCGGCCGCATACGGGGCCTTGCTGCCAGCGGGGCGGAAATACTGCAGCTCGGCCGCGCTGGCACCGGCGGTGACAGCCAGCAGCGCGCCCAGGCACAGCACGCGGGAGAACGAACGCCAAGAGAACACCGACAGCTTCATGCAACGACCTCATGGTGGGGATGGAGGAACGAAACACTGACGCGGCGTCATCCATTGA
>JBEVNH010000123.1:0-25812 GCA_040508175.1 Pseudoxanthomonas sp.
GCACGATGACGACCTCGCCCGGTTGATGACCCAGTCGCTGGGCGGTCGGGCCTAGGCAGGTCAACATGTACCGGCCCTCGGCGTTCAGCCCCGGCGACCTGTCCCTGCTCGATGCGCTGATGGCGCGGGACGCGTTCATCACGCTGGTGACCACCGCCGAAGACGGCAACCCGGACGTCAATCATCTCCCGGTGCTGTACACGCGCCAGGGCGCGACGATCATGCTGGAAGGGCACTGGGCGCGTCCCAACCCACAGGCGACGCATGCGGGCGCCGCGCTGGCCATCGTGCATGGGCCGCATGCCTACGTGACACCCTCCGCGTACCCGGACAAGGCGACCGCCGCGCGCGTGCCAACGTGGAACTATGCGGTGGCGCATCTGCACGGACAGCTGGAGCCCTTCAACGAGCACACGGCACTGGCAGACCTGGTCGATCGTCTCAGCCGGCACTTCGAACGGCAGGTCGGCAGCGACTGGCGCTTCGAGCACGACGATCCACGGCTGACCCGCCAGCTGGCCGGCATCGTCGGTTTCCGCCTGCGCGTGGAGCGCGTGGCGCTGAAGTTCAAGCTCAGCCAGAACCACCCCGCGCAGAACATCACCGCTGTGGCCGATGAACTGGACCGTCGCGGCGAGCCAATGGCACACGAGATCGCACACCTGATGCGTGCAGCGCTGCGCGAGTGATCGCGGGGGGACGGCACCGACCCGGGTGGTCGTGCGCGCGCCTTGAACGCAGGGTATGCAATACGTGGACGCCGGTCGGCGCTGCTGACACTTCTTCCGCTGCATGAGGTGATCCCCGCATGGATCTGAATCTTTCTGGCCGGCATGCGCTGGTATTTGGCGCGTCCGATGGCATCGGGAAGGCCTCCGCGATTGAGTTGGCCCTGCTGGGCGCCGACGTTACCGTGGTGGCCCGTCGCCGCGCGGCGCTGGAGATTGTCTTGGCAGAACTGCCACGCACCGCCGATGGCCAGACGCATGGCTACCGCGTCGCAGACGATGCACAACCGCAGACCCTGGCCACGATGCTGGACGGGCTGGTTGCCGAGCGCCCCGTGCATGTGCTGGTCAACAACAGCGGCGGCCCGCCCGGCGGCCGCGCCATCGATGCCGACGCGCAGGCGTTCCTCGCCGCGTTCCACCAGCACCTGTTGGCCAACCACACGCGCGTGCAGGCGGTCTTGCCGGGCATGCGTGCCAGTGGTTGGGGGCGCATCGTCAATATCGTGAGCACCTCGGTGTACGAGCCCATTCCCAACCTCGGCGTGTCCAATACCACGCGCGGCGCGGTCGCCAGCTGGGCCAAGACGCTCTCACGCGAGCTCGGCCCCGACGCCATCACCGTCAACAACGTGTTGCCCGGTTACACCCGCACGGCGCGCCTGGACCATATCGTCAAGGACCGCATCGCCGCCCGCGGGGGAAGCGAGGATGCGGCCTTGGCCTCACTCGCCGCCGGCGTGCCGCTGCGCCGCGTGGCCGATGCCAGCGAGGTAGCCGCCGCCATCGCCTTTCTCGCCAGTCCCGCGGCCGGCTACATCACTGGCGTCAGCCTTGCCGTGGATGGCGGGCGCATGCAATCCATCTGAGGGACGCCCCATGCCTGAAGGTCCCGAGATCCGCCGCGCCGCCGACAAGCTCTTCGCCGCGGCCGGCAACACGCCCGTGAAGCACGTGTGGTTCGGCCTGCCCGCGCTGAAGGGGAAGGAGAAGCTGCTTGCCGGACATTGCATCACCGCCATCGACACGCATGGCAAGGCGATGCTGACGCGGTTCGACCACGGCTGGACGCTGTACTCGCACAACCAGCTCTATGGCGTGTGGAAGGTGGCAGCGGCCGGCGAGCGGCCCGAGACCACACGCAGCCTGCGGGTCGCCCTGGACACGGAAGAGGCTGCGATCCTGCTGTATTCCGCCTCGGACATCGCCTTGTGGAAGACCGACGAACTGGACCAGCACCCGTTTCTGTCCAAGCTCGGACCGGATGTGCTGGACAAGCGCCTGACCGCCGCTGCGGTCGCCAGGCGGCTGCAGGAACCGCGCTTCACGCGCATGTCGGTGGCGGCCCTGCTGCTGGACCAAGGCTTCCTGGCCGGCATGGGCAACTACCTGCGCTCGGAAGTACTGTTCGAGGCTGGCATCGCGCCACTGCGCGATGCGGCTGGCCTCAATGCCGGCGAGCGCCAACTGCTGGCCAAGGCGTTGCTGGACGTGCCGCGCCGCAGCTATCGCAGCCGCGGCATTCGCAAGGCCGAGGGCATGCGTAGCGAGTACATCACCGATACGCCGCAAGGTTTTGCTTTCAAGGTCTTCGATCGCGAGGGATTGCCGTGCCTGGACTGCGGCGCGGAGGTCCGTCGCCGCGAACTGGCGGGCCGCCGCCTGTATGACTGCCCTTCCTGCCAGCAATAGTCGCCGCGTGTTGCCGTGGCGGGGCTGCCAAGGCGGGCGATTCCCCTGTTCCGCAACGGTCACAGGCCAGCAGGTCGGGCACGGTTATGCTGCCGGCCTCGGCCACTGCTTTTGCGATAATCCCGCCATGTCAGAACTCGATATCCTGCTCCGCAACAACCGCCAATGGTCCGAGAGGATCAGCCAGGAAGACCCCGATTTCTTCGAACGCCTCTCGCGCCAGCAATCGCCGCGCTATCTGTGGATCGGCTGCTCGGATTCGCGCGTGCCGGCTAACCAAATCCTTGGCCTGGACCCGGGGGAAGTGTTCGTCCATCGCAACGTGGCCAACCTGGTGCAGCACACGGATCTGAACTGCCTGTCGGCCGTGCAGTTCTCGGTGGACGTGCTCAAGGTGGAGCACATCCTGATCGTCGGCCACTATGGCTGCGGCGGCCTGCATGCTGGGCTGACCGGCAAGCGCGTGGGCCTGACCGACAACTGGCTCGGCCAGGTCGGCGATATCGTGCAGAAGCACGCCAGCACGCTTGAGGCGCTGCCGGATGAAGCCGCCCGCCATGCCCGGCTGTGCGAGATCAATGCCATCGAGCAGGTCGTCAACCTGTGCCAGAGCACGGTGGTCCGCGATGCCTGGGCACGCGGACAAGCGCTGACGGTGCATGGCTGGTGCTACAGCCTGTTCGACGGCCGCGTGCGCCAGCTGGGCATGGATGTGGACAGCTTCGAATCGCTGCAGCCGACCTATCGTCGCGCCCTGCAGACCACGCCCTACATGGGCGGCAACGACTGAGGATCACCCACACATCATGCTGCCCGCCCCGCTCAACCTGCAGGCCTGGATCGAAGAGCACCGTCACCTGCTCAAACCGCCGGTGGGCAACAAGGTCATCTATGTTGATGACTTCATCGTGATGGTGGTCGGTGGGCCGAATGCGCGCACCGACTACCACCATGACGAAGGCGCCGAGTGGTTCTACCAGCTGGAGGGCGAGATGGTGCTGCGCATCCAGGAAGAAGGAAAGGTGCGTGACATCCCGATCCGGGCCGGCGAGATCTTCCTGCTGCCGCCGCGCGTTCCGCATTCGCCGCAGCGCATGCCCGGCTCGGTCGGGTGGGTAATCGAGCGTCGGCGCCTTCCGCACGAGCAGGACGGGCTGATGTGGTTCTGCGAGCAGTGCAACCACAAGCTCTACGAGGAGTATTTCCCGCTGCGGAATATCGAGACGGATTTTCCGCCGGTGTTCGACCGTTTCTATGCCTCGCGTGCGCATCGCACGTGCAAGGACTGCGGCCACTTCAACCCGGCACCCGAGCGCTATGTGATGCCGGATACCTGAGCGGGTCTGCATGTCCCCGCTCCTGCGCACGCTGATCCGCCTCAAGCCGCGCGACATCCCGGTCCGGGTCGCCTTGCGCAATTCCATGGCGGTGGCGGCCCCGCTGGCCATCGGGGTTGCCAGCGGCCATGCCACCCTGGGATTGGGCATGGCCATCGGCGCGCTGCAGACGATGTTCGCCGACCAGCCCGGCGCCTACGGGCTGCGCATGCGCCGGATGATGCTGACCGCGGCCATCGCCGGCCTGTCGGCCATGACCGGCATCCTGGTCGGCGGCTATCCACTGCTGCTGATGGTGGCGGTGTTCTTGTTCGGCTTTACCGGGGGTCTGGTCGTGGCACTGGGACCGCTGGCCGCGCGCAACGGCCTGGCCAGCATGATCCTGCTGATGGTTTGCGCCAACATGGGCGTGGCCCATGACCAGGCCGTCGGCGTGGGTCTGCTGATCTTCAGCGGCGGTCTGTTGCAGATGCTGATGGCGGTTGCCGCCTGGCCACTGCAGCGCTATCGCCCGGAGCGCTTCGCGCTGGCCACCATCCTGCAGCAGCTGGCCATCACCGCGCGCACGCGCCCGGACGCGAGCCAGCCCTCGCCCACGCTGCAGGCCGCGCAGGACACACTGGTGCTGCTGCATGGCCAGCACCACACCCGGGGCCTGGCCCTGCAGTCCTTCCGCATCATGGCCGAGGTCTGCGAGCGCGTGCGCATCGACGTGCTGGCGCTGGCCGATGTGCATGCCCGCCTGGAAGAGACCCGGGCACGCGAACTGATCGAGACCTTGCTCAAGCAGGCCGCCCTGGTGCTGGATCACTTGTCTGCCGCCATGCGCGAAGCCACAGCACCGATCAGCGCGCAGGTGGACGTGACCGCACTGCAGGCGCTGGCCGACCAGCTGGACGGCCTGAAGTCCCAGGTGGCGGGCGTGCGCGAGCAACGCCTGCTGCGCCTGGCAGCTGGCCGGGCCGCCGGGCTGGCCGGCCAGCTGCGCGCGCTGGTCCGCAATGGCTACTGGGCCAGCAGCCAGGGCCAGATCAATGCACAACAGGCCGAAGCGCGCCTGCCGCCCGCGCTGCGTCCCAGCTCGCCATGGATCACCCTGCGCGCCAACCTCAAGCTGTCTTCCATCGCCTTTCGCCATGCGCTGCGCTGTGGCACGGCGCTGGTGGTGGCGCTGCTACTGGAACGTGCCCTGGCGCTGCCGCACGGAGTGTGGATTCCGATGACCACCGCCATCGTGCTCAAGCCCGATTTCGGCGGCACGCTCAGCTTTGGCGCCGGGCGCGTCCTGGGCACGCTGGCCGGCCTGGTGGTCGGCACCGCGCTGATCCACTATGCGATGGACGGCACGGTGGTGCGCCTCCTGCTGCTGTGGCTGTTCTGCTTCGGCTTCCGCCTGACTGCGCAGATGAACTATGGCCTGGGCGTCGCATTGCTGACCGGGATGCTGGTCATGCTGCTGTCCTTCGAGGGCTATGTGCCGGGCGAAGCGCTCAGTGCACGCGTGGCCGCCACGCTGACCGGCAGCGCGCTCGCCATGGCGGTTTACGCGTTGTGGCCAACCTGGGAAGGTCGACGCGGCCGCAGCGCCTTCGCCAAACTACTTGAAGCCGACCAGCGCCACCTCAGCGCGCTGCTGGATGGACGCGTGGATGTGCTGGACGACACCCGCAGCGCCGCGCGGGCTGCCCGCACCAACGTGCAAGCC
Organism: Pseudoxanthomonas sp.; assembly: GCA_040508175.1. Taxonomy (GTDB): domain Bacteria; phylum Pseudomonadota; class Gammaproteobacteria; order Xanthomonadales; family Xanthomonadaceae; genus Pseudoxanthomonas_A. The sequence continues at coordinate 5,463 of JBEVNH010000123.1, forward strand.
TCCATCGACCGCATGCGCGCAGAGCCGCGCCGCGGAGGCAACCGCACCGAAGCGCAGCTGGCCGAATCGCTGCTGGCCAATGCCACCCGGCTCATGCGCGCGCCGCTCATGCTGGAAGCGCAGTTGCGCGAAGGCGCACACCTGCCGATCCAGCCGGAGCTGTCGGCTTTCGCCCAGTCTGTCGATGCCACGCTGGGCGCGCAGGCGCGCTACCTGCGTCAGACCGGCAAGTTCTCCGAGATTCCCGCCGTACGCCCGGTCGAGCGCAAGCTGGCAGACCGGGTCGCGCACGAGCACGAGGTCGCTTTCGCCCTGCTCGATGCCTGCGACCGCATTGCCGATAGCCTGGATACGTTGACCCACCTGCTGCGCCGCGGTCCGGCCGATACAAAACGGACGGCGATTCCGGCTGATACGACAACGTCCAGTTAGACTTCGACTCCTCGCCAGTGGACGGCGCCTCCTCCGTTCCCGATCAGGTCGCTTCATGCCCAACACGCTGTCCCGCAACCATGTCATCGCCCTGGACGCCGCTGATCCGCTGCGTGCGCTGCGCGATGAATTCCTCATCCCGCGCTGGCGCAGCGGCGAGCAGATCTATTTCTGCGGCAATTCCCTGGGCCTGCAGCCGCGCGGCGCGCGCCAGGCGGTGGAACAGGTGCTGGACAAGTGGGCGCACGAAGCGGTGGAAGGCCACTTCACCGGCCAGGCGCAGTGGTTGACCTACCACGAACAGGTCCGTGCGCCACTGGCGCGCATCGTCGGTGCACTGCCCTCGGAAGTCGTGGCAATGAACACCCTCACCGCCAACCTGCACTTCATGATGGTGAGCTTCTATCGCCCAACCGCGCAGCGCCCTGCGATCCTGATCGAGGCTGGTGCGTTTCCCTCCGACCGCCATGCGGTGGAATCGCAGATCCGCTTCCATGGATTCGATCCGGCCACCGATCTAATCGAACTGGAACCAGACGAAGGCGAAGGCACGTTGTCGATGGCGGCCATCGCGCGCGCCATTGCCGAACACGGACCGCGGCTGGCACTGGTGTTGTGGCCGGGTATCCAGTACCGCACCGGCCAGGCATTCGACCTGGCCGAGATCGCGCGCCTGGCGCATGCGGCCGGGGCACAGGTCGGCTTCGACCTGGCGCATGCGGTTGGCAACCTGCCCCTGCAGCTGCACGACAGCGATGCGGATTTTGCGGTGTGGTGCCACTACAAGTACCTCAACGCCGGTCCTGGCGCAGTCGCCGGTGCCTTCGTGCATGAGCGCCACGCTAGTACCGATCGCCCGCGGTTTGCCGGTTGGTGGGGCCACGAGCAGCAGACCCGCTTCCTGATGGGACCCGAATTCGTGCCCACGCCCGGCGCAGAAGGCTGGCAGCTGAGCAATCCACCGATACTGGCGATGGCGCCGCTGATCGCCTCGCTGGCGCTGTTCGAGCAGGCCGGTGGCATGCCCGCGCTCCGTGACAAGTCAGAAAAGCTCACCGCATTGCTAGAGGAGCTGATCGAGTCGCGCCTGCTGGACACGTTGGAGATCATCACCCCGGCCGAACCCGAACGCCGCGGCTGCCAGCTCTCCCTGCGCGTGGCCGGCGGACGCGAGCGCGGCCGCGCGCTGTTCGACTACCTGGTCTCGGTCGGCATCACCGGCGACTGGCGCGAGCCGGATGTCATCCGCATCTCGCCCATCCCCCTCTACAACCGCTACATGGATGTATACCGCTTCGTCGAGGAAGTGGAGACCTGGCGCGGCGTGTGAGTATCACCGCGCGCTTTCGCATCACCGCACGGCCATTGGATTGCCTTTGAACGACTCTGCAAACGTCCCTTCGCCCCGCGCCATCACCTTGATCGGCGCGGGGCTGGCCGGCTCGCTGCTGGCTATCCTGCTGTCTCAGCGCGGCTGGCAGGTCACCGTCTACGAGCGGCGTGGCGATCCACGCATCAAAGGCTATGAATCAGGCCGGTCGATCAATCTGGCGCTGGCCGAACGCGGCCGCCATGCCCTGCGCCAGGCCGGCGCCGAAGACGCGGTGATGGCCCGGGCGGTGATGATGCGCGGGCGCATGATCCATTTCACCGATGGCCAGCTGCAGCTGCAGCGTTATGGCCGCGACGACAGCGAAGTGATCTGGTCGGTCCATCGCGCGGATCTCAACGTGACCCTGCTGGACATGGCCGAAGCCGCCGGCGCCCAGGTGCATTTCCACCATCGCCTGCATACGGTCGATTTCCCCGCAGGCTATGCACGTTTCATCGACGACCGCGACGACCAGCCGCGCGACATCCGCTTCGAAACGCTGGTGGGTGCCGATGGGGCCGGTTCGGCTTTGCGCGCGGCGATGGAGCGCTTTTCGCCATGTGGTGCGAATACGGAATTCCTGGATCACTCCTACAAGGAACTGGAAATCCCCGCCACCGAAGGCGGCGGCTTCCGGATCGAGCCCAATGCCCTGCACATCTGGCCCCGCGGGCATTACATGTGCATCGCCCTGCCCAACGACGAAGGCACCTTCACCGTGACCTTGTTCCTGCCCAACCAAGGCGAGCCGGGCTTTGACACCGTGCGCAGCGGCGCCGATGCACAGGCGTTGTTTGCACGCGAGTTTGCCGATGCGCTGCCACTGATCCCGCACCTGCGCCGCGACTGGGAACAGCATCCGCCCGGCCTGCTCGGCACGCTGACCTTGGACCGCTGGCACCTGGGTTCGCGCGCGGTGCTGCTGGGCGATGCCGCGCATGCGATGGTGCCGTTCCACGGCCAGGGCATGAACTGCGCATTCGAGGACTGCGTATCGCTGGCCGATCAACTCGACCGCCATCCACACGACCTGGCGGGCGCCTATGCGGCCTTCGCTGCCGAGCGCGGACCGAATGCGCGGGCGATCCAGCAGATGGCGCTGGAGAATTACCTGGAGATGCGCGACCGCGTGGACAATGCGGACTACCTGCTGCAGCGCGAGCTGGAGCAGGCACTGCAGGCACGCCACCCGGAGCGCTTCGTGCCGCACTACACCATGGTCACCTTCATGCGCATTCCCTATGCGGTGGCACTGGAACGCAGCGAGATCCAGCGCGACCTGCTGCGCCACGCCACGCAAGGGCGCAGCACGCTGGACGACATCGACTGGAACGCGGTCGATGCTGCGGTGCTCGATCGCCTGCCGCCCCTCGCGGAGGAACCCTGATGGCGTCCAGCGCCGCGTGTCCAGCCACGCGCCGGCAAATGCGCGACCGTGCCGCCGGCACGGCGCATTGAACTGAAGCACCGACAGTCCCCATGGCCAGTACATTTCTCTTCTACGATCTCGAAACCTTCGGCACCGATCCGCGCCGCACGCGCATTGCCCAGTTCGCCGCACAGCGGACCGATGCCGCGCTCAACCCGGTCGAAGAGCCGGTCACCTTCTACGTCCGCCCGGCCGATGATCTGCTGCCCTCCCCGGGCGCCACGCTGGTCACCGGCATCACCCCGCAGCACGCGTTGCGCGAAGGCATCCCCGAGGCAGAGGCCATTGGTCGCATCGCCGAGGAAATGGCCCGACCCGACACCTGCACGCTGGGCTGGAACACGCTGCGCTTCGACGACGAGTTCATCCGTCACGGGCTGTTCCGCAATTTCTTCGACCCCTACGAGCGCGAATGGCGCAGCGGCAACAGCCGTTGGGACCTGCTGGATGTCGCGCGCCTGTTCCACGCATTGCGTCCGCAGGGCGTGCACTGGCCCAAGCGCGAGGACGGTGCCACCTCGTTCCGGCTGGAACACCTGGCGCTGGCCAACGACGTGCGCACCGGCGACGCGCATGAAGCGCTCTCGGACGTCCGCGCCACTGTCGGCATCGCCCGGGCCATGCGTAGCGCGCAGCCGCGCCTGTGGGACTACGCGCAGCAGCTACGCAACAAGCGCTTTGCCGCCTCGCTGCTGGACATCGTGGCGATGACGCCGGTGCTGCACGTCTCCCAGCGCTATCCGGCCAGCCGCCTGTGTGCCGCGCCGGTGCTGCCGCTGGCGCGTCATCCGCGCATCGACAGCCGCGTGATCGTGATGGACCTGGAAGGCGACGTGGAGGCGCTGCTGGATCTGGATGCGCAGGACATCGCCGACCGCCTGTACACCCCGGCCAAGGATCTTCCCGAAGGCGTGCGGCGCGTGGCGCTGAAGGAAGTCCACACCAACCGTTGTCCCGCGCTGGTGCCCTGGCATTACCTGCGCGAAACCGATCTGCAACGCCTGCAGATCGACCAGGAAGCGGTCATGCAACATGCCGAACGCCTGCGCCCGCACGCGGCGCAGATCGCCGAGAAAGTCCGCCAAGTCTATGCCAGCGAACGTGCGATGCAGCGCCCGGACGTGGACGCCTCGCTCTACGACGGGTTCATCGGCGATGGCGACAAGCGCCGCCTGTCCGAGGTGCGGGCCACGCCGCTCGCGGCACTGGGCGAGCGCGCGTTCGACTTCCGCGATCCGCGCCTGGATGAGCTGCTGTTTCGTTATCGGGCACGCAACTGGCCCGACAGCCTGTCGCAGCCGGAGCAGGAACGCTGGGATGACTACCGCCGCCTGCGCCTGGGCGGCGACCCGGCGCTGTCAGAGTTCGGCTTCGAAAGTTATGCGGCCGAGATCGCCGCTTTACGGGCCGCCAACGCCGGCGATGGTAACAAGCAGGCATTGCTGGACCGGCTCGAGGACTGGAGCCGGCAGCTGCAGGCCACGCTGTAACTGGCCATTGCCCATCCTTCTCTCCTTCGGATCGACATGTCCCGCTATTTCACCGACGCCAGCCTCAAGTTCCTGCGCGGGCTGGCCAAGCACAACGATAAGGCGTGGTTCGCCGCGCACAAGGCCGACTACGAGGCGCATGTGCGCCAGCCCTTCAACCAGCTGCTGACCGACCTGCAGCCGGACCTGGCGAAGGTCAGCCTGCAGTTCCGCTCCGATCCCAAGCCCGTTGGCGGCTCGTTGTTCCGCATCTATCGTGACGCGCGTTTTTCCAACGACAAGTCTCCCTACAAATCCTGGCAGGGCGCGCGGCTGTACCACGAGCGTCGCCGCGAAGTCGCCGCGCCCTCGTTCTACCTGCACCTGCAGCCCGGCCAGAGTTTTGTCGGCGCCGGTGTCTGGCACCCGGAAGCAGACACCTTGCGTCGCATCCGACAGTTCATCTTCGACAACCCCGCCAGTTGGAAGAAAGCCGCGCATGGCGCTGCGTTCCGCAAGCGCTTCGATTTCGAGGAAGAAGAAATGCTGACGCGGCCGCCACGCGGCTTTCCGCCGGAGTTCGAATTCATTGATGACCTCAAGCACCGCAACTTCGTGTTCTGGCGCTCGCTCGACGACATGACGGTGACCGGCCCCGGCCTGCGCAAGACCATTGCCGCCGATCTCAAGGCGCTGGGTCCTTTCGTGGACTATCTGTGCGCCAGCCTGGAATTGGAATTCTGATCGCACGATGAGGAAATGGATCGCCCTCGCCCTTGTCCTGCTGCTGGCCGTCGCTGGCTACGTCGCGGCTGGGCCGTACCTGGCCATCCGCGGCATCCAGCAGGCACTCAAGGACCAGGACGTCTCGGCGTTGTCCGATCACGTTGACTTCGCGGCATTGCGCGTGAGCTTCCGCGCCCAGCTGGAAGATGTGCTGGCCCGCCGCGCCGGCAGCGAGATGCAATCCAGCCTGCTCGGCCAGCTCGGACTTTCACTGGGCAACCGCGTGGTGGGCCTCGGCGTCGACGCCATGGTCACCCCCGTCGGCGTCGCCGCCCTGCTGCAGGGCCGCTCGGTCTGGAAGCGCGCCCTCGGCGAAACCGCCAATGGCGACACCTATGGCCCACCCGCGCCCGTCGAGCCACTCAAGCAGGCCGAGCACCGCTACGAATCCTTTTCGCGCTTTACCGCCACTACGCGGACCGATAGTGGTGAACCAATGACCTTCGTGTTCGAACGTCAAGGCATCGTATGGAAGCTGACGGATATCCGATTGCCCCCTTAGTCCGATCTGAAAGGGCGCCTTAGCGGTTCGTACGAAGCGTCGAACTGATCAGCGCATCCACTTGATCAGACGACCACGGAGCTTCGAGCTCGGCAAGTACCTGACGCTCGGCTGGGAGCCTGCGCGAAAACATGGGAAGCCAGTCACCTGCCCATGCCACCAGCCGCGAGGGAAATCGATAGCGGGTGCGGAGGTAGAGGATCTGCAGCCTCCCGTCCGGATACGGCTGTAGATCGATGGCATGTCGCGTGGTGCCCGACCACCAGTACAACTCGGCGTTAAGGGCGTCGTAATGCGTGTCCCGTGCAACGGCCAGCTTGTGCTTGTCCGCAACTGCCGTGACCGCTTCCCAGAAAGACTCAGTCACCGCACTCCCTACTCGTTCGCAACGCCATGTGGCACATGCCCCGCCAGGCTTTGGTGCGCGTGGGCGCTGTCGATGTTGTGCTGGGAATCGTCGAAGAAGATGTCCGCGCCGAAGGCGGCCAGGAACGGGCCTTTGTGGCGACCGCCGAGGAACAGCGCTTCGTCCAGGCGCACACCCCAGTCGCGCAGGGTGCGGATCACGCGCTCGTGGGCAGGCGCCGAACGGGCGGTGACCAGAGCGGTACGGATCGGGGCGTTTTCGCCCGGCGGGAAGGCGGCCTGCAGCTGGTGCAGGGCCGAGAGGAAGTTGCGGAACGGGCCACCTGACAGCGGCGCGCGTGCGTTCTCCTGCTCGTGACGGCCGAAGGCTTCCACGCCCTGCTCGCGCGAGATGCGCTCGCTCTCATCGCCAAAGATCACCGCGTCACCGTCGAAGGCGATGCGCAGCTGCGAGCGGCCCGATGCGCCGGCGCCATCACCGCTGACCGCCTCCTCACGCATGGCAATCGCGGCCTCTGCCTGCTCACCTGGCGGCTTGGGCAGGATGGTGGCGGCGGCAATGCCATGCGTCAGTGCGCTGCGCACCGAATCGGGATTGGCAGACAGGAACAAATCCGTGCCGAAGGGTTTGACGTAGGGCCAGGTCGCCTCGCCCGCGGTGAAGGTGGCGCGCACGATGCCCAGCCCGTAGTGCTGGATGGAGTTGAAGATGCGCAAGCCGGTATCTGCCGAGTTGCGCGACAGCAGGATCACCTCGACCCGTGGCGTGTCCTCCGGCGCGCCTGCATTGAGCGCCAGCAGCTTGCGTACCACCGGAAACGCCACGCCGGGCGACAGCACATCGTCTTCGTGCTCGCGCTGGTAGGTCGCATACGCTTCCAGTCCTTCGCGTTGCCACAGCGCATGGCTTTCTTCCAGGTCAAACAAGGCGCGCGAGGTGACCGCGACGGTGAGCAGACGGGGCGTGTTATCAGCCATTGCGTTGCGACGTCGGGGGCATGGAAAGCAAGGCGTGGGTCGCGCGCGATCGGAACGCCCGCGCTGTTGTACCGGCCATTCGCGCCAGACGCTTCATGGCGTTCAAGCGAACTGCTCGCTGAGGATGCGCTCTTCCAGGTTGTGCTCCGGGTCGAACAGCAGCGTGACCGTGCGGTCGCGTGATTCGCGGATGGTCACTTCCAGCACATTGCGGGTTTCGTGCGAATCGGCGGTCACGCTGACCGGCCGCTTGTACGGATCGAGCACCTTGAAGCACACCTCGGTTTCGGCCTTGAGGATGGCCCCGCGCCAGCGGCGCGGGCGGAAGGGCGCAATCGGCGTCAGGGCGATGGTATGCGAACCCAACGGCAGGATCGGGCCATGGGCGGAGAAGTTATAAGCGGTACTGCCTGCCGGGGTGGCCACCAGCACGCCATCGCCGATCAGTTCTTCCACGCGGATACGGCCATTGAGATCGATGCTGAGGTGCGCGGCCTGGCGGGTCTGGCGCAGCAGCGAGACCTCGTTGTAGGCCAACGAGCCGGTGGTCGCGCCGGATTCGGTCAATACATGCATCTCCAGCGGCCGCAACGTGGCGGGCTCGGCAGAGGCCAGCCGCTGCAGCAGGTCATCGCCGCGATGGTGGTTCATCAGGAATCCCACGGTGCCGAGTTTCATGCCGTACACCGGGCGGCCCAACGGACCGTGGCGATGCAGGGTCTGCAGCATGAAACCGTCACCACCCAACGGGCAGATGACATCGGCATCTTCCGGAACGTGGTTGCCGTGTTCGGCGACCAGCTCGGACAGCGCCTGCTGGGCCAGCGGCGCGGGACTTGCGAGGAAGGCAATGCGGGGGTTGCTCATGGCGTGAGGATACCTTGCCGTGATGACGGTGATGGCAGAAAAGAAAACGGCCGCTTGCGCGGCCATTCTCTTTCAACGGTGAAGACGTCTCAGCCCTGTGAGGCCAACTGCGACAGGCGCTGCACTGCGACCGAGGCGGTCGGGTAATCCAGTGCCTTCTGCGAGGCTAGCTCGTTGAGCATGGATAGCGTGAAACGCAGCGTCACGCTGTCGCGTGCCAGCCAGTGGGCCACCTTGGCTTCGGCCGTCACGCCCGGCATGTCCAAGGCCTGTGCGGTCAGCGTGCGGTGCTGGGTGGACAGTTCGTCACGCAGCACGCCACGCGCCACCGCGTGCCAGCGCCCGTCGACCTTGAGTCCATCGACCTGCTGGAACAGCCACGGCAGGTGCAGTGCCTCGCCCAGGCGGTAATGCACCTTGGCCACGTCCACCGTCTTGAGCTTGCGGGCCAGCGCCACTTCCACGATGTCCGTGGACGGTTCCAGATACGGCAGCGCCGCCAGCTGGACGGCCAGCGGTCCGGACACCCCCTTGGCATTCCAGTCGCGCAGGCTGGTCTCGTAGGCCGGACGCAGCGAATCGGGCAGCACGCCATCGGCGGCACGGATGTCGTCGAAACCGGCCTTGTAACGCTCCACGGCGGTGGCAATGCCCGGAATCGCGCCCTGGCGATTGAGCAACCAGCGGGTGAAGGAGCGCTGCAAGGTCCAGATCACCTGCAGCGCGTCGATCTGGGTGGATTCCTCGACCTTGCCATCCAGCGCGTCGATCTGCGTCCATAGCGCACGCGCGTCCAGCGTCTCGCGCGTGATGGTGTAGGCCTTGGCGACCTCGGCCGGGCTGCGGCCGGTGTCTTCCTGCATGCGCAGCAGGAAGGTCGCCCCCATGCGGTTGATGGTGGAGTTGGTCACCGCCGTGGCAATGATCTCGCGCTTCAGGCGGTGCTTCTCCATGTCCGCGGCGTACTTCTTCTGCAACGGTGCGGGGAAGTAGCGCTGCAGCTCCTTGGACAGGTATGGGTCTTCGGGGATGTCCGACTCCAGCAGCTGGCCAAACGCGACCAGCTTGGAATACGACAGCAGCACTGACAGTTCCGGGCGTGTCAGCCCCAGGCCGCGCGCCTTGCGCTCGGCGAACTCGGCATCGCTGGGCAGGAACTCGATCTGCCGGTCCAGCAGGCCCTGGCCTTCCAGCACCTGGATGAAGTGCTGCTTGGAGCCCAGCCGGGTCACGCTCATGCGCTCCATCAGGCTCAGCGCCTGGTTCTGCCGGTAGTTGTCGTTGAGCACCAGCTGGCCCACTTCGTCGGTCATTGAGGCCAGCAGTTTGTTGCGCGCATCCATTCCCAACTTCTTCGCCTGCACCGCGGCGTTGAGCAGGATCTTGATGTTGACCTCGTGGTCGGAGGTATCCACACCGGCGGAGTTGTCGATGAAGTCGGTGTTGAGCAGCACGCCATGCTGCGAGGCCTCGATGCGGCCCAGCTGGGTCAGGCCCAGGTTGCCGCCCTCGCCCACCACCTTGCAGCGCAGGTCACGCCCGTTGACGCGCAATGCGTTGTTGGCGCGATCACCCACGTCGACATGTGTCTCGGCGGCGGACTTGACGTAGGTGCCGATGCCGCCGTTCCACAGCAGGTCCACCGGCGCCTTGAGGATCGCACTCATCAGATCGGCCGGCGACAGGGACTTGACCGAATCGGGCAAGTCCAGCACGTCGCGCACTTGTGGCGTGATCTCGATCGACTTCAGGCTGCGCGCATGGATGCCGCCGCCCTTGGAGATCAGCTTGGCGTCGTAATCGGCCCAGGACGAACGCGGCAGCTTGAACATGCGTTCGCGCTCGGCGAAGGACTTGGCCGCATCCGGGGACGGGTCCAGAAAGATATGGCGATGGTCGAACGCGGCAAGCAGGCGGATATGCGGCGACAGCAGCATGCCGTTGCCGAACACGTCACCGGACATGTCACCCACGCCGACGACGCTGAAGTCCTCGGACTGTGTATCGCGACCTAGTGCACGGAAATGGCGCTTGACCGACTCCCACGCGCCCTTGGCGGTGATGCCCATGCCCTTGTGGTCGTAACCCACTGAACCGCCGGAAGCAAACGCGTCTCCCAGCCAGAAGCCGTGGTCGATGGCCAGGCCATTGGCGATGTCGGAGAACGTCGCGGTGCCCTTGTCGGCGGCCACGACCAGGTACGGATCGTCATTGTCATGACGCACCACATCCTTGGGCGCCACGATCTTGCCCTCCACGATGTTGTCGGTGATGTCCAGCAGGCCTTGGATGAACATCTTGTAGCAGGCAATGCCCTCGGCCATCACCGCTTCACGCTCACCATTGGACGGCGGTTGCTTGACGTAGAACCCGCCCTTTGCACCGACCGGCACGATGACGGTGTTCTTCACCATCTGTGCCTTCACCAGTCCCAGCACCTCGGTGCGGAAATCCTCGCGGCGGTCGGACCAGCGCAGGCCGCCACGGGCCACCGAGCCGAAACGCAGGTGCACGCCTTCCACACGTGGGCCATAGACAAAGATCTCGCGATACGGGCGCGGCTTGGGCAGGTCCGGCACCTGGGTGGAGTCAAACTTGAACGACACGGTGTGCGCCGCCATGCCAGCGGCGTCGCGCTGGTAATAGCTGGTGCGCAGCGTGGCCTCGATGACACCGGCGTAGCTGCGCAGGATGCGGTCATCGTCCAGGCTGGAGACACCATCGAGCAGGCGCGTCAGCACGGCAAGCGTGGCGTCCATGCGCTCATCGCGCGTGCCAGGGCGTACTGCCAGCAGTTTGTTGACCGCCTTGAGCGCCACCTCATCCTCGCCGGCCAGCGTGCCCAGCTGCCGCTGCAGCTGCTCCTGCGAGGCGCTGAACTGCGCATCGGTCTTGCGGCCGGTGGCGGGGTTGAATCGCGATTCGAACAACTCCACCAGCAGGCGCGCCAGCAATGGATAACGGTTGAGGGTGTCTTCCACGTAAGCCTGCGAGAACGGCACGCCGGTCTGCATCAGGTACTTGTAGTAGCCGCGCAGCAACGCGACCTGGCGCCAATCCAGGTGACCGCTCAACACCAGGCGGTTGAAGCGATCGTTCTCGGCGTCGCCGCTCCACACGCGGGCGAAGGCTTCTTCGAATGCAGCATGACGGCCCTCGACGTCGATCTGGCCTGCAAACGCTTCGACCTCGAACTCCTGCAGGTAGACCGTGGTGCCCTCTACCTCCAGCCGGAAGGGATGCTCGGCGATGACGCGCAGGCCCATGTTTTCCATCACCGGCAACACGTCCGACAAGGGAATATCGCGCTGCCAGGTATAGAGGTTCAGCCGCAGCATGCCCTCGCCGGCCCGGCTCTGGTGGGCGCGATACAGCGTGACCCGCACATCCCGGCTCCCAGCAAGCGAGGCCAGCTTTTCCACATCATTGGCGGCGTTGTCAGGCGAAACGTGTTCCAGATAGGACACGGGCAGCGCACGCCCGAGGCCATTGGCCAGGGTCAGCCCCTTGGCCTCGCCATGGCGTGCGACCAAACGCTCCCGCAGGTCGTCGTGCCAGTTGCGCAGCAGGTGCGCCAGGCGTGCTTCCAGTTCGGCCGTGTCCACGCTGATCTGCTGGCCAGCCTTCGGGCGCACCGTCAGGTGCAGCTGCGCCAGCGGCGACTCGCCCAGCTGCACGCTGGCATCGACGAATTCGCCTTGCAGCGCCTCGCGCATCAACGCCTCGATGCGCAGACGCAAGTCGGTGTTGAATCGGTCGCGCGGCACATAGACCAGCGCGGAGAAGAAACGGCCGTAGCGGTCGCGGCGCAGGAACAGCTTGCTGCGCACGCGCTCCTGCAGGCCCAGGATGCCCATCGCGGTGCGATACAGCTCCTCGTTGCTGGCCTGGAACAGCTCTTCGCGCGGTAGCGTTTCCAAGATGTGGCGCAACGCCTTGCCGCTATGGCTGTTGGGCGACAAGCCGGAATGGCGCATCACGTACTCGTGGCGCTCACGCACGATCGGGATTTCCCACGGTCGGCGGTTGTAGGCACTGGAGGTATATAGGCCGAGGAAGCGCTGCTCGGCCACGATCTCGCCGGCCGCATTGAATTCCGGCACGCCGATGTAGTCCATGTAGCCTTTGCGGTGCACAGACGAACGCGCATTGGTCTTGGTCAGGATCAGCGCTTCGGAGGCACCGTCCCAACGCAGGCCATTGGCCGCCAGCGACTTGACCGGGCGTGCACCCGGCAGGTCGCGTGTGCGCATCAGGCCCAGGCTGGAGCCGTCCACCGGCACCAGTACTTTCTCGCTGCCCTGCTTGACCACCTTGTACTCGCGGAAACCGAAGAAGGTGAAGTGGTCGTTCGCGGCCCAGCGCAGGAATTCCTGTGCCTCGCGACGGCCCGCATCGGTCACCGGCATGCGGCGCGTGGCCAAGTCATCGGACACGGCCAGCATCTTCTCGCGCATCGTGCTCCAGTCGCGGACCATCGTGCGGACTTCTTCAAGCGTGTCGCGCAGGCGCTGGGCGATGCGTGGCATTTCATCCGGCGGCTGGCGGTCCACTTCCAGCACCATCAAGGACTCGGCCTTTCCCTCGCCTACCGCGGTGAGCTTGCCCGCCTTGTCGCGGCTGAAGCGAATCACCGGGTGACCCAACACATGCACGCCCACGCCCATGGCCGCCAGCGCCATGCTCACCGAGTCGACCAGGAACGGCATGTCGTCATTGACGATCTGGATGACCGAATGCGGCGACTCCCAGCCGTTGGTCTTCTCCACAGCGTTGAACACCCGCACGCTGGCCTTGTCGGCTTTGCGCGTGCGCGCGAACTCCAGCATGTCGCTGGACATGGCCGCCCAGCCATCCACGCTGTGATTGGGGAACTCATCGTCCTCCATGCGTTTGTAGAACGCCTCCGCGAAGGCCAGTGCTTCGTCGCGCTTGGCCGCGGGCGTGTGCGAACGGATGGCCTGGTAGATCGGCTCTAGGGAGAACGGCACGCTGCCCGTGCGCTCGCTGACATTGGCCGAGGTCGGCACCGTCGGGGTATCGGCTTGGGCGCCGCGGGTTTTGGACGCTCCCTTGGAGGTTGCCTTGGTCACCGCCGACTTGGCTTTTTCAGCCAGTTTGGCGGAGGTTGACGCTGCGGATTTCGTTTTCCGTACCGAGTTCATTGCAGGTCGTTGCTCGAAGTAAAGTACAAGGTGCGGAAATTGTAACGAGCGTAAGTTTTCTTCCCGTGTTGCAAAGCCGCATTTCGGTCATGCCGCTTCACGCGACGTTGCAGGCGGCCATGGTGGACGCGAGCTGACAAAATCGTCAGCGAGCCGTGCGATGTAAAGGCCGTGTGAAACGTCGCATCCTTTTGGCTTTGCGCACTAAATCCACGGCAAATCAAGCCACTTGCGCGCTGTTCAAATTGTAAACTGGACGGTATAGTCCACCGCCCATGGACCCCCTTTCCGCCACCCTCGGCGCTGGCGAAGATCGCCGCCAGCGCGTCTTCCAAGCTGTCCGTGACTTGCTCGCCGAGCAGGGACTGCGGATCAGCATGGATGGCGTGGCGCAGCGTGCGGGGTGTTCCAAGCAGACGCTGTATGCACACTTCGGCAGCAAGCAGGAACTGCTCAAAGCCATGGTGCGTGACAATCTGGAACAGTCCACGGGCGAGCTGCGGGAAGGCGAGACGTTGCAGCACACCCTGCTGCGCTTCGCGCAGAGCCATCTGGAGCGCCTGGCCGACCCCTTGATTGTGGCCAGCAGCCAGCTGGTCATTGCCGAAGCCAAGCAGTACCCCGAAGAAGCCCGCGCGTTGTTCCGCGAGGGCGCCGAATCCCTGCTCGACCAGCTCGCCGTGTGGTTGCAGGCGGCGATGGAGCGCGGTGAGTTGAGGCATGACGATCCGCACTACGCCGCCGAGCTGTTGCTCAGCATGATTATCGGATTGGATTTCGAGCGTCAGCGTTTTGCCGTCCCCGTCCGCGACGCCGTTGCGCGGCGCGACTGGGCGGATCGTGTGGTCCAGACCTTTTTGCGCACCTTCTCCCCTTGCTGAAGACGCCCGACGCGTCCTCGCGGTCTTCCATCCCATCCAAGTACCGACTTTTCGGAGTTTTTCCATGACCACCCCTCTCCGCTCCCTGGCCCTCGCGTCTGCCGTGCTGGTCGCATTGGCCGCCTGCGGCAAGCAAGACGAACAACCGCAGATGCCGCCGCCGGAAGTGGGCGTGATCACCGCGCAGCCGCAGACCATCCCGCTGGTCCGCGACCTGGTGGGTCGCCTGACCCCGTATCGCAGCGCCGATGTCCGCGCCCGCGTGCCGGGGTGGGTGCTCAAGCGCACTTACAAGGAAGGCACGCAGGTCAAGCAGGGCGATGTGCTGTTCCAGCTGGATCCGGCGCCGATGCAGGCTGAACTGCGCCAGGCCCAGGGCCAGCTGGCCTCGGCCGAAGCCACCGCCAAAAACGCCAAGGTCGTGGCCGAGCGCGCCCGCAGCCTGGCCCCGCAGCAATACGTGTCGCGGGCAGACATCGACCAGGCCGAAGCCAACGAGCGCAGCGCATCGGCCTCGGTGCAGCAGGCGCGCGGCGCGGTTGAGAACGCCCGCATCAACCTGAGCTTCACGTCGGTGATTGCGCCGATCAGCGGCCGTGCCGGCCAGCAGCGCGTGACCGAAGGTGCATTGGTTGGCCAGGGCGACACCACGCTGCTGACCACGGTCGACCAGACCGATCCGCTGTATGTGAATTTCCAGATGAGCGCCGAGGAGCTGCAGTCCCTGCGCGCGGCGCAGGGCGAAGGCGGCGTGAGCCTCTCCGACACCCAGGACGCCACGGTCAAGATCCTCATGAAGGGCGGCAAGGCCTACCCGCAGGACGGCAGGCTGGACTTCTCCGACGTGGTCGTGGATCAGGCCACCGGTGCGATTTCCCTGCGCGCCACGGTCCCCAACCCCAACACCGTGCTGCTGCCCGGCACGTTCGTCACCGTTGAAGCCAACCTGGGCTCGCGCAGCAACGTGTTCCTGATCCCGCAGGCGGCCATCCAGCGCGACACCAGTGGCCCTTACGCCCTGGTGGTCGGCCAGGAGAACAAGGTCGTCCGCAAGGAAGTGCAGATGGAAAGCCGGGCGCTGGACGGCAAGTGGATCGTGACCGGCGGCCTGGCCGCGGGCGACAAGGTCATCGGTGTCGGCCTGCAGAAGGCCAAGGAAGACGCGCAGGTCAAGCCGATCCCCTACGAGCAGGCGCTGGCCCAGATGCAGCAGCAAGGCCAGGCCAAGAAGGCCCCAGCAGGTGCAGCCGCTGACAAGCCAGCCGAGGGCCAGGCGGCCCCGCAGGCCGAGCAGAACGCCGCGTCGTCCGAGAAGCCGGCTTCGGGCCAGGCCGAATAAGGAACTGCCCCAATGCCCAAGTTTTTCATCAACCACCCGGTCTTCGCCTGGGTCACAGCGGTCCTGATCTCGCTTGCGGGCGTGATCGCGCTGCTGAACCTCGGCGTCGAGTCCTATCCCAACATCGCGCCGCCACAGATCACCGTGCAGGCGACTTTCCCCGGTGCCGACGCCTCCACCACCGAACAATCGGTGACGCAGGTCATCGAGCAGAACCTGACCGGTATCGACAACCTGCTGTATTTCAGCTCGTCGTCGAGCTCCTCGGGCCGTGCCGAAATCACCCTGACCTTCCAGACCGGCACCGACCCAGACATCGCGCAGGTGCAGGTGCAGAACAAGGTGTCGCTGGCCCAGCCGCGATTGCCCACCGAAGTGACCGCGCAGGGCGTGGTGGTGGCCAAGGCCAACGCCGGCTTCCTGATGGTCGTCGGCGTGACCTCCGAAAACCCGCGCATCGACCGCAACCAGATCAACAACCTGATCGCCTCGCAGGTGCTGGACCAGATCTCGCGTGTTCCGGGCGTAGGCAGCACGCGGCACTTCGGCTCCGAATACTCCATGAACATCTGGCTGGATCCGGCGAAGCTGCAGGGCTACAACATGTCCGCCACGCAGGTCATGTCGGCCATCCAGGCGCAGAACGTCCAGTTCGCCGCCGGTGCATTGGGCTCTGACCCGGCGCCCGAGGGCCAGACCTTCACTGCGACGGTCTCGGCCGAAGGCCGTTTCACCCAGCCCGAGCAGTTCGAGGAAATCATCCTGCGCGGCAATGCCAACGGCGGCACCGTGCGGCTGAAGGATGTGGCGCGTGTGTCCTTCGGCGCGCAGAACTACGGCTTTGACACCAAGTACAACGGCACGCCGATGGGCGCATTCGCCATCCAGCTGCTGCCGGGCGCCAATGCGCTGAGCGTGTATGACGCGGTCAATGCCAAGATGGACGAGCTGGCCCGCACCTTCCCGCCGGGCGTGAGCTGGTTCGCGCCGTACGAAACCACCACCTTCGTCAAGATCTCCATCGAGGAAGTGGTGCACACGCTGGTGGAGGCCATCATCCTGGTCTTCCTGGTGATGCTGCTGTTCCTGCAGAACTTCCGCGCCACCATCATCCCCACCCTGGTGATCCCGGTGGCGCTGCTGGGCACTTTCCTGGGACTGAGCTTCATCGGCTTCACGGTCAACCAGCTGACCATGTTCGCGCTGGTCCTGGCGATCGGCATCGTGGTCGATGACGCCATCGTGGTGATCGAGAACGTCGAACGCATCATGGCGGAGGAAAAACTGCCGCCGCGCGAAGCCACGCTCAAGGCGATGGAGCAGATCACCGGCGCGGTGGTGGCCATCAACGTCGTGCTGGCCGCGGTGTTAATCCCCTCTGCACTGCAGGGCGGCGCATCAGGCGAGATCTACAAGCAGTTCGCCCTGACCATCGCCATTTCAATGGGCTTCTCGGCTTTCCTGGCACTGGGCTTCACCCCGTCGCTGTGCGCGAGCTTCCTCAAGCAACATGCACACGACAGCCACGAAAAGCCGAAGAACGTGGTGTTCCGGACCTTCGAGAAGTACTACGGCAAGCTGGAGCGCTCTTACGTCGGCCTGATCGGCCGGCAAGTCCGCCATGCGCCGCGCTGGATGATGCTGTTCGCGATCCTGCTGGTGCTGACCGGCTTCCTGTTTGCCCGCATGCCCAGCAGCTTCATCCCGGAAGAAGACCAGGGCTATGCGCTGGCCATCGTGCAGGCACCGCCCGGGACGCCGCTGCAGCAGACCAGCAAGATCATGTCGCAGATCCGCGGCAACCTGAGCCAGATGCAGGCGTTCCAGGGCATGTTCGAGATCGTCGGCTTCAGCTTCCTGGGCCAGGGCGAAAACGTGGGCATGGCCTTCATCAAGCTGAAAGCGTGGGACGACCGCGACATCGCTGCCGATGGTTTCATCCAGCAGGCCAATGGCGCCCTGTTCGGCATCAAGGGCGCGCAGATCTTCGTGGTCAACCTACCGACCATCCAGGGCCTGGGCCAGTTCGGTGGCTTCGACATGTGGCTGCAGGACCGCACGGGTGCAGGCCAAGATGCCTTGATGGCGGCCCGCAACCAACTGCTGGGCCTTGCGTCGCAGAACAAGCAGTTGACGCAGGTTCGCCCCAACGCGCTGGAAAATGCGCCGCAGCTGCAGCTCAAAGTCGATCGTGTGCAGGCCGAGTCCATGGGCCTGTCGGTCACTGACGTCTATACCTCCATCCAGCTGATGCTGGCGCCGGTGTACGTCAACGACTTCTTCTACGGTGGCCGCATCAAGCGCGTAAACCTGCGCGCCGATGCGCCGTTCCGCACCGGCCCGGAGTCGCTGGACCAGTTCTTCGTGCCCAGCGATCTGCAGCAGGATGCCAACGGCAATGCCGCCATGATCCCGCTGTCGGCAGTGGTGTCCTCCAACTGGGCCTCGCAGCCGCCGTCGCTGGCGCGCTACAACGGCTATTCGGCGGTCAACATCAATGGCGCGCCGGCCCCGGGCGTATCGTCTGGACAGGCGATGACCATCATGGAAGGCCTGGTCAATGACCAGTTGCCGGACACGTTCGGCTTCGACTGGTCGGGCATGAGTTACCAGGAAATCCTGGCCGGCAACAGCGCCACAATGCTGATGGTGTTGTCGCTGGTGGTGGTATTCCTCTGCCTGGCCGCGCTCTATGAAAGCTGGTCGATCCCGGTGGCCGTGCTGCTGGTGGTGCCGCTGGGTGTCCTGGGTGCATTGAGCTTCTCGATGTTGCGCGGACTGTCCAACGACATCTTCTTCAAGATCGGCCTGATCACGGTGATCGGTCTGGCGGCGAAAAACGCGATCCTGATCGTGGAATTCGCGGTAATGGAGCGTGCGCAAGGCAAGACGCTGCACGACGCCATCGTCAGCGCCTCGCACCTGCGCATGCGTCCGATCCTGATGACGTCCTTTGCCTTCATCATGGGCGTGGTGCCGATGGCCATTTCCAGCGGCGCCGGCGCCAATGCACGCCATGCGATCTCTACCGGCGTGATCGGCGGCATGCTGTTCGCCACCATCCTGGGCCTGCTGCTGATCCCGATGTTCTTCGTGATCGTCCGTCGCCTGCTGGGCGACAAGATGGACGAGCAGTCGAAGGAATACCTGGAACAGCAGAGGCAGGACGAGGAAGGTGGCCGCACCACCCCGGCGCAACACTGATCCAGTGATGCGCTGAAATCAAAGGCCCCGGCAGCGATGCCGGGGCCTTTTTGTTGTGGAGACACTTTCGAGCCTCATACCACTATCGGATGCCTACTCGACCCGCTGCCGCGCGGTCAGCCTGGCATCGCGATCAGGCGCTCCAGCGGACATCGCCTTGCGCAGACGTTCGCTGGGCGCGGCCTGCTTTCATCGCAGACCGGTTTCCCCGCGTGCGATCACCAGGCGCTGGATTTCCGATGTGCCTTCGTAGATCTCGGTGATTTTGGCGTCGCGGAAGTACCGCTCCAGCGGCATTTCCTTGGAATAGCCCATGCCACCGTGGATCTGCACGGCCTGGTGGGTGATCCACATGGCCGCTTCCGACGCAGTCAGCTTGGCCACCGCCGCCTCGCTGCTGAACGGCTTGCCCTGCTGCTTCAGCCAGGCCGCGCGCAGCGTGAGCAGCAACGATGCGTCCAGCTTGCATTTCATGTCGGCGATCTTGGCCTGCGTCATCTGGAAAGTGCCGATGGGCGCACCAAACGCCTTGCGCTCCTTCACGTATTCCAGGGTGCGCTCGTAGGCGGCACGGGCAATACCGATGGCCTGCGAGGCGATGCCGATACGTCCGGCATCCAGCACGCCCATGGCGATCTTGAAGCCCTCGCCTTCCTTGCCCAATACATCCTCGGACTGGGCGATGTAGTCGTTGAACTCGATCTCGCAGGTCGCAGAAGCGCGGATACCCAGCTTGGGTTCGGTCTTGCCACGCGCGAAGCCAGGCTTGTCGGCATCGATCAGGAACGCGGTGATGCCCTTGGCGCCCTTGTCCGGGGCAGTCACCGCGAACAGCACGAGGTACTTGGCCACCGGGCCGGAGGTGATCCAGCTTTTCTTGCCATTGATGACGAACGTGCCGTCATCCTGCCTGACCGCGCGGCAGCGCATCGCCGTGGCATCAGAGCCCGACTGCGGCTCGGTCAACGCAAAGGCACCGATGGCCTGGCCTTCGGCGATGGGACGGATGTAGGCCTGCTTCTGCGCTTCGGTGCCGTACTTGAGAATGCCGTTGGTGTAGAGCGAGTTGTTGACCGACATGATGGTTGAATGCGCCGCATCGCCGGCCGCTATCTCGATCATCGCCAGCACATAGGCCTGAGGATCCATGCCGGCGCCGCCGTATTCCTCCGGCGTCTCGATTCCCATCAGGCCGTTCTCGCCAAGCAGCCTGATGTTTTCCATCGGGAACTCGCCGACCTTGTCGAAATGCTCGGCGCTGGGCGCGATCTTTTCCTGCGCGATCCGGCGGGCCACATCCTGGATCATCAGCTGTTCTTCGGTGTACCCAAATTCCACGTCATTCCCTCCACAAGATGCGATACCGCCGATTCTAGCGAAGCCACCATTCGCTGGCGTATGCGGTTGACCAAAGACGTAGTGGCGACGAAAATATCTCCATATCGCGATATAGAGATATTCATGGATCTGGAAGCCTGGTCGGCCCGACTGAAGGTCTTCGCCGACGCCACCCGCGTTCGCCTGCTGGCCCTGCTGGCCAGCGAAGAACTGACGGTGGCC
>JBEVNH010000129.1:0-9020 GCA_040508175.1 Pseudoxanthomonas sp.
CGGCACGTTCCTGATGCTGTCCACGCTGGGGATCTACATCCTGGCGCGCTATTCGGGCGAGACCACGCCGTCCGCGCGCCAGATCGCGCAGCGCATCGCCAGGTTTCCACCGCTGTGGGCGCTGGTCTTCGCGTTGACCCTGATGCCCGAAGCGCCGCCGCACTGGATCGGTAGCGGCTTGCAACGTCTTTCCGACGCGATGCTGCCGCTGGTGATGCTGTCGGTGGGTTTGTCGATCCAGCTCAGACTGCCGCGTCGCGAACTCAAACCGCTGGCCGTGGGCGTGGTGCTGCGTCTGGTGGTGATGCCGTTGATCGCGTTGCCGATCGCCTATGCGTTCGGCCTGCGTGGCGAGGTCTTCCAGGTCAACGTGCTGGAGTCGGCCATGCCCACGATGATCACCGCCGCCGCCCTGGCGATTTCGCACGATCTGGCGCCGCGCTTGTGTGCGGCCATCACCGGGTATTCGATCGTACTGTCGCTGGTGACGCTGCCTGCGCTGACCTGGCTGCTGCCGCATCTGGCGCGTTGAAATCCGCTTACATGGCGCCATTGGCGCGTCTTGCGTCGCAAATCGCGGATGCGTGCCGAAGTGCCATGACGCGCCAGCGCGCGGCACGGCAGGTGTGGCTCAGATCTCCGGCGTCCCGTGTCCGTCCACGTTCGACTCGCCGTGCTGCTGCATCAGGTCACGCACTCGCGCGGTGACCTCATCGAACACGCTGGCCGGGATCGCCAGCATCACCAGTTCGGCACCGAGCTGGTGGTCGATCTCCTCCTGCGTCTCGGCTTTCAACGCTTTGGCGTGCCAAGCGGCCAGATCGGACAGCGCCACCAGGTTCAGTCGCTGCTCGGCGCCCGACGGATTGGCCAGCTCCGGCGTCACCTGCGCGCGGACCAGCTGTACGGTGGCATCCCGGAATGCCGCTTCCTGCGAAAACAGCAGCGCAAAGCACTGCAGGCTCACCACCGCGGCAAACCGCGCGACAGCGGCGTCGGTGGCGCGTTCGACCACGGTGAACGCATCCAGGCCCAGGCGATCGGCCGCACGCTGGCGCACCCACGCGTAGCGCGAGCGCCCCAGCCGATAGCGCGACCAGCGCACCGGCACCAGCGCATCCAGTGCGCGATACACACCGCTCTTGCGCGGCCATGGCGCGCGCGGCGCCAGGCTGGCAGGCGGCACGGCATTGGTCAGGCGGCGTGCGGCCAGCGGCGGTAGTTGAGAAACCAGGGCCCGCAGCAGCACCGGCGGCTGCACGTTGCAGGCCTGGGCAGCCGACGCCAGCTGACGTGCCAATCCCTGGGTGGCCACACTGCCGTCATGGCGCTGGTGGCTGAGAATCAAGCGGGCGGCAACGCGCGCGAGCACGTCGTCGGCCTCGTTGGCCTCCAACCCGCTGGGGTAATGCAACTGCGATTCCATTGCGACGTCCCGTTCCTTCGGTCCGTATGGGGACGCCGAGCGTACGGCACCGAAGGGAAGTGTCGCAAGCCGCAAATCCCTGAAAATCCAGGGGTTTGGTGACGATCGGTAGCGGGTTGGAGTTCGCTCACGGTTCCCGACGTTCCATGTCGCGGCGTGGCTATTCGTGGCGAAGCGCCGCGATGGGATCCAGGCGCGCGGCCTGGCGCGCCGGATAGACGCCAAACGCCAGGCCCACCGCGCCGCAGAAAGCGGCCGCCCCCAGGATCGGTAGCGGCGCCCACGCGACTTGCCACTCGGCGAACAGGGCGATGGCGTACGCCAGCGCCGTGCCGAACACCAGTCCCAGCAGGACGCCGGCCACGCAGATCACCGTGGCCTCGCGCAGGAACTGGGCCACCACATCACGCCGGCGTGCTCCGAGCGCGCGCAGCAGGCCGATCTCGCGCCGGCGCTCCAGCACGTTGGCCAGCATGATGTTCATGATCCCGATCCCGCCCACCAGCAGGCTGACCCCGGCAATGGCGCCCATCACGACCTGGAAGATGCGTTGGGTCTTCTGGTGCTGCTGGAACAGTTGCTGCGGCACCACTAGGGTGTAGTCCTCCATGCCGGCATGGCGCTGGTCCAGGGCCTTGGCCATCACCCGGGCGCTGGCGGCCAATTGGTCCGGGTTGGCGATGCGTAGCAGGAAGCGGTCGACCTGGTCTTCCTGGTCCTGGAACTTGAACCGCGTCAGCGCGCTGTCCAACGGCAGATAGATGCGGTTACTTTCCAGGCCAAGCTGCACGCCCTCGAACTCATCCTTGCCCAGATCGCGATCGGCCAGCACGCCGACCACTTCCAGCCAGACGTGGTTGACCTTGATCAGCTGGCCCAGCGCCTTGCCTTGGGGAAAGAGGCTGAGTGCGGCCTGCGCCCCCAGCACCGCCACGGGCGCCACCCGGTCGTTGTCCTGCGCGGTCAGTCCGCGACCCTGGGCCACGGTCAATGAGGACAGCGAAAAGAAATCCGGGCTGACGCCATAGGCCTGGGCGTCGCTGCGGCCTTGGTCGCCGAACACCGCATAGGTGTGGATCGCCTTTTCCGCCGCGAAACGCTCGGCGCCCGGCACCACCGCCTGCACCGCTTCGGCGTCGGCGACCGACAGCCCCAGGCTGCGCGCGCGCGTCTCACGCAAGGTGTCGGCGTCCTGCGCCTTGGACTGGGCGATCAGGTTGTGCAGGCCCAGGCTTTCGACCAGGCGCAGCGCTTCGCGCCGGCTGCCCTCGCCTACTGCCTGCATCGCCACGATCGCGCCGACGCCGAAGATCAGGCCCAGCAGGGTCAGCAACGTGCGCAGGCGTCGCCGCCAGAGTTCTTCGATGGCTTCGCGCCAGATCGCCGGCAGTTGCGACATCACGCGGTTCATGGCGCGCCTCCGACCTTGCCGGTCTTGCCGGGTTCGGTCAGCGGGCCGGCCTCGACCAGCAGGACCTCGTCGCCAGCCGACAAGCCGGACAATACCTGCGTGCGTGCCGGACCGCGGACGCCCACGGTGACTTTGCGGCGCTTGAAGTCACCGCGCTCACGGACTTGCACGAACGCCGCGCCGTTGTCGTCGCCCAGGGCGATGTTGGGCACGTCGATGCCCTTGTCCGCTTGCAGCAGCACGACGCGGGCCTGCAGTTGCTGGCCTGGCACCAGATCCAGCTGCTTGAGGACGTTGCCAGGAATGGGCGCACGCATCGGCAGGTACTTGACTGGATCATTGCGGCTGAGCGACTTGGCCGCACTGGCGATCCAGGCCAGCTGCGTGGTGAAGCGCTGTTCGGGATGGCCGACAGGAAACAACTCGACCTTGTTGCCCACGCGCACGCTCTGCGCCTGCTGTTGCGGCAGGCTGATCTCCACTTCCAGTGCGGCCAGGTCCGGCAGGCTGCCGTAGGGCGTGCCGGCGTAGAGCGAACTGCCGACCATGGGCTTTTCGTCCGACCAGTTGGTCTCCAGCAGCACCACCCCGTCGGTGGGCGCGCGCAGCTCCAGCGCGTCCATATCTTGCTGGCGGGTCTTGGCGGTCATGTCGAAGGTTGCACGCTGTGCATCCAGCAGGCCCAGCTCGGCGGCGCCGCGCTGGCCTGACTGGCCGCGCTGCCAGCGCAGCGTGCCTTGGCGTTCGCCCAGATAATGCGCGTCCTGCACCGCGTCGAGCACTTCATTGCGCGCCAGCGTGGATAGATCGGCGTTGGCGTAGCGCTGGGCGATGCGCAGCTGCGTGGCGACCTCGGACAGATCCACATCGACGCGGCCCTGCGCCGATGCAAGCTCGGATTCCTTGGCCATGCGTTGCAGGGCATTGCGCTGCAGATCAACCGTGGCCTTGTCCAGTGCCTGGCGGCCCTCGGGCGAGGAGAAGCGCGCGATCAACTCGTTTTTCTTGACCCGCGTGCCCTCGGGCAGCATCCAGTCCAGCTGCCGGTTGTCCCAATCGCGGCCCGGCACGGTCAGCGCAGTGGCCTTGGCTGCACGCAGCTGGCCGTTGCCGGTGACGCTAAGCATCAGCGTATGCGGCTGCACGGTCTCGGTGCTGGCGTGCGTGTGGTCATCACGGCACCCAGCCAGCGCCAGCGCGGCGATCACACAAAGTTCGAATCGCAGGTTCATGCCGGGTCCTTGGCGTCGACTTCAACCCGCACGCTCATGCCGGGCTTGAGACGGGGGTCGGCCTTGTCCAGGTTGATTTCCACATCGAGCACCGGAATTGGCTGGACGCTGGATTTGCTGCGCACCGCGCGGCCGATGCTGACGATCTTGGCGGGGAACACCGCGCCGCTGCCTTCCAGCCGTACGTGCGCACCCTGGCCCGCACGCACCTGGCGGAAGTCGCGCTCGGGCAGCTGCGCGCGGACGGCCAAAGCATTCAGGTCGGGGATTTCGGCCACGCTCTGGCCTTTCCACACCTGCGAGCTGACGTCGAACTTCTGTCCATCGAAGCCGCTTTTGTGCAGGATCAGGCCATCTCGCGGCGCGGTCAGGTTCATCGCTGCAAGACCCGTGGTCAGGCGATCCACATCGTCCTGCAGCTGGCGCGTTTCGGCATTGAGCAGGCTGCGCTCTGCGGTGCGCGCCGCGGCCTGTGCAGTCTCGGTCTGCTGGGCCAGCTTGAACGCACGCTCGGCTAGCGTGCGCGCGTTGACCAGCTTGCGGTACTCGATGCCGGCGATCAGCTCTTGCGGCTGCGCGGTCTTGCGCTGGGCCTTGTCCAGCTCGGCGCGCGCCTGCTCGGTGGCCAGATGTTCGGTGCGCGTGCGCGAAGCCTGATCGAGGGTGAGCTTGTCCAGCTCACGCTGTTTTTCCTGCAGCTTGCTGGTCTTTTCGGCCAGGTTCTTGGTCAGCTCGCTGGCATCGAATGCCACCACCACCTGACCATGCTTCACCAGGCTGCCATCCGGCGCCAGTTGGGTAATGGTGAACTGGAACAGGTCGTCCACCGGCGGCGGCAACAGCTGTGCGCTGCTGCGCGAATAGACCTCGCCATCCAGCGTCACCGTCGCGGCCTGCGCCGCGCCGACGCAGGCACACAGCAGACAGGCCCACATCACGCGCTTCATCGCGCCGGCTCCGTGGCAGCGCGCGGCGTCACGCGCACGCTCATGCCTGGCAGCAAGATTTTGGTTCGCGCCGTGGTCTCCAGCGCGATGTCGACCTGGAAATAGCGGCCGCGGCCCCATTCGCCACGCGCTTCAGGTGCGCCCGCGATGCGCACCACGCGCCCGCCGGTGCGCTGGCCAGGCAGCGCGTCGAAATCCAGCCACATGGCCTCGCCTTCGCGTAGACCTGGACGGTCGGCTTCCAGCACCCAGGCGCGCACCTGGACAGCGCCGCCGGAGACAACCTGGCCGGCTTCTGCACCCATCATCGCCGAGGAGCCTTCGTCGATCCGACCGCCCAGCCAGCTGCTCTTGTTGAATCCGTGCACGACGATGCCATCGCGTTGGGCGCGCACTTCGGCATTGCCCGCACTCCAGATGTAGTAATCGCGATCGACCTGCAGTTTGTGGACTTCCAGGTCGGCATCGCGGTGCCGGCGCGTCACGGCTTCGCGTGCGGTGACAGCATCGCTATGTTTGAGCGAGGCTTCCTCGGCGGCGCGCTCGAGTTCGCCTTGGTAGCGGTCGTAGTCCAGGCCTGAGACCAGTTCCTTGGGCAACGCCGCTTCCACTCGCGCATCGGCGAGCTTGGCATCGGCCTTGGCTTGATCCAGCTCCGCCTGCAACGCTTTGACTTCCAGGTCGGCGATCTCCTTGTCGGCCTTGGCCCGGGCCTGATCGATCTCGACCTCAGCCTGCTTGGCGCGCGATGTGGCCTGGCCAGGGTCGATGCGCAGCACCACGTCGCCCTTCTTTACCGCGGTGCCCTCCGGCACGAAGTAGCGGATCACCACCGGCGAGATATTGGCGCGTGGTACATAGATGGATTGGGCATCGACGGCGCGCACTTCACCCGTCAAGGCGATCACGGCATGTGCAGGCGCGGTGATCGCACACGTCGCCAGTACGAATAGAAAGCGCTCAACGCGTCGCATCGTGTTCCACCTTGCCGTCGCGCAGCGCCACCTGGCGCGGCGCATGCGCGGCCACGTCATGGTCGTGCGTCACCAGCACTACGGTCTGGCCGCCGGCGTGGACCTCGTCCATCAAAGCCATCACATCGGCAGCGCTCTTGGAGTCCAGGTTGCCGGTGGGCTCATCGGCGAGCAGCAGGGCCGGGCGCAGCAGCAGCGCACGTGCGATCGCGGCGCGCTGTTGTTGACCGCCGGAGAGTTCGTTGGGCCGGTGTTCGCGGCGCGCCGATAGCCCGACGCGTTCCAGCAGTTCCAGGGCGTGGTCATGCGTATCCGGTGGCGGCGTGCGGTTGAAGCGCAGCGGCAGCAGCACGTTTTCCAGCAGGGTCAGGCGCGGCAGCAGATGGAAGCTCTGAAAGACAAAGCCTATGCGTCGGTTGCGCATGTCGCTGCTGGCCTCGTCGTCCATACTGGCGACATCGCGGCCTTCAATCAGGTAGCGGCCGGTGCTGGGGCGGTCCAAGCAACCCAGGATATTGAGCAGGCTGGATTTCCCAGAGCCCGACGGGCCGGTGATGGCGACGAATTCGCCAGCACCCACGTGCAGGTCGATCCCTGCCAATGCCTGGACCACCTGGCCACCCGTGGCGTAGCGACGATGCACATCCTGCAGTTCGATCATTCCCGCACCAGCTCCATGCCACGCGATCTTCATCCCTGGCTGGACTGTTGCACACGCATTCGCGGTGAAGCAATCGTGAAACTGACGCGCAGCTAAAACCGAAGTGGCTCACGTTGCCGCAAACGCGTCCCGGGTCGGGTCGCGCAGCCGATTGCGCGTACGCAATGCAGTCACACGAGGCTCAATGCGCCGGCACCGTGCGCTCGCGGGCCCAGTCGCGCAGGGCCTGGACCTGTTCGGCCATCAGCACCGACAGCGGGCGGGTGGCGCGGATCTCGCGCATCAGGCCGTCGGTGTCCAGCGGGCGTGCCTCGGCATAGGCGGCGTACAGGCCCGAGACGATGGCCTGTTCGATCTCGGCGCCTGAAAAGCCATTGCAGGCCGCGGCCAGCGCGGGCAGTTCGAACGTCTCGGCGTGCAGTTCGCGCCGGGCCAGGTGCAGCTTGAGCAGGTCCACGCGCGTGTCTGGATCGGGCAGGTCGACGAAGAAGATCTCGTCGAAGCGGCCCTTGCGCAGCAGCTCCGGCGGCAGGTCCTGGACCTGATTGGCGGTGGCGACGATGAACACCTGGGCGGTGCGTTCGGCCATCCAGGTCAGCAACGTGCCGAGGACGCGTCGCGACACGCCGCCATCTTCGCCACCGCCGCTGGCCAGGCCCTTCTCGATCTCATCGATCCACAGCACGCAGGGAGCGAGCTGTTCGGCGGCCGACAGCGCCTTGCGCAGGTTTTTCTCGGTTTCGCCGTGATACTTGTCGTAGAGCGCGCCCATGTCCATGCGCAGCAGCGGCACGCCAAAGCCGGCCGCGGTGGCCTTGGCCAGCATCGACTTGCCGCAGCCCTGTACGCCCAGCAGCAGCATCCCGCGCGGCGGATCCAGGCCTGGCGGCGGCGTGGTCGAGGTGAACACGCTGCGGCGCTGGGCGATCCAGCGCTTGAGCCGGTCGGCGCCGGCTACTTCGTCCAGGCGCGTGCCGTCGTATTCGTAATGCAGCTGGCCGCCGCGGCCGAGCAGTTCGAACTTGAGCTTGGCCAGCTGCGGCAGATCGCCCGGGCCCAGCACGCCGTCGTCATAGATCAGGTGCCGGGCGATGCGGCGCGCGTCGACCAGGTCCAGCCCGGCCAGGTTGCGGATGATCTGCTGGGCCGCGTCGGTGTCCACTTCCACCCGGCGACCGCCGTTTTCGGCCGGATAGGCGGCGACCTCCTCGCGCAGCATCTTCAGCAGGGCGGCCGCGTCCGGCAGGCGCGGCGTGAAGCGCACCGCCAGCGGCTCCAGGTCCTCGGGCAGGCTGACACTGGCGCCGATGATGACCACCACGTGCGGCTGGCAGTGGCGGCGCTGGACGATGTCGCGCAGCTGCCGCTGGTGGCCGGCGTATTCCAGGTAAGGCGCGAAATCCAGCAGCAGATAGATGCCGCGCTGGCTGCCGGCCTTGATCGCCTGCAGGGCGGCGCCGGCCTCGGGCGCGCCTTCGGGCGGATCCTCGCGGTCCATGTCCAGCCGGCGCAGTCCCTCGGTGGCCGACCAGCGATAGAGCGCGCGCCAGACCTGGGCCAGCGCCTGGCGGAACAGTTCGACCACCCGCACCTCGTCCTGGGTCTCGATCACCATCAGCGGGGTGTTGGCGCGGATCAGGGCGGTGAGGTCTTGCAGCTCGCTCATGTGCACTCCATGCAGGGCGGGCGAACACTAGCAGACCGTCGCGGCGGCCTTGGCAGGGCGGGCGGTTCTCGTATTCACGTGGCCCGGTGTACGCTCCGGCTTCCCGGACGAGTGCAAGGCGCGTGCGCATGAAGACGATCCTGGTCGCCAGTTCCAAAGGCGGTGCCGGCAAGACCACGTTGGCCACCAATCTGGCGGCCCATTACGCATTGCAGGGCCAGCACACCGTGCTGGTGGATGCCGATCCTCAAGGCTCCTCGACCCGCTGGGCCGAGCGCCGCGTCGAGCTGGCCAGCGCCGTGCTGCCCATCGACGGCACCAGCCGCAAGTGGGCCGGCAAGGTCCCGTCCGATACCGGAACGGTGATTGTCGACGGCCGCGCCGGTGCCATGGCCGACGACCTGGAGTCGTTCCTCGAAGCCGCCGATGCGGTAGTGGTTCCGGTACTGCCTTCCGGGCTGGATATCGAAGCCACGGTGGGCTTTCTCAATTCGCTGTCCAAGGTCGCGCGCGTGCACAAGCGCAAGCTGCCGGTGGGCCTGGTGCTCAACCGCGCCAAGCCCTGGACCAATACCGCCCAGCAGGCGCTGGAGATGATGGGCCAATGGCCGTATCCGGTGATCACGACGCTGCGTGACACCCAGGGCTATGTGGTCATGGCTGGATTGGGCCGCAGCCTGTTCGACTATCACTCGGCCCATGT
>JBEVNH010000160.1:0-9186 GCA_040508175.1 Pseudoxanthomonas sp.
GGTTGCCGGGAAGCAGTTCGACCAGCCGCAGCTTGTCCAGCCTGGCCAGCAGCTGCACCAGCTCGGTATGCCGCAGGCCATACCCTTCGCCGATCGCGGACGTGCGCCAGCCCTGGCACAACAAATGGAAGACCGTCATCAATCGCGGTTCGGCCGCCAGGTCGGTCTCCTGATGCAGCGTCAGATGTCGCCGCGACTGCCGGTTGCCGCGCGCGCTGCGCGCCAACTCGAAGAAGTCGATATCGAGTACGCCGCAGATCTGTTCCAGGCGTTCGAGATCCATGCGTCCGCTCGACAGGATGCGCTTGACCGTCGGCTCGGAAATCCCCAGCGCGGCGGCCAGGTCGACATAGCGCCAGCCGCGCTCCTTGAGGATGCGCTTGAGCGCGGAGAGAAGGTGCTGGCGTTCAACCATGGGCAGGGAGTTGCCGTGCGCGGGCCTCCAAGGATCATAACGCGATACTTCAACTGAATTGGTGGCGGATATCGACACTTCAGCGGCACGGTCAGGCACCCAGACACGGACGCCCCCATGCACGCCCCTGCCGCCATCCCGCCACGCCTTGAACAACTCGACGACGTGCACGCGCGACTCAACGCCACGCGCGTGCACGTGCTCCGGCCCCGCTCCCAAACGGAAACACGACACGCGGTCGAGCACTGCGCCAACGCCGGGACGTCGCTCATCGCCATGGGCGCGCGCCATGCCATGGGTGGCCAACAATTCCTGCATCACGGAACCGTGCTGGACACTGCCGCGTTGTGTCGGGTTCTCGCCTTCGATGACGCGTGCGGGCTGGTCACGGTCGAAGCCGGCATCCGCTGGCCGGCATTGCTGGCCTGGTTATCCACCCGCACCGACAACACCCGCGGCTGGACGATCCGGCAGAAGCAGACCGGGGCTGATGACTTCAGCCTGGGCGGCGCGCTGGCCTCCAACATCCACGGGCGCGGC
The DNA here is from genome assembly GCA_040508175.1 of Pseudoxanthomonas sp. Classification (GTDB taxonomy): domain Bacteria; phylum Pseudomonadota; class Gammaproteobacteria; order Xanthomonadales; family Xanthomonadaceae; genus Pseudoxanthomonas_A. Next base: position 956 of record JBEVNH010000160.1, read on the forward strand.
CTTTGCCTGGCGCCGTTCGTGGATGACGTGGAGTCGATCGTGCTGCTCGATGCCGAAGGCCGGCGCATCGCCGCCAGTCGCTCGGAACGACCAGACCTGTTTGCCCTGGTCGCCGGTGGCTATGGCTTGTTTGGTTTGGTGATCGAGCTGACCCTCCGCTTGGTGCCACGCCAGACGCTGCGACGCGAGGTCAAGCTGATACGGGTCGGCGTGCTTGCACAGGCGTTTGCCGACGCGATCTCGGGCGGCTGCACCTACGGTGATTTCCAGTTCGCCATTGATCCACGCAGCACCGATTTCCTCGACCTGGGTGTCCTGTCCTGCTACAGGCCCGTGGACGATGCCGTACCCGCCGCCGCGCGTCAGCTCCGGGCCGATGATTTCGCCCGGCTTCTGCTGCTGGCGCATCACGCACCGTCACAGGCCTTCGCCGAGTACGCCGCGTTCTATCTCGCCACCGATGGCCAGCACTACGCCAGCGATGCCCAGCAGTCAGGCGTGTATCTGGACGGTTACCACACCGCCGTGGACCGCAGGCTGGGCCACCGCGGTTCGGAGATGATCACCGAGCTGTATGTCCCCAGGGATGCGCTGGCCACCTTCATGGGCCACGCCGCGGAGAGCCTGCGCCGGCAAGCGGCGCGGCCGATCTACGGTACCGTGCGCCTGATCGAACGCGACGACACCAGCCTGCTCGCCTGGGCCCGGCAGGACTGGGCCTGCGTAGTGTTCAATCTGCACGTGCACCATGACAGCGTCGGCATCCAAGCAGCCGCGCGCGCGTTCCGCGCACTGATCGACGATGCGCTGACCTTGCAGGGCAGCTACTACCTCACTTATCACCGCTGGGCTACGCGTGCGCAGGTGGAGGCTGCGCACCCACGCTTGCGGGAATTTCTGCGCGCCAAAATCGAATACGACCCCAGACAGCGCTGGCAGAGTGACTGGTATCGCCACCACGCCGCACTGATGGCGCGCTGAGATGCCAGGCATTTCGACCTCCATGCTGCTGGCGGCGTCCGCGATCCAACACGCACGCGCGGCGGATGATGTGATCGCCCAATGCCACGCCATGTTGGCCAGGGCATGCCTTGAACGGGCCGGCGCCAGTGGCCGGCGCCTGCTTCGCATCGTCGACACCGGGTGGGGCCGCGCGCTGCTGGCCGTGCTGGAGCGCCTGCTGCTGCCAGGACTGTCGGCGCATTACCTGTGGCGCAAGCGGCGGATCAGGCACTGGGCACTGCAGGCGTGCGACGCGCGGATCCGACAGGTGCTGATCCTCGGTGCAGGATTCGATGGGCTGGGGCTGACGCTGCTGGACCATCGGCGCGACCTGCGTGTGTTCGAACTCGAGCGCCCCGCGACGATGCAGATCAAGCGGGCCGCCTTGCAGGCGTTGGGGCTGGAAAGACCGCAGCTCTCGCTGATCGGAGTTGAGCTCGGTGGCGCGGCGCCACCGGGCCTGCAGGAACTGCAGGGTTTCGACGCGGATCGCCCCACGCTGGTCATCGCAGAAGGCGTCTTGATGTATCTGACCCGGCATGAGGTCATCCACATGCTGCAGCAGCTTGCCCAAGCGCTTCCAGGTGGACGGTTGATCGCAACAGCAATGGCAAGGCGGACCGACGGACATCCAGGATTCCATCGGCAGCATCGACTGGTGCGTCATTGGCTGCGGTGGCGCGGCGAGCCGTTCCAGTGGGGGACGGACAAGACCGGGCTGGCCACGCTGCTGCACACCGGGCAGGTGGATTTCAGACGCGTGGCGGATCCTGACGAGGCCACCGATCCCGATCCGTCGCCGGGTGAATGGGTCTTTGCCGGCGCGTTCGTCCAGCAGGGCCAGCCTTTCAGCGCGCCGCTGACGGAGCGGGAGATCGCCAGCGGCCGCCGGCGCGCCAGTGCATCTGCCAGCGAACGGGCAGCAGCTGAACCGGTGCGCACACCTGGCAGCTGAACACAGGCCGATGCCCGCGTTGAACCATCGCCTGCTTGCGGCGCGCCCGCATAGGCGTCACAGGGGCATCGCGCTAACCTAGGCCCCCTATGAACATGCCCTATCGCGATTTCACCCTCGATCCCTATGACACCGAGCAGCTGGCCAATCTGGCCGGCCCGTTCGACGCGCACTTGCGTCAGATCGAACTGAAACTTGGCGTCCAGATCTCCAGCCGCGGCAATGTGTTCCGCGTCGAAGGCGCCGACAAGCCCGCGGCGGCCGCCGAGCAACTGCTGCGTGCGCTGTATGCCGAGGCGGCCACCGAGGTATTCGATGCCGATGCCATCCACCTGCGGCTCAACGAGGCCAACATCGAGCGCATTGCCGCCGGCGGTTACGAGGCACAGGAAGTGGTGGTCAAGGTCAAGCGCGGCACGCTGCGCGGGCGCGGCCCCAACCAGGCCGCATACCTGCATGCCATCGCTACGCACGACATCAACTTCGGCGTCGGGCCTGCCGGCACGGGCAAGACCTATCTGGCCGTGGCCATGGCGGTGGATGCGCTCAACGAGTCGCGCGTCCAGCGCCTGATCCTGGTGCGCCCGGCGGTGGAAGCCGGCGAGAAACTGGGGTTCCTGCCCGGCGATCTCTCGCAGAAAGTGGATCCGTATCTGCGACCGCTTTACGACGCGCTGTACGAAATGCTGGGCGTGGACAAGGTGGTCAAGCTGCTGGAAAAGAACGTGATCGAGATCGCACCGCTGGCCTACATGCGCGGCCGCACGCTCAACGATGCGTTCGTGATCCTGGACGAGGCGCAGAACACCAGCATCGAGCAGATGAAGATGTTCTTGACCCGCCTGGGCTACGGCAGCACCGCCGTGGTCACCGGCGACATGACCCAGATCGATCTGCCCAAGCACCAGAAGTCCGGGCTGAAGGATGCGATCGAGGTACTGGGCGATGTGGAGGGCGTGTCGTTCACCTTCTTCAACAGCCGTGACGTGGTCCGGCATCCCCTGGTCGCCCGCATCGTGCGTGCGTACGACGCCCGGGATGAGCGCAATGCGTCCACGGGACCTGCCAGCTGATCGCGCCGACGCGCGGCCGCCGACCGCGGGTGTTGCGCGTCGCGATGCGTCGCATAATGCCGTCAGCCACTGTTCCGCAGCCTGCATTGCCATGACCCAGGGTCCTGTCCATCTCGAAGTCGCCGTCAGCTACGCATTGCCGCGTGCCGGCCTGCCCGCCGCCGTGAGCTTTCGCAAGTGGGTCGCAGCCGCACTGAAGGGCCGCATCCGCGAGGCCGACCTGGCCATCCGCATCGTCGATGCCAAGGAAGGCCAGTCGCTCAATCGGCACTACCGTGGCAAGGATTACGCGACCAACGTGCTGTCTTTCCCCGGCGAGCTGGACGAGGAGATCAAACTGCCCGCTGGCGTGACCATGCCACTGCTCGGGGATCTGGTGATCTGCGCACCGGTGGTGGCCAGGGAAGCGGAAGAGCAGAAGAAAGGGCTGGCCGCGCACTACGCGCACCTGACCGTACACGGCACGCTGCATCTGCTGGGATGGGACCACGAAGACGACAAGGAAGCCGAAGCGATGGAACAGCTGGAACGCGAGATCCTGGCCGACCTGGGCATCGCCGACCCGTACGAGGGTGAGCGCTGATGCGTGCGATCTATGGCACCGGACTCCTGGCCGCGGCGATGTGCGCCGCGCCGGCGGTCAACGCCGCCGAGGACGCCCAACCGGACATCGACCTGGCCGCCCTGATCGAGTGCCGCAAGGACGTCAGCGACTTCCTCACCGTCGAGCCCACCGTGCAGGACCCGCTCAAGTCGGTCGCGCAGGGCTGGCAACCGCTGCCGCAGAAGAACATGTTCATGCGCGAGTTCAAGCTCGCCAGGCCGGTCACCGTCTTCGGTCACAGCACCGACCAGATCGCGTTCTACGCCGACAGCGTCATGGCCATCGTCGACCTGCCCGATCCGCGCCCGTTGGCCAAGCAGCTGGCGCTGGAAACCGGTATCGATACACCGGAAAAGGCGATCTTCGGCAAGGAAGTGCGCAGCACCGACACGTTCGATGAGAAGACCGGCGCCACGTTGATCCAGTCGATCATCCTCAACGTCTCGAATGTGGAATCCCATCCCGGCAAGACCCTGGTGGGCTGCACCTACAACCTGGACACCGAAGGCCCGGAGCCGGCGCCGCAGCCTGCCCCGGCCAGCGTCACAACCAGCGCCCGCTGAGCCGCCCAGGGGCTGGCGGGGCTTCTGCTAGACTGCCGGGCCTCGCCCCTCCTCCCGGGGACGTGCCAAGACATTGATGTCCGAAGATGACAGTCGCTCCTCGCCGGAGCTTCCCGAAAAACGACGCGGTTGGCTCGAGCGTCTGAGCCACGCATTCTCCGGCGAGCCTGAATCCCGCGAGGACCTCGTCGCGCTGCTGCGCGATGCCCAAAGCAACGGCATGCTGGCCGCCGATACGCTGAAGATGATGGAAGGGGCCATGTCGGTGGCCGAACTGACCGTAGGCGACGTGATGATCTCGCGCTCGCAGATGGTCTCCCTGCCCGTCGAAGGCGAGCTGGCCGATCTGCTTGGCCAAGTGGTGGAATCCGGACATTCCCGTTTCCCGGTGCACGGCGAGAACCGCGACGAAATCCTGGGCATTTTGCTGGCCAAGGATCTGCTGCGCGGCGTGGTCTCCGACCGCGGTACCGCCAGCGTGCGCGAACTGCTGCGCCCGGCCGTGCTGATTCCCGAATCCAAGAAGCTCAACGTCCTGTTGAAGGAGTTCCGCCTTTCGCGCAACCACATGGCGCTGGTGGTGGACGAGTACGGCGGCGTGGCTGGCCTAGTCACCATCGAGGACGTCCTGGAACAGATCGTGGGAGACATCGACGACGAGCACGATGACGCCGAAGACGAAGCGTTGCTGATCTCGGCGCAGGCCGATGGCCAGTACGTGGTCGATGCGCTGACGCCGATCAGGGATTTCAACGAGCGCTTTGGCGCCGATTTCCCGGATGACCAGTACGACACCGTCGGCGGACTGGTGACCTCGGCCATCGGCCACCTCCCCGAGACCGGCGAGGAGCTGACACTCGGGCGCTTCGCCTTCCGCGTGGCCAAGGCCGACGGCCGCCGCGTGCACGCCTTCCACGTCGGCATCCTGCCCGAAGCCTGAGTCCGCCCGATGCCCGTGCGACTCATCGCGCTGTGCCTGCTGTGGCTGTGCCTGCTGACATTGGGCAATTCCGCCGTCGCTGCCGCCCCCCGCATCGGCGTGGCCACGATGCAGCCGGGCGAAGTGTTCTTCGAGCGCTTCGGGCATGACGCCATCGTCGTGCAGGACATGGCCACCGGCCGTGCCACCTCGTACAACTTTGGTTTCTTCGATCCGACCGAGCCGGACTTCAACGCCAACTTCGCCCGCGGCGTGATGATGTACTACCTGGTGGCGCTGCCGCTGGAAGACGACCTGGCCAACTACCAGGCCGAAGGGCGCGGGGTCAGCATCCAGTGGCTCAACCTGCCGCCCGACCAGGCACAGACGCTGGCCGACACGCTGGCCCGGCGCGCGCAGCCGGACCAGGCGCGCTACCGCTACGAATACTTCACCAACAACTGCGCCACCCAGGTCCGCGACTCGCTGGACGCAGCGATGGGCGGCACGCTCAAGCGCCAGTTCGTAGGACGCTCGCGCGGCAATACTTACCGCACCGAATCCGTGCGCCTGGCTTCGCCGGCGACGTGGATGTGGATCGGCTTCGATCTCGGCCTGGGCCCGTATGCCGACCGGCCACTGTCGCGCTGGGACGAAGGTTTCGTGCCGATGCGCCTGGCCACGATGCTGGCGGAGGCGAAGTTGCCCGACGGTACGCCGCTGGTCAGTCGTACCGAGCCCGTGCTGGCCCATCGCATCGCACCCGAGCCGGCCGAAGACGCACGCCCGTGGTGGCCGTGGGCATTGGCCGGCATCATGGTCGCGCTTGCGCTGGTGCTGCTATCGCGCAGGGCACCGCGCGCGGTGCTGGCCATCGCGTTGCCGCTGTGGCTGCTGTGTGGCCTGGGCGGACTGACGCTGGCCTATATGTGGGGCATCACCGCGCATCAGGCGGCCTGGGCCAACCGCAATCTATTGCTGCTCAACCCGCTGTGCATGGCCCTGCTGATCGGCGCGATCGCGCCGCTGCGTGGCCGTGGCGCCGCCGGCTGGTGGCGCGGCCTGGTCGCCATTGTCGCCTTCGGCGGGCTCATCGCCTGGGTGCTGCACTGGTTCCCGTTCGGCTTCCAGGACAACCGCGCCTGGGTCGCATTGCTGGCGCCGATCCACCTGGCGATGGCCTATGTGTTCGTCATGCGCAAGGCGCTGGCTCGCGGTTCCTGAGCAGCGCAACGCGCGTGCGCGCATGCCGCATCGCTGCGCTTGTCCGTTCACGCCGGCTGGCGCAGGATGCGCGGCATGATCCAAAACGCGCCGACACCGCCCCGTCCCGACCTACCCGCCTGCGTCATCAATTGCGCGCTGTACAACGCCACCGGCAAGGTCCGTGACCTCACCCTGGATGAGATCAGCGATGTCCTCGCGGTAGACAATGGCTGTTTCGTCTGGGTCGGCCTGTATGAGCCGGAAGAGGAAGTGCTGGAGAAGTTGCAGGAAGAATTCGACCTGCACGACCTGGCCATCGAAGATGCCCGCAAGGCGCACCAGCGGCCCAAGATCGAAGCCTATGGGCACGCGCTGTTCCTGGCCGCGCACACCGCCCAGGTCGTCGACGAAAAGATCCGCTACGGTGAAACTCAGGCCTTTCTCGGCAAGCATTATCTGATCACCGTGCGTCATGGCGCCTCGCTGTCCTACGCGGACGTGCGGCGACGACTGGAGCGCGAGCCCGAGTTGCTGGCCGAAGGTCCCTCGGTCGGCTTGTACGCCGTGCTGGATTTCATCGTCGATAACTACCAGCCGATCATGCAGGAGTTCCGCGAAACGCTCAGCAGGCTGGAAGCGGACATCTTTTCCGACGAGTACAAACGCAGCGTGGTCACGCGCCTGTATGACCTCAAGCGCGAGCTGACCTACATGCGCCTGGCCGTCGGCCCCTTGCAGGACGTGCTGTCACAGCTGGTCCGCGGCAGCAGCCCGCTGGTACCGGAGGTGGTGCGCCCGTATCTGCGCGACGTGCACGACCATGCCCTGCGCACCAACGATGCCATCGACGCGCTGCGTGACATGCTGGGCACCGCGCTCAACGTCAACCTGTCGATGGTGACCCTTGCGCAGGGCGAGGTGGTCAAGCGCCTGGGCGCCTGGGCCGCGTTGCTGGCCGCGCCGACGCTGATCGCAAGCTGGTACGGCATGAACTTCGCCCACATGCCGGAGACGCAGACCCGCTACGGCTACTGGGTGCTGGTTGCTGGCGTGATTGTCATCTGCGTCGGTCTGCACCGCCTCTTCAAACGTGCGCGCTGGCTGTGACGCCCGCCTGGCGCGCATCACTAGACCAAAGTTGCACCATGCGTAACCGGAATATGCGTTGACCCCTTACACAACTGGGTAGACCCTTGTCGCAGTTTCCAAGGGGGTAATCCATGAAAGGGTTCTCGAAGATTGCCTGGGCCGCGCTGGCGGTATTGGGTGCGTTCTGTCTCGGCACCGTTGCCTTGCGTCAAGGCGAGACCGTCAACGCGCTGTGGATCGTGGTTGCCGCCGTGTCCATCTATCTGGTGGCTTACCGCTATTACGGGTTGTTCATCGCCAACAAGGTGATGCAGCTGGACGCCACCCGCGCCACGCCGGCGGTATTGCGCAACGACGGCCTGGATTTCGTACCGACCAACAAGCATGTGCTGTTTGGTCACCACGTCGCCGCCATCGCCGGTGCCGGTCCGCTGGTCGGTCCCGTGCTGGCAGCACAGATGGGCTACCTGCCCGGCATGCTCTGGCTGATCTGCGGCGTGGTCCTGGCCGGCGCGGTGCAGGACTTCATGGTGCTCTTCATCTCCAGCCGCCGCGACGCGCGCTCGCTTGGTGATCTGGTGCGCGAGGAAATGGGCCAGGTGCCCGGCACCATCGCGCTGTTCGGCGCCTTCCTGATCATGATCATCATCCTGGCGGTGTTGGCGATGGTGGTGGTCAACGCGCTGGCCGAAAGCCCCTGGGGCATGTTCACCGTGGTCGCCACGATGCCCATCGCGATCCTGATGGGCGTGTACATGCGCTATATCCGCCCGGGCAAGATCGGCGAGATCTCCATCGTCGGGCTGGTGCTGCTGCTGGC
>JBEVNH010000172.1:0-18908 GCA_040508175.1 Pseudoxanthomonas sp.
ACTTCCAGGCGATGGCCCCACTCGGCGAAGTCCGGTTCTTCGGCATAGCGCGCAGCCGAATCGCGCGGGAAGCGCGTGGTCACGATCAGCTCGGCACCGGCGCGCAGCAGCTTGAGCCCGGCCTGGTAGCCGATCTTCACCCGCCCACCGGTCAGCAGCGCCACGCGGCCGCGCAGGTCGGCCGTCTCGGTGCGCTTGAAGAAGTTCAGCTCGGCGCAGACCGGACACATCTGGTCGTAGAAGTGATGCAGCTGGGTGAACTTCTGCTTGCACACGTAGCAGTGGCGCAGCTCGGGCGAATGCGTTGGCGCGGATGTTTCGACGATGCCCTCGCCGTTGTGCGCGTCGTGCAGGCCGGCCGCGTGCGGCGGGAAATAGTTCGGCGTGCTGAATACCGGTTTGCGGCGCAGCGCCCGGATGCCGGTCTGTTCCAGCAGCGCTTCGGCCTTGCGCACCTTTTCCTGGTGACGCAGCTTGGCCTGCTGCTTGAGCAGCGCCCGCCGCGCCTTGGGCTCGGGGTGGTAGACCTTGGCCACCACCTGGTGCAGGCGCGCGCGGTCGGCCTCGGGCAGCGTGTCCAGCACGCTGCGGTCGGCGTCGATGGCCTCCAGCAGATCCAGCGCTATGCGCAGGCGTTCGGTCAGGGGGCGGTCGTCGTTGGCAGGCAGGGGTGAGGCAGAGGTATTCAAGACAAATCCGTGGTGAGCACCGGCAGGCCGGGCAGGCGCGGCGGGCAGGCGATGGCAGCTGGCTGGGGTGATGGAGGGGCAGCAGATGACCGCGGCGGCGCAGGTGCATGCTGTTGCGGGCCGGCGGCGTCCGGCCGGCCGCCATGTTCGCCGATCCAGGGCTATCAGCGCAAAGACGGGGGCCTATTCAGCGGGAGCCGGGTGGTGCCTGTCCGGTGCAGCGGGCAGACGTCGCCGCGTATGCTGTCCCCAGCGTTCCCTGGGGATGGCATGTGGGGCGACCGCCGGGACGCGTGCCCCAGCCGGGACCCCTGTGCCATGGCCGTGCCCGGGTCAGAACCCGCTGCCTTGGATTGTTGAAGCAAATGCGGTAGAACCCGTCGGTCGCAGGAAGGAGCCGCGCCGCATGTCATCCGCTGTCTTCCGGTCACTTTCCCTCGCAGTGACGTGTCTCGCCGCTGCCTCGCTTGCAGGATGCAACATGACAGAGTCCAACGTGACCAAGGCGCAGTTCTCCAAGCAGGTGAATGACCTGCTGGCTGGACAGGATTCGGTGGTGGTGGAAGCCTCCCGGCTCACGTCCTTTCCGTGGAAAACGCTCTGCTTCGAGCGCGATGACGACCTGCTGCTCAAGTTCGACCATGACGGAAGCGAGACCCGGCTGGCACTGCCTTACGAGGAATTCTTCGTCGACGAGGGGCACGTCGCACATTCACTGGAAGACGCGTGCCTTGCGCCTGCCGACCGCATTCTGATCAAGCAGAAATATCCGGGATATCAGGGGCCCATCGAGTTCCAGAAGGCCAGGTAAGGAGACTGCGCCATGGTGGACATGACCGATCCCAGGGGCGCCAAGCGCGCGATCGAGCAGGAAGCGTATCGGCACTACGAACAGCTCAGTGGCAACACGCTTGCCAGACGGGCTGACGGAAGTTTCCAGTCGCAGGGCCACAACGACGAGATCGATGCGTTCCGTCACGCCTACGTGAGTGGACGCGTGACCCAGGTGGCGCTGGGGCAGCAATGGATCGCCCGCAAGTTCGGCAACGACGCGGAGATCGGGCCGGCACATCCCAATGATCCCTACGAGCATCGGATGGATCTATGGAACAACGAAGCAGGTCGTCGACTGGGCGATGAAGCCTCTGATCCAGACGCGCTTGCCCGGCGGGTGTATTCAGCGCTGCGCAACGGTGAGCTGGTCGATGGTTTGGGCGACCCGCGGCTGCGGCAGCTGTTTCCGGACGACCCGCGGCTGGCCCGCCCGCAGGGCGATCCGCAACGCGATCTGGTGAACGCTGCCGATGTGGATCACATCAACCGGGATGCAGCCCGGTGGATGGACCAGGCGCGGGACCGGTTTCCGGACGCGCACCAGGATCGGGCGTATTTCGATGCACTCCGGGGTCAGCTACCGGCGTCGGTTTCCGATAGCAAGGTGGCGGAGGTCATGCTGGCCTCCAAGCAGGCAGGCATCGAACGGGTGGATCAGGTGGGCGCCGTCACGCTGCGCGATGACCAGATCTTCGTCGCCGGCCACACGCCGGGATTCCGCGCACAGGTCGATGCAACCGCGCCCGCGCCAGACATGCGCGACAGCGTCTACCAGGCCAACCAGCACAATGCCGTGCGCACCTACGCTGAATCACTGCAGTCGCAGCGCACGCAGCAGCAGTCGCCTGCGCGCTAGATCAAGCGGTGAGGCTCTGCGTGGCGTTTCGCAGTGCGCGTCGGCGGTGCGCACACGGCCGGTGGCGCGAGTCGCTCCGAGCGCGCCGGTCGCGTCAGAGCAAGCCCGCTTCCCGCAGCGCCGCTTCCACCAGCGGCTGATGGCCCGCCTCAAGTTCGGTCATGGGCAAACGCAGGGTGCCGCCGCACAGGCCCAGGCGTTGCACGGCCCATTTCACCGGAATCGGGTTGGCCTCGACGAACAGCTGTCGGTGCACGGGCAACAGTTGCTGCTGGATGCGCACGGCGGTCTGCACGTCGCCGGACATGGCGGCCACGCACAACGCGTGCATCAGGCGCGGGGCGACATTGGCGGTGACGCTGACGTTGCCATGGCCCCCCAGCAGCATCAGGGCCACCGCGGTGGCGTCATCGCCGGAATACACGCCGAAATCCTTGGGAACGTCACGGATCAGCCACTGTGCGCGTTCGATGTTGCCGGTGGCTTCCTTGATGCCGACGATGCCGGGAATCTGCGCCAGGCGCAGCACGGTGGCGTGCTGCAGGTCAGCCACGGTGCGGCCGGGCACGTTGTACAGCACGATCGGCAGGTCGCCGGTGGCCTCGGCGATGGCCGCGAAGTGGCGGTACTGCCCTTCCTGGCCGGGCTTGTTGTAGTACGGCACCACCTGCAGCTGGCTGTTGGCGCCGACCTTGCGGGCGTACTGCGCCAGTGCGATGGCTTCGGCAGTGGAGTTGCCGCCGCAGCCGGCCATGATCGGCACGCGCCCGGCGGCCTGTTCGACCGCGACACGAATGATCTCGCAATGTTCTTCCACGTTGACTGTGGGCGACTCACCGGTGGTGCCGACCACGCCGATGCAGTCGGTGCCCTCGGCTACATGCCAGTCCACCAATTTGCGCAGGGCGGCGTAATCGACGCTGTCGTCCTCGTGCAGGGGGGTGACAAGCGCGACGATGCTGCCGCGGAGCAGGGGGCTGGTGGAGGTCATGGCAAGGCGTGCGCAACGGATCGGGGCGCACATTCTATGAAAACCGGGAAGGTTTCACTTGTGCCTTTCGACTGCGGCGGCCGCGTGCCGCGGTCGTCGTCGCGATCAGCGCGTCCCGACAGCCGGCAGGGCCGCGGCGGGCGTGTCTGCCACAGGCCAAGCCTCTGCCGGGGCCGGCGCGCCGAGGACATAGCGCTGGGTGAAGGCCAGAGGTGAAGCTCCACGCGATGGCACGCCGATGGACATCCGAAACCGCCCGGTCAGCGCATACAGGGCGCCGCGCATGACGCCGACCTCTAGCGCGGTGCAAACCGCGGTGGACACCAATGTGTTGTCAGCGTGCGCTTTCTAATCAGGGCTGCCAAATCCCCGGCTCGATTGGGAAACCGAGGCGAGTGGTGCATCTTCGGCTTCGACCACGGCGAGCAACGGATCGCCGTGGGGAGGCGTGACGTCGCCGGAGTCGTGCAGGGACTTCGCAGGTGACGTGGTCACTGGACTCCCCTGCTTCTGCTTCCACAGTTTGTAGGCCACTGCTGCCGTGGCACCCAGTGCCACCATGCGTAAAAGGCCCATGTCGCACTCCGTTGGTTGAATACAGGCAGGTTGGGGTGGGGGCAGTTAGCAAGGCGTGACCCAGGAGTCAACGGCATCGCGTGGGTGCCGGATGTCAGGGTGTTCATTTCGCCACGCGCAGGCCGATATCGACATCCGAGCCTGATGAGCGAGAGACACCATGGCGTTGACCGGCAGGGCCGCGGCAAGTCTGATCCTGCTGGCGGCCGTCGTGAGTCTGCGTCCGGCCGATGCCGGGGCGCATGCGGGTGGGCTGAACAAGGACGGTTGCCATCACGATCGCAAACAAGGGGGCGAGCACTGCCATCGCGGGCCGGCGGCGACAGAAGCGGTGCGACGCCAGCCCTTGATGTCTCCGGCGGCTGACGCGTCGGTGCCCGCCCGTGCCCAGGTGTTCCGCAACTGTGCCGAAGCGCGCGCGGCGGGTGCCGCGCCAGTGCGTCGTGGCGAGCTGGGTTACGGGGTGCATCTGGATCGCGACCACGACGGCGTGGGCTGCGAGCCATCTCGCGGTCGCTGAGATGGCGCACCCGAGCGCGTTGGGCAGCGGCTGCGCAGACCGACCTATCGATTCGCCATGCCGTGGGGATGCAGCTGTAACGCGTGAGATTCCGGCTGAGAGGGTGGATGCACTGAAACACCGGCAAGGAACCGTGCTGCGAAAAACGGGGCTTCAAGCCGATGTCCACAGGGATGGAGCGGTGTCTCACAGGTGAGCGCTCGCGTAGCGCGTCCTCGCGTGCGTCGGGCATGGGCCGGCATTGGCCCGGCTGCGATGCGCGCGCATACTTCTGCGGCATTGGCGATACCGTCATCGCGTTGCATCCTCGGTAGAGAAGGGAGCGTCAGGTGCTTCGGATTTGGGGAAGGGCGAACTCCAGCAATGTCCGCAAGGTGTTGTGGTGTGCCGAGGAGCTTGGACTGGCCTACACGCGCCTCGAAGCAGGCGGCGCATTCGGCGTCGTGGATACGCCGGCCTATCGCGCGATGAATCCCAACGGGCGGATCCCGGTGATCGAGGAAGATGGTTTCGTGCTGTGGGAATCCAACGCCATCGTGCGTTACCTGGTCGCGCGACACGCTGGCGGCAGCGACTGGTATCCGGCAGACCCGCGCCATCGCGCGGAGGCTGACCGATGGATGGACTGGGCGACGTCCACGTTCGCGCCCGCATTCCGCGACCTGTTCTGGGGCATGGTGCGCACGCCTGAAGCGCAGCGCGACCTGCAGCGGATTGAAGCGGCGCGCCTGCTTTGTGCAGGCCACCTGGACGTGGCCGATGCGGCCCTGGCCCAGGCGCCGTACCTGGCGGGCGAGGCGCCCGGCATGGGCGATATTCCCTTGGGTAGTTTTATCTACGCCTGGTTCGAGATGCCGATCGAGCGCCCGCGGCAGCCGAATCTCGAGGCGTGGTACGCGCGCTTGCAGCAGCGCCCGGCCTACCGGCGCGCGGTGATGACGGCGCTGACCTGAGCGACCAGGCGCGGTCCACTTTCGCGGCCGCCATGCGGGCAGGAATCGCTAGCGGAGCTGGCCAATGCGCTGCAGCACTTCCGAGCGCGCCATGTCGTTCGGGTTGGTGCCCGGCTTGTCCTGCGGCACCTCCATGCCTTTGTCGCGGTAGAAGTCGGTCCAATATGTCGAGATCTGGCCAGTCTGCGGATTCTTGAAGTTCATCGGCTGCAGGGCAAAGACATGGTCGGCGCGAAAAGCACGCTCGATGAAATCCGAGCAGTAGTAGCTGTCCTCGGCCTGCACGTAGGTGAAGTTGTACGGCTTGCCCAGCAAGCCGCGCGCCTGCTGGATCGCCGCCGGAATGGCGTTGCGCGCGCCACGCTTGAGCCGGTACACCACGACCTGGCGCTGCCTGGCCTCGGCATCGGCCAGGAACGCGTCCAGCGTCTGCTGCCTGGAGCCTTGGTCATCGGCATGCAGCACGATGCGCCCGGCATCATCGCTGGCCACCAGGGCGACATGGTCGTAGTTGAGCTGCCCCTGCTTGCCGGTGGCATCGTTGATGGCGCCACTCAATCCGGTGTGGGTGGCCGTGACGAACAGCAGGTCGCCGTCCTGTACGCGCAACGCCCAGGCGGTCGCGGGCAGGGACGAGGTGACCAGCAGGCAGATCAACAACAGGAGCGTGCGCATGGCGGCAGGTCGTGCAAGCAAGGAGGCGCCATTATCGCCGCGGAACACTGCGATCAGCCGGGCAGGTGCGTGTGGAAGAACGTGGCCAGCTGCTGCACGGCCTGGTCCACATAGGCCGGTACGTCGTACATCTCGTAATGACGCGCCTGGGCGATGGCCAGCACTGGCTCGGCCGCGGGCGCCAGGCGCGCGAGCTGGTGACCATCTTCGAACGAGCCGGTCGTGCCCGCGGAGGCGCCCGCGACGATGACCTGGACCGGTTGGGTCAGCAGCTGGTCGGCCAGGTGGAATGCATCGAATCCCAGGATCAGGGCATCGCTCAGCGCGTGGCGGCGATTGGTGGAGGCCGGGTGTTGGCCCCGGGCGGTGCGGTAGTAGGTCACCGCCTGCAGCACGTCGATATCGTCGATGCCGGCGGCATGCGCCTCATCCAGCGTGTCGGGAATCCAGGCGTGCCGCACGGCCGGCTGGCCATGTGCCTCGGCATTGGCCTGCGCAGCGACGGCCTGCAAGGTGTCGGGCACATCGAGCATCTGGCGGAAGGCGCGGCCGATATTGACCGGCACCACGGTGCCCAGGGCCTTGATGCGATGGTCGGTCATCGTTGCACTGACCGCGTAGCCACCGCCGGCGCAGAGGCCGAGCAGGCCGATGCGGCCCGCGTCCACGTCATCACACGTGCTCAGGAAATCGACAGCGCTGCGCAGGTCGGCCACGCGTTCGGCCGGACTTTCCAGGTCGCGCGGGACACCTTCGCTCTGGCCCTGATAAGCCGGGTCGAGGGTCAGCACGGCAAACCCGCGCGCGACCAGGCCACGCGCGTAGTTCGCGCCGATCTGTTCCTTGACGCTGCTGCCCGGCGTGGCGATCACCACCGCGGGAAACGGCGTGGCGGCGGCAGTTGCTTCGGGCCGGTAAAGGTGTGCGCTCAGTCGCAGCGTGTTGCGGACAAACGCGATGTCATGCGGGGTCATGGCGGGTCGTACCTGTGTGATCCGGGGCATGCCATTGAGTAGAGCAGGGCGGTCGTTGCGACCAGGTCACCACACCACCACGTTGCCGCCCTGCTGCTTGGCGCGATACATCGCCTGGTCCACGCGTTGCAGCAGTTGCGCCAGCGTGTCGTCGGGCTGGATGAGCCCCAGCCCGACCGAAGCGCCGACCTGCGGCACCGGTGGGATCGAGAGCCCCGCGATGGTGGCGCGCAGGCGTTCGCCCAGGGCCTGCAGGGTTGCGGCATCGGCGCCCGGCACGACCAGGAGGAACTCTTCCCCGCCCCAGCGGGCCAGGCATTCGTCCTGTCTCAGCAGTTGCTGGCAGCGCTGCGCCACGCGCTGCAGGACCTGGTCACCCACCGGATGGCCGTGGGTGTCGTTGATGGCTTTGAAACGGTCCATGTCGAACATGATCACGCCCGCCGGTGCCTGCCGCGCCAGCAGATCCTGCAGCACATGCTCGTTGAAGCGGCGGTTGTACAGGCGCGTCAACGGGTCGCGGTTGACCATGACTTCCATGCGCGCCTGCTCGGACACCAGGTGCTTGATCTTGCCGGCCAGGGCGCGCTGGATTGGCAGGACCACCACGACCAGCATGAAGACCGGTCCATAACTCATCAGCAGGTCGTTGCCGCGCGGGGTCTGCATCTCCTGCGGATGGTCGAGCAGGTAGACCAGCACCGGCAGGGCCACCAGTAGCCAGCTGCCGAGTACCACCAGCAGCGCCTGCCGCGAGGGCAGGTAGATCATGGCCATCACCATCAAGGCCAGCAGCAGCGGCGCCACTGGCGGATAGATATCCACCAGCCGCAGGCCTGGCGTGCTGATCGCCTGCCAGCTGTAAAACCAGGCCGGCGCGGCCAGCGCCAGCAAGGCGGCCAGCAGTGCGGTACGCATGATGCCCAGCACATGCCGCGGCCAGCGCGCCAGGCCGATCAGCAGGCTCAGGAACACCCCGCACATCAACGGTGGAATGATCAGGTCCATCGTGTGGCGCACAGGGTTCAACCAGGGGATCAGCGTAGCGACCGCCGCTGCCAGCGCGGTCAACGCCAGCGTCGCCATGCTGGTCCCAAGGATGACGCGCTCGCGGGACGCAGACGGCAGCATTTGACGGTCACCATCGGAAGGCGCGGAAGTGTAGCCGAGGCGTGTGCCGCTTCGTGCTGGTCTGGCGCATGAAGGCTGGCGGATTGAGGTTGCGGCGCCAGGGCGCGTCCAAGCGCGGACGAGGACGCTGGTTGGGCCGTCGCCGGCACTGCGCACGGGACTGCGCGGCAAGCGGACGGGCGTGCCGGGCAGTCGCGCGTGTCCCATTCGCCCCTGCAAAAACGGGCGCATCGCGGCCGTGGCGACGCGATCAGCCAGGCAAGGCGGCGACCAAGCGCTGGGCCAGTGCCTCGGGTGTGACACGCAGCAGGGTGGGGTTGACCTGCAGGGGGAACTCGCCGCTCTGCGGGTGTGGTGTGGGCAGCACGATGTCGTGATCGCGTGCGCGCGCGACCAGCGCCCGCGCCTCCACACCGGGCGCGGACAGGAAGAAGCGGCTGGTGCCGTTGGCCAGCTTGCGCGCCTTGAATTTTCCGCTGGCATTGAGGTGCCTGATCAATGCATCGGCTGCATGCCAAGCCTTGGCGTATTCGCCCTGGAAACCGTCGGCATGGTCGGCCGCGACCGCCACCAGCGGCCAGGCCTCGTGCGAGGAACCGCCGAACATGCGCCGCGTGTGGTAGAGCCCGTCGATCACCGCTTCCGGGCCGGCCAGGATCGCGCCGCTGACGCCATTGAAGTGCTTCCACAGCGAGACGTACACCGTGTCGAACAGCGCGGTGTAGTCCTGCACCGACTTGCCCGAATGCAGCGGCAGGGTGAACAGGCGCGCGCCATCCAGATGCAGGCCAATGTCCTGCGTGCGCGCATAGGCGCTGATACGTTCGAGTTCGGCGAACGGCAGCAGCACGTGGTCGTGGCGGCGCACCGGATTCTCGATGGAGAGCGCGCCGATATCGTTGCGCACCCGCCCGCCACTGGCGCGTGCGACCCCGGCCTGCACGTCTTCGAGCGAGAAGCCTGCCTGGCCCGGTGCCAGCGGCACCAGGTTGAGGTCGCTCAGCGTTTGTGCGCCATCGCCGCTGTCGTTGTAGAGGTGGCTGTCGGCCTGCACCAGCACCCGGCGGCGTTGGCCGGCCAGCGCGCGGATCGCCAGGTGGTTGGCCAACGTGCCCGTGGGCACGAACATCGCCGCCGGCTTGCCCAGCAGCTGGGCGAAGGTCTGCTCCAGCTGCGCGATGGTGCCGCCATTGGAGTAGTAGTCGGCCACGACGTTGCGGCGTGTCACGACCTCCTGCAAGCGTTGCGCGTATTCCTGCGGATCCAGCCCGAGCCCGTCGGAGGTGAAGTCGACCCGCCTGAACAACCGCGCGTCAGCCGGTGTCCGCGACGCGGCCGCATGACCGGTGCCGGCCGCCAATGACCCCGCCAGCGCGACCCCGCCTGACGACAGAAAACGGCGACGATCCATCTTCATTTCCCCAAATGATGCGGTGCAGCGATGCTGCATCGAGGGCTAGAGGCTGTCAAACGCCGATGCCCAATGCGTGGGGTCGTCCTGCCCGTTGGCTTCCGTGAGCAAGTGGTCGGGCGACCACGCGATGACCCAAGCGGATCAGAGGCCAGGACCGTGCATCAGAGATCAGCAACGCCCAGAGCAGTCGCCCTGGACACGTGGCGTCGGACAGCGCCGCACGGTTCCCCAAGGCCAGTGCTTGAACTGGAGATAGCGTGGCAAGCACACAGGCAAGACGCCGAGTCGTTCCATACCGCCGGTGAAAGTCCCGAAACACTCATGCATCGAGCTGCGCCGATCTGTGATGTAACGGGGTGTCGCCGTACGCGAAGTTCCAGCGGAAACGCACGCAGGGTCTGTGTGCCTTCCTGCTTTACGCCATCCATGCGTTCCGATGTCCGACTGCGGCGTGGGCGCGCTTCCGTGGACACGGGATGGATCACGGAACGTTGGGTGAGGTCTAGCCGTCCACCACCTTCAACCAGTCAATCAACGCCCGCAGCGCCGGCGGCGTCTGACGTCGGCTGGGGTGATAGAGGTGGTAGCCGGGATAGGTCGGGCAGTAGGCATCCAGCACCTGCAGCAGGCGGCCGTTGGCCAGGTCGTCGGCGACTTCGTGTTCCATCACGAAGCCCAGGCCGACACCGGCGCGGACCACGGCCAAGGTGAGCGGGACTTCGTCTGCGATCAGCGGGCCGCGCGTACGGATGCTGATCTCGCGGCCGGCATGTTCGAACTCCCAAGGCAGCAGGCCGCCGGTGCGCTTGAGCCGGTAGCCGATGCAGGCGTGGCGCTCCAAGTCGGCCGGCGTCTGCGGCGGCGGGTTGCGGCTGAAGTAGTCGGGCGTACCCACCACGATCGTGCGCAGGTCCGGACCGACCCGCACGGCGATCATGTCCTTGTCCACGTGCTCGCCGAAGCGGATGCCGGCATCGAAGCCCTCCGCGACCAGATCGGTCAGGCCGTTGTCGATGGCCACTTCCACCTGCACCTCGGGATTGGCCAGCAGGAACGCCGGCAGCTTGGGCTCCAGCACCATCTGCGCGGCATAGGAGAACGTGGTGATGCGCACGGTGCCGGCAGCGGATTGGCGCCATTGGCCCAGGGCGTTGAGACCGTCTTCGATCTCGGCCAGCGCGGGGGCCAGCGACTGCAGCAGGCGCTCGCCGGCGTCGGTCGGGGCCACGCTGCGGGTAGTGCGGGCCAGCAGGCGTACGCCCAGGCGTGCTTCCAGCCCGCGCATGGCGTGGCTCAGCGCGGAGGCCGACATGCCCAGCGTGCCGGCGGCGCGGGTGAAGCTGCGCTCGCGGGCGACGGCGGCAAAGGCCAGCAGATCATTGAGTTCGCGACGCTCCATTGCTGCAGTGTGCTCACAAGCCCGTGCGGCCGGCAACGGCTAATCAAAACGCGGTCCTGCCCCTAGCCTGTATCGAGTCGCCACACCGGGCGACGCTACACAAGGAAATCCCCATGGATCTGACCCATTACCGCAGCCTGGGCCGCTCTGGCCTGCTGGTGAGCCCGCTGGCGCTGGGCACGATGACCTTCGGCGCAGAGCGCTGGGGCTCTGACGAGCGCGCCTCGCGCGCCGTGTTCGACGCCTACGTGGCGGCCGGTGGCAACTTCGTCGATACCGCCGACATGTATTCGGCCGGGCGCAGCGAGGAGCTGCTCGGCCAGCTGATGGCCGAGACCGGTGTGCGCGACCAGCTGGTGGTGGCGACCAAAGCCGGCTTTCCACGGCAGCAAGGCGTGGCCCACGGCGGCGGCAACGGGGCCAAGAACATCCGCGTCGCGTTGGAGCAGTCACTCAAGCGCCTGCGCACCGACTACATCGACCTGTACTGGATGCATGTCTGGGACCGCGTGACCCCGCCCGAGGAAGTGCTGCAGACGCTGGCCGAGCAAGTGCGTGCGGGCAGGATCCTGCACTACGGGTTCTCCAACACGCCGGCCTGGTACGTGGCGCGCGTCGCCACGCTGGCGCAGGCGCATGGCCTGCCGGTGCCGATCGGCCTGCAGTACCAGTATTCGTTGCTGGATCGCGGTGTGGAGTTGGAGCTGCTGCCAGCCGGCAACGCGCTTGGCCTGGGGCTGGTGCCGTGGAGTCCGCTGGGCGGTGGCCTGCTCACCGGCAAGTACGGCCGCGAGATGTTGGCCCAGGCCAACCGTGCCTCGCGCCTGCCCGGCGATGGCCACGGCACGCAGGATGCGCAGCAGGACAGCGACGGACGCCTGAACGGCGACAACCCCTTTGGCGGCATGTTGTTCACCGAGCGCAACTTCGCCATCGTCGATGCGGTGCGGCAGGTGGCTGAAGAGAGCGGGCATTCGATGGCGCAGGTGGCGTTGGCGTGGGCCGTGCAACGGGCCGGGGTGTCCTCGGTCTTGATCGGCGCAAGCCGCGTCGCGCAGCTCACGCAGAACATCGCCTCGCTGGAGGTCGCGCTGACGCTTGAGCAGCAGCAGCGACTGGATGCGGCCAGCCAGCCGCCGGGGGTGAATCCGTATTTCATCTTCCAGCTGCCACCGGAGATGATCTTCGGCGCACCGCATGTCGCAGGTTGGCGCGCGGCATGACGGTGCGCCACGGCAATCCGGTGCGCGCGCAGCCACGCCGTGACGCGTCGGCGTCGACCGCGCGCCCTCCGTCACTGCGCCGGAGCGGGTCGATCGGCGCGAAGCGGCGGCTGGTAAGCGCATCACGTGGGGCGTAGGGTCGCCCTGGTCTGCGTGTCCGGACCGCCTGCGTGGGCGGTGCCAGCAAGGTGCCGCAGGGACTTGTGTCGCTGCCGGAACGCATGATGATGCGCGGCATGGCGGTGTGGTTGGTCTGGCCCGCCCCGGGGGCGGCGCCGGTCATGAGGTGTCCACCTCCGGCGTGACAGCATGGCCGTCATCTCGATGCGGCAGCTTGTGCCGCATCTTTCTGGAGAAGCGATCATGTCGACCGAAGGCACCGTCAGGCTGCGCCCGCTGGAGCGCGAGGACCTGCATTTCGTGCATCAGCTGGACAACAACGCCAGCGTGATGCGCTATTGGTTCGAGGAGCCGTACGAGACCTTCGCCGAACTGTCGATGCTCTATGACGAGCATATCCACGACCAGCGCGAGCGCCGCTTCGTGGTCGAATCCGAAGGGCACAAGGCGGGGCTGGTCGAGCTGGTGGAAATCGACCACGTGCATCGACGGGCCGAGTTCCAGATCATCATCGCGCCGGACCACCAGGGCCAGGGCATCGCCTCGCGCGCCACGCGCCTGGCGATGGACTACGGCTTCAGCGTGCTCAACCTCTACAAGATCTACCTGCTGGTGGACGAGGAGAACCACGCTGCGTTGCACATCTACGGCCAGCTGGGGTTCCAGGTGGAAGGCCAGCTGCGCGATGAGTTCTTCATCAACGGCCAGTACCGAAACGTCACCCGCATGTGCCTGTTCCAGCATGAATACCTGGCCATGCATCGCCCGGCGCAGACCGCGCTGGTCACGCCGATGGCGCAGTGAGGGGTTCGGCCCGTCGCTAAAACCAAACTCCCCCGCGGCAGGGCCGCGGGGGAGTAGGTCGATCATCGCATCTGGGCGCTTCAGCCCATCACTTCAAGCGGCTTACCACTCGTAGGACACTTTGGCGAAGTAACGCGGGCCGAAGAAGCCGATCGGGCTGCCCAGCAGGTAATCGCGCGCGCCGGTGGTGGCATAGCGTTCCTCGTTGAAGTTGAGGATCGCCGCCGGCGTCTTGTCCGGATACTCGCCGAACAGGTTGTCCGCACCGACGCTCACGCGCAGGCCCTTCACCGGCTTGTAGGCCAGTTCGATATTGGTGGTGTACAGCGTTCCGATCTCGGCCTTGTAGTAGTTCACGCCGTTGATGTTCACCAGGTCCAGCGTGTCCATGATCTGCGGATAGGCGGTGTAGGCACTGACGGCTCCCAGGGTGTACTGCGGCCCGTAGATGTTTTCGCGGATGATCAGGCTGACCTTGTCGCTGAAATGCACCGTCGCGCCGATGTTGATGCGATAGCGCGGGCTGTTCTTCTCGATGGAGACGATGTCCGAGTCGGTTAGCAACGGCAGGCCGCCCAGGTCGGGTGTCGCGTTGCCCACGCGGCTGACTTCGGTCTTGTTGTAGTTGGCGGCGAGCAGCCAGTCGATACGGCCCCAGTTGAACTCGGTGTTGTAATTGGTCACCCAGTCGACGCCGGTGGTCTTGGTGTCCAGCGCATTGGTGAAGTAATTCAGGCCGATGTTGGCGCGGGCGCTGGCGTCGAAGCTGCCACCGGGCGCGGTGGGGTCGGTCGGGTTGCCGAGGAAGCCACCGGCCACCAGGGCGTTGCCCAGCGTGGCGTTGTAGGCGTCATCGGGGATGCCGTTGCGATCGGTGTCGGCCGGATCGGGCAGGGTGGGGTCCGGCGTGCCGCCGTTGCGGCCCGTGCGCGTATCCACGCTCTGGCTGACCGAGTACGCCAGCGTGCTACCCATGCGGATGCGGTCGTCGATCTTGATCTGGTACGCATCCACCGTGGTGGTCAGGTTGGGAAGTGGCTTGAACACGAAACCAAGGCTGACGTTCTGGCTGGTTTCAGGTTTCAGGCCGCTGCCGACGTTGGCTGCGGCGATCGTGGCCGTGGCGGCCGTCGGGCCGACCTGGATGGCGGTGTAGTAGTTCTCGCCCATGGTCGGGGCGCGAAAGCCGGTGCTGACCGTACCGCGGACCGCAAAGGTGTCGGTGAAGTCGTAACGCGTGGTCAGCTTGCCGATGGCCTTGCTGCCGAAGTCGCTGTAGCGCTCGTAACGACCTGCCAGATCGACGATCCAGTTCTCGGTCGGGTTGAGGATCAGGTTGACGAAGGCCGCCTTGTTGTTGCGCGAATAGTCGCCTGCGGCCAGGGGGTTGTAGCCGGGGAATGCGGCCGAGCCCGAACCGGTGTACGAGGCCTCCTCGCCGGCGCCGATGGCATAGGTATCCTTGCGGTACTCGATACCGGCGGCCAGGGTGACCGGTGCGGCCAGGCCCCAGTCGAAGTCGCGGCTGATGTCCAGGCTGGTATCCCACTGCGTGGCTTCGAAGCTGCCGACATAGAAGCTGTCCGGCGAGAAGCCATAGCGGTTCCACAGGGTGAAGTTCATCGAGTGGGTGTTGCGGATGTCCATCGAGTTCTTGCCGTAGTTGCTGGACAGGTCATAGGTCCAGCCGGCCAGTTCACCAGTGATGCCCGCGCCGATCTCCCAGTCCTTTTCCTTCGAGTCGATGGAGGGCGAGAAGCCGAGCGGGTACTTGTTGATGTCGGCTTCGGTCAGCGGCCGGCCGCTGCGCGGGCCGATACCGCCGATCGGATCGGTGCGGTCGCCGTCGCCATTGGCGTCGTAGCCACCGTCCTGCGACGGACGGCGGTAGCTCTGCCAGCTCTGGGTTTCCTTCTGGCCGAAGCTGCCGGTGGCGTAGAGCTCGGTGGTGTCGTTGAGGAACAGGCCGGCGCTGAGGAAGGCGATGTCACGCTGCACGGCCGGCGAGTCGCCCTGGTGGCTGTTGTTGGGGAACCAGGGGTTGTAGATCATGTTGTACTCGTTCTCGCGGCCCAGGGCCGCCGCGCCCGTC
Source organism: Pseudoxanthomonas sp. (assembly GCA_040508175.1). GTDB lineage: Bacteria > Pseudomonadota > Gammaproteobacteria > Xanthomonadales > Xanthomonadaceae > Pseudoxanthomonas_A. The sequence continues at coordinate 15,252 of JBEVNH010000172.1, forward strand.
GAGGTCGGGTAGCCGCTGGCCGTGGTGCCGGAGTTGGTGGCCGGGCAGCCGTTGACCGGGTCGGCCAGGCGGTCGGCCACGCATGCGGCGGCGCCATAGGAGGTACCGGGACGGCTGATGGTCTCGCGACGCTCGCTTTCCAGCGCGATGTTGAAGTAGCTGTCATCGCCACCGAAGCCGAAGTTGCCCTGGTAGTTGGTGGTAAAGCCGCCTCCATCGTCGTAGCCGCCGACATTGGCCGACAGGCTGCCGCCGTTGGCATCCTTCTTGGTGATGAAGTTGATCACGCCGGCGATGGCGTCCGAGCCGTACAGCGCCGCGGCACCGTCGGTCAGCACTTCGGTGCTGGCGATCGCGCTGGTCGGGATGAAGCTCAGGTCGGTCGGCGCGGCACCGGCGAAGGTGCCCAGCACGGCCACGTTCGAGGTGAAGTGGCGGCGCTTGCCGTTCACAAGCACCAGCGTGTGGTTGGGCGAGAGCGCGCGCATATTGGCCACCAGCGTGGCGCTGGTCATGTCCGTGCCCTGCTGGTTGGCATTGATGCTGGGCACCTGCATGGCCAGCTGGTTCATCAGGTCCGGCGCGCCGGACTCCTTCAGGGCTTCCGGTGTCACGACCTGGATCGGGGCCGGGCTGTCGGAGGCCTGCATGCCGACGCGGCGGGTACCGGTAACGATCACATTGTCCAACGTGGCCGGTGCATCGACCGCAGCGGGGCCGGTGGCGTCCTGGGCATGCACGCTGCCGACGAAAGCGCCGGCCACGGTGACCGACAGTGCGATGGCTTCGCACAGCACGCGACGCGTGATGCGGCGGGTTTGCTTGTTGTTGCCTGAGGAAACTACACCTGACATGCGCTAGCTCTCCGTGGGGTGGTGATGAACGACATGCCGCGCTGCGCGGACATGCCGGCACTACAGAAATCGTGATGTGCAGGGCGTGGCGGCTGACGACCCGGCGCAGGGGCGTCGGGCGTGAGTCGCGTCCTGCCGGTGTGGCGTGCCCGCACAGGGGCGCGGTGCATGCGCCAGGCAGATACAGGCGTGGACGCGCTTGACGCGCGCTGCCTGCTCACCGGCGCAGATCGCCGGACGTGCCCGAACGCATGAACATCCCCTGTAACGAAGCGCGTGCAACAGATGGACGATGCTTCGCGCCGCGGGCGTCGCGCCGACAATCGTGCGGAGTGACCGCACCGATCGCGTCGCAACCGGACGTCCCGGCATGCGAGGTGCCGTCGCGCGTCCCCTGACGCGGCATCCGACACCCATCGATTCCATCAGGCGATGCACGTCCGCGTGCTGTCCCACCGTTGCCGCGCGCTCCCCTGCAGCGCTGTCATGGCAAGCGGTAAAACCTGCGTGTCCGTGCGGTCGTTACATCGCCTGGAACGACATATAGCAACGCTGATGTGACCAAGTGCCCACGTTGGCGGGTAGGTCCGCTCCGTCTGGGTGGGCCGCGAATGCACGACGGGGTAGCGCGTCTGCAGCACGAGATGGCGAAGGATGTAGGCGAGATTTGCTTGCGCCAACCAATCTGACAACCCTGACAGCAAGATGGGTGTCTGCGCGTCTCCAACGGGTGGTATCGATGTGCAGGAGTAGGTGGGCGTGCAAGCCCGCGGGCGATGCATGAAGCGCGCAACGCAAGGGCCGCGTGCGTCGACGCCGTCATGCCGTGGAGTGGCCAGCCCTGGCCATGACCAATGGCCTACCCCGCTTCAGGCCCGATCGCCTAGGCTGCACGACCGCCTCGCGAGGCACTGTCCCTGTCGTTTACGGAGAACCCCATGCGCTTGACCCGAATCGTCCCCTTGTCCCTGGCGGTGGCCATCGCCACGTCGCTGGCCGCGTGCGGCAAGCAGGAGGCCGCCCAGGCGCCCGCGCCCCAAGCCAAGGCCACGCCGACGTTCGACCTGTCCAAGGTGGATGCGCCGACCATGGCCTTCAGTCCGGCCGATCTGGACAGGACGGCCAGTGCCTGTGCCGACCTCAACGGTTTCGTCAACGGCACCTGGCTCAAGGCCAACGCGGTGCCGTCGGACCGCACCACATGGGGCAGCTTCGAGGTGCTGGGCGAGCGTTCGCTGGCCATCCAGCACGCGCTGGTCGAGCAGGCCGCCGCGGCTCAACCGGCGGCCGGCACGGTGGAAGCCAAGCTCGGCGACCTGTGGCGCACCGGGATGGACGAGGCGGCCATCGACGCGGCCGGCATCACGCCCCTGCGTCCCGCGCTGGAGGCCATCGCCGAGTTGAAGGATGGCAATGCCGTCGTGCGCTGGCTGCGCGAGGGCTACGCCAAGGGTCAGGGCTTCCTGTTCTCCTTTGGCGGGAATGCGGACTACAAGAATTCCGAACAGGTCATCGCCTACGCCGGCCAGGGTGGGCTGGGCCTGCCGGAGAAGGGCTACTACTTCGACGAGGACAAGGCGCAGATCCGTCAGGATTACCAGGCGTACATCGCGCGGCTGCTGCAGCTATCGGGCACCGAGGCCGCGCAGGCACAGGCGCAGGCCAAGGCCGTGCTCGACTTCGAGACACGCCTGGCCAAGACCTCGCTGTCGCGGATCGAACTGCGCGACCCGGCCAAGCGCTACAACCCGGTCAATGCGATGGAGGCCAACGGCATCACGCCGCATTTCGACTGGATCGCCTTCTTCGATACGGTGAAGGTGCCGGCGGCCAACAAGTTCTCACTGGCACAGCCGGACTTCTTCCGCACGCTGGACGCGATGCTGACCGACGTGCCGGTGGAAACCTGGCAGGCCTATCTGCGTTTCCACACCGTCGATGAAGCCGCGCCGTATCTGGCAAAGCCGTTCGAGCAGGCCAACTTCGACTTCTACGCCAAGACCCTGCGCGGTCAGCAGGAGATGCTGCCGCGCTGGAAGCGCACGCTGGAGGCGGTCAACGATGGCATGGGCGAGGCGCTGGGCCAGCTGTACGTGAAGGCCGCCTTCCCGGCCGAATCCAAGGCGCAGATGCAGCAGCTGGTGGACAACCTGTCGGCTGCGCTGAAGGTGCGCCTGGAAAACCTGGACTGGATGAGCGAGGACACCAAGCAGCGCGCGCTGGAGAAGTGGGCCAGCTTCACGCCGAAGATCGGCTATCCGGACAAGTGGCGCACATGGGATGGCCTGCAGACGCGCAGCGACAGCTTCCTGGACAACATGCAGGCGGCGCAGGCGTTCAATTACCGCTGGCGGCTGGACAAGATCGGCAAGCCGGTGGACCGCACCGAATGGGGGATGACGCCGCAGACCGTCAATGCCTACTACAACAGCACCAAGAACGAGATCGTGTTCCCGGCGGCGATCCTGCAGCCGCCGTTCTTCGACGCCAAGGCCGATGCGGCGCTCAACTACGGCGGCATCGGCGCGGTGATCGGCCACGAGATGATGCACGGCTATGACGACTCGGGCAGCCAGTTCGATGCCAAGGGCAACTTCGACAGCTGGTGGACCGAGGGCGACCGCAAGTTGTTCACCGAGCGCACCGACCAACTGGTGGCGCAGTTCGATGGCTATGCATCCATCGGCGGCCAGCCCGTCAAGGGCAAGCTGACCCTGGGCGAGAACATCGGCGACCTCGGCGGCCTGACCGTGGCCTACGACGCGCTGCAGAAGGCACTCAAGGACGATCCACAGGCCAACCA
>JBEVNH010000189.1:0-32635 GCA_040508175.1 Pseudoxanthomonas sp.
ACATCCTCAACATCAACGGCATCGAGATCCAGTCGCGCGCCTACATCGGCCGCTTCAACTTCAAGGGCCAGGACCAGCAGAAGCTGGTCGGTTCGCTGTCCGGTGGTGAGCGTGGCCGCCTGCACATGGCCAAAACCCTCCTGCAGGGCGGCAACGTGCTGCTGCTCGATGAGCCCTCCAACGACCTGGACATCGAAACCCTGCGTGCGCTGGAAGATGCGCTGCTGGAGTTCCCGGGCAACACCTTCGTGATTTCGCATGACCGCTGGTTCCTGGATCGCATCGCCACGCACATCCTGGCGTTCGAAGGCGACTCGCACGTGGAGTTCTTCCAGGGCAACTACCGCGAGTACGAAGAAGACAAGAAGCGCCGCCTGGGCGATGACGCCGGCCCGAAGCGCCTGCGCTACAAGGCCTTGAAGTAAGGCCGACACTGGCCTGCACTGCCAGCCCGCTGCAGCAAGCAAAAGCCCCGCATCTGCGGGGCTTTTGTGCTTCAGGCGCCGTCCGTTTCAGATCAGCTTGGTCGCATTGTCCAGCACGTAATCGCAGGCCTTGTCCTTGACCTTGCCGGACACCGAATCCAGGTTGAACGACTTGCCGCCATCGCCCTTCAGCAGGCCCATCACACCGCTCTTGTAGTCCGGCGACTGCTCGGCCTGCTGCGGGCTGCCAAGGCCGTACTTGGACATCAGCCTGTCCTTGACCGACGTCACCGCATCGGCGCTGAGGTATTTGCGCTGCACGCAGTACTGCAGCACGCCGGCCGCGTTACCGGCGGTGTTGCCGCTGAGCGCCGGCATCGACAGGCCGCCGAGTGCGCCCAGGGCGTTGCCGCCTTGCGCGGGCTGTCCGGACTGCTGCTTCAACACGTCCTTGAAACTCTGCGCCGAGGCCACCGGCGCCACGCCCAGCGCCACGATCATCAATCCGGCCAACAGCCCATGCTTCGACAGTGGCATCACACGCGCCTCTTGCAAGTAGGAGCCTGCAGCCTAGCAGGCCCGCCGCGGCGAAGCCTGCCATCCCGCGTTGCGCCACACGTGCCCGCCACGCCACGGCGCCCGATGGAACCGTCAGCTGGCCAGGAAGCCGAGCGTCTGCTGCGAGAAATTGCCAAGCCCCGGGAAGATCGTCGGCAGATCCGCATTGCCCACGCCCATCCAGCGCGCGAACGTGGCGCCGAACTGATTGGTCGAGGTGGTTGGGATGATGCGGCCGCGGTCGATGGCCTGGCTGCCATCCAGCTCCAGCAGCGGATACGTGCCATGCACGCGCTTGCCCTGCAGCGGGCCGCCACTCGTCGCAGCACCGCCCATCATGAACTGCACGCCGCCCCAGGCATGGTCGGTGCCGTTGCCGTTGCTATTGAGCGTGCGTCCGAAGTCACTCATGGAGAAGGTCACCACATCGTTCAGCGCGCCCACCTCGGCCAGGGCCGTGCGGAAGGCGCCCAGCGCCTCGCTGACCTGCTTCAGCAGACGCGGCTGGCCGTTGGCCGACATCTGGCTGTCATGGGTATCGAAGCCGCCCATGCTGGCGAAATAGATCTGCCGGCGGTGGTTGATGGCACTGGTGCGGCTGGCCTTGATCGACCGCGCGATCATGCGCAGCTGCGCGGCTAGGTTATTGCTGGCCGGGAACGCCGTGGCGATCTCGCCGCCATTGGCCGCATCCAGCGCGGTCCGCAGATGGCTGCTGAGGTACATCGCGCTCTCGCCCAGCACCGAATACTGGTCGGACATCAATGGCGTATGGTTGCGCGCCATCATCGCCGCCAGCGCTTCGCGGCGCGTGCGGTCGCCGGTGTTGTTGACGTTCTCGAAATTGCGCAGTGCCGCCGGACCACTGCTGGCCATGACGTAGGGCGTCGTCGAGGTGCCGTTCTGGAACAGGTTGTTGCCGGAGACCGAAATCGTCGGCGGCAGCTGCGTCAGCCCTGCACTGTTGGCGCTGCGCAGGCGATCAGCCAGGCTGCCGCCCCAACCGGTGCTGGCACTGGCGCGCTCGGACTCGCCCCGCATCCACAGGCGCTGCTGGTCGTTGTGCGAGAACAGGCTGGCCGGCACGCGCCTGCTGTGCGCCACGTATTCAGCCTTGGTGATCGGCTGCACCAGCGTGCCGACGTTGGCCATGAACGCCAGCTCGCCAGCGTCGAACAGCGCCTTCATCTCGGTGCAGGACGGATGCAGGCCCCAGGTCTTGTTGTCGGTATCGGCCACCGGCAGCAGGGCATCGCGCGCGATGCCCAGACCCTGGCCGTTGCTGCTGGCGTCGTACACGCCGCCGCGGCTCTTGAGATAGACGTCGTGCTCGGCCTGGACGTGCGGCACCAGCATGTTGAACGAATCGTTGCCGCCCAGCAGGAAGATACAGACCAGCGCGCGGTAGTTGCCCGCTGGCGCGGACTGCGCCAAGGCACGCCCCACCAGTTCCAGCTGCGGCACGGTCGCGGCGATGGCGCCACCAGCCAGGGCCACCTGCATCTTGCGCAGGAAGTCGCGGCGGTCGTTTCGGAAATCCTTCATCTGTTCTCTCCTGCTCAGCGCTGGACGACGAAATCGGGCGACGCCAGTGCCAACTGCACCAGCGACCGCACGCGCTCGTCACTCTTGCTGCCCTGCGCTTTCAGATCGTCCATCAGCTTGATCAATGCAGCGCGCGTCTCGGCCGAAGCCCCGTTGCTGAACAACAGCGGCGTGATGGCATCGACCATGCCGGCATGGTTGCCGGCATCGGCCAGCACCAGCAGCGGTTTGATGTCCAACACAGGGGCGCTGGTGTTGGCGGTGGGTGCGTCGGACTTGAAGTTGCTGCAGCCGGCATCGCACAGCTGGTTGAAGATGCTGACGAAGGTCGCTTCGTTGTACAGCTGGAATTCCGGTGCGTAGATCCCTTGCGCGCCGCCCGCCGCCTGCAGGCGATAGTCCGGTTCGAAGAAATTGAACACCGAAGGCGAACGCAGCGAGTCCTGTGCCAGCGTGCCGGCGAAATCCCAGGCCGCGTTGAAGCCGAAGTAGTACTGCCCGTTCGTGCGTGGCAAATACTTGGCATCGAAAGCGCGCCACAGCGTGGCCAGCTGGATCAACGGCTCGCGCGCCTTGCCATAGGTCGCGTTGTCGGCGGCCGGTGGCGTGCGTGCCTCGGCGTCCAGCAGGATCGCCTTGATCACGCTGCCCAGGTTGCCACCGCTCTTGTCCCAGGCATCGCTGACGCGCGCGATATACGCGGGACTGGGATTGCTGGTGACAAACCGCTGGATCAGCTGGCGGCTGATGAAGGGTGCGGTGTTCGGATGCGCCGACAGCGCATCGAGCATCTTGGCCAGGCTCTTGCTGCAGTCATTGCCTTCGTTGATGACCACGCCGCGGAAAATCGTCTTGGGCTGGTCATCGTGATAGCGCGGCACGCAGCTCATCGGCCGCGCCTCGTTGTCCGCGCCCCACTTCCAGTAGTTGTCCTGGGTGTTGCCCGACCAGGTCCATCCCGTCAGCACGCGCGCCATGGCGCTAACCACCGCCTGATCGTAGGTGGGGATCGGCTGACCACTGGCGTCGGTCTTGAGGCTGAAGTCGGCGTTGCGCTCGTGCAGGCCAATCGAGAACAGCTGCATCAACTCGCGCGCATAGTTCTCATCCGGCACGACATTGATCGTCAGACCCTGGGCATTGCGATAGCTGACCGCCTTCTGGTTGGCCAGGTGGCTCAGGTAAAGCCCCATAGCCGGGTGCCGCGTGACCTTTTCGATCGCCTCGCGATAGGTGCCGAAGGCCGAGCTGGCTAGCATGTCCTGGTAGTTGCTGATGCGCCCGAAGTTGGCGGTGTTGTAGTCGCGATCGGAGACCACGAAGATCTCGCTCAACGCCATGCCCATGCGCAAGCGCAGCTGGTCCTTGCCCACCACGGCCTGCCATAGCCAGTAGTTGCGGCGCTCGGCATAGTTGAGCGATGCCACCGGAATGGACAGGATGTGCGGCTCCACCAGCGTCACTGGCGTGCGGCTGGTGTCCATCTGCTCGTCCAGCCAGGCGCGGTAGCCGATGGCCTTGACCCGGGCAATGGACTCGGTGGTCGGGCCGAACGTGGCCTGTGTCAGGAAGCGCGCGGCCTCCGCATCGGTCGAGGGTTTATCGCTAGGCGTAGGCGTTGCCGGGGGCACGGGAGTCGTCGGCGCGGTGCCGCCACCCGGAGCCGGCGCAACCGTCCCACCGTCGCTTCCGCCACCACCACCACCACATCCCGCCAGCAGAAACAGCAGCAGCCACCCCGCGGCGCCTGAACATGCACGCGTCATCCCCTACTCCGTCAGATCAGGCCCAATCCCCGGTGCGATGCTAGCAGCCGGCCAACGCGTCAACGTGGCGTGAACAGCACAGGCCGCCATTTAGTGACATACATCACATTCCATCTGCCTGGCGTGCGACGATGGCGTCAGGCTGCTTCCTGCGGCAATCCGAACACTTGACGCAGATAGCGCACATAACCGGGGTCATCGCACATGCTCTTGCCTGGCGCGTCGGACAGCTTGGCCACTGGCTGGCCGTTGCAGCGGATCATCTTGATCACGATGTTGAGCGGCTTGGGGCCGACATCGTTGGTCAGGTTGGTGCCGATGCCGAAGGCCAGCTTGCAGCGCCCGCGGAAGTGGGCATACAGGCGCCCGATCCGGTCCACGTCCAGGCCATCGCTGAACACCAGCGTCTTGGCGCGCGGATCGGTGCGGTTGGCCTGCAGATGCGCCAGCATGCGCTCGCCCCAGTGGAAGGGGTCACCCGAATCGTGGCGCAGGCCGTCGAACAGCTTGCAGAAATACAGGTCGTAATCGCGCAGGAAGGCATCGGTGCCGACCACGTCACTGAGCGCAATTCCCAGGTCCCCGCGGTACTCGCGCGCCCAGGCTTCCAGGGCCGCGCCCTGCGAGTCGCGTAGGCGCGGCCCCAGCGCCTGGAACGCCTGCAGCCATTCGTGCGCCATCGTGCCCAGCGGCGTCATGCCGTATTGGCGGGCGAAGTACACATTGCTGGTGCCGACGAACTGCTTGCCCAGACCTTCCTGCAGCAGCGGCAGCAGCTGGCCATGCCATTGCCGCGAGTAGCGCCGCCGCGTGCCGTAATCGGCCACCGCGCAGCCCTCGGCTTCCGGCAAGTCCTTGAGCGTGACCAGCTTGTCGCGCAACCGGCGCTCGCCATCGACCAGATCACCCTGCCCCAGCGCCTCGAAGTACACCTCGTTGACGATGGCCAGCAACGGCACTTCAAACAGGATGGTGTGCAGCCACGGGCCTTCGATTTCCAGCTCGATCTCGCCAGGCACCTCGCGCGAGGCCTGCAGCCGCACGTACTTGCGGTCGAAGTGGAACAGGCCGAGGAAGTCGACGAAATCCGGCTTGATGAAGCGCAAGGACCGCAGGTAATCCAGCTCGCCCGGCGTGAAGCGCAGCGTGCACAGCGCATCGATCTCCGCGTCGATGCGCGGCAGGTGCGCGGCCAGGTCGATGCCCGGCGTGCGGCACTTGAACCGGTATTGCACCTGTGCGGCCGGGTACTGATGCAGCACGGCCTGCATCATCGTGAACTTGTAGAGATCGGTGTCGAGCAGCGAGGGAATGATCATGCGGCCATTATGCGCCGCGCTGTTGCCAGGCCCCGCCGACGCCCTTACCGCGTCTGCTCGCGTGCGAAGACGGACTGCGCAGGCTTGTTCTGCGGCGTGAAGTCGCTGTCGCGGCGCCCACCGGCATCCGGATCGGTGTACCAGCACCAGATCGCCAGCCCGGTGATACCCGGCTGGTGTTCCAGGGTGTACCGCCAACGCTTGAGCACCTGGGCCTGCAACCCCAGGTCGACCTGGGCGCGGCGCTGCTCCGGACTTTCCCAGGGACGCTTGAGGCTGCCGCGCGCCGACCGCAGCCCCAGCTCGGCGATCCAGACGGGGCGATCCACGCGCCTGCCCAGTGCCGCCAGGTCCGCGGCGATTTCCTGCATCCGCGCTTCACGGCTGCGCGTGTCTTCCGGCAGGACCGGATACAGGCTCAACGCCACGGCATCGAACAGCGACCAGTAGCGGAAACTCCTGGCGTGATCGATGCCATCGGCTACGTACAGCAGCTTGCCGGTGAACTGCGTGCGGATCGCCTGCACCAGCGCAGGCCACTGTGGCTGGTCCTGCAGGCGACGCAGCTCGGTGGCCAGCACCAGCGTCTGCACACCTTCCTCGCGGGCCACCTGCGCCAGTTGCTGCACACAGGATTGATACGCACGGAACCACGCGGCGCGATCGGTGGGATCGGCATCGCCTGCCCAATGCCCCGGGATCCACAGATGGACCTTCAGCACCGGCTCCAGGCCAGCCTGGCGCATCTGTCGCAGCCCCGCCCGTACCTGCTCGGGCGTGCTGTCACTGCCCAGCACTGGGTCACTGCTGTCCGGCCGGGCTTGCCAGACGAATGCCACCAGCAGTGCCTGCGTCGCGCCGGCATCGGCCAACGTCCCCAGCGAGCGACCGGCCGCTTCGCTACCCCACGGTGCATTTGCAGAGACCTTGACGTTGGCGCCCACGACAAATGGCTCTTTGGAACTGCATCCCACCGGCAGCGCCAGCATCAACAGCCACCAAAGCCAGAGCGTCAGGGAGCGCGTCGCCATACCCGGTAAGGCCCCTGTTCGTGGACGAGGACGTAATCGGCGCGACCGTGCTCCCACAGACCCGGGAAGCGCAGGCTCACCGTGTCGCGGCTGCCGGCTTCAGAGCGCGGATCGGCGACCACGATCTGCGGTGGCGTGCGCGCCGGGCTCAGCAGCGCCAGCTTGAAGCGCTGGGAAAACGGCAGGATCAGCTCGTTGGCACTTCCATGGCCGGCGATCACGGCAAAGGCCGCGCGGTCGTCGATCAGGGTCGGCATCGGCTCAAGCGCCAACCATTGTCCCAGCGTGCGCTCTTCTTCATAAGCGGGCTCCACCTGCTGCACCAGGGCGGTGGTCCATTGCGCCACGGCCGGCGAGGCCTGGTAGGACAGCGTCATCCAGCCACCACCGACGCCCAGCAGGGTGGCAAGCAGCAGGCCGGCCCGCATAGGACGCGCGACAGCCCGCATGACCAGCAAGCCCGCAGGCAACAGCAGCAGGATGAAATCAGCAGGCTGCGTGGTGAAGCGCCAGTACGTGGCCAACGCGGCCGCGGTGATCACCGTGGCACCCGCAACAAGGCCATCGAACTGCCCACGCGCGCGCGCCACCAGCGGCGAGAACACCAGCACCGGGACGGTCATGACACCGGCCAACAGGGTTACCAGCGCCGGGTACCAGAACTGGCCGCCAGCCTGTTCCAGCCAGGGCAGGTACGCCGACGCCGAAAACGCGCCGCGGAAGCTCGAGCCGGGGTCGGACAGGAAGGCGAACCCGTCACGCAGGAACAGCCAGTTGAGATAGACCCAACCCAGCGCAGCGAAGATCACCGGCACATAGGTCACCAGGTAGAACGCCAGCGGCGAGCGCTGCAACACCGCGCGCGGCGCCACCAGGATCAACCACGGCGCCAGGGCCAGCACGATGAACATGCCACGCTCGTCCACGAACAGCAGCGCGCACAGCCAGCCACCCAGACGCATGTAGGTCATCGGCTCGGGCCGGCCGGACACGTCGGTGAACACGCGGAACAGGCGATAAAGCATGAACAGCCCCAGCCCCTGCTGCTGGCCGGAGGTGGCGGCCCACCACAGATAAGGATGGGCGAACATCGCCACGACCAGCAGCGTGGCCCAGCCTGCGCCATGCCGATGGGCGATGTCTTTCCAGGCCGTGGCACCCAGCAGGCCCACGGCGACCAGATCGAGCACATACGGCACGGCTTCGGCGTGCACGCCGGGCAGCGCCGCCAGCAGCGCGCCCAGGTAGGTCATCGCCTGCGGATACTCGAAGCCCAGGTATTCCAGCCGGAAGTCCGCCGCATCGCGCAGCACGTACAGCTTGGCCGTCATCGCCAGGGCGTCGCCGCTGATGAAGCCATGCCCGCGCATGATCCAGCACAGCGTGCCCAGTGCCGTGAGCAGCACCAGGAACACCAGCATGCCCGGCCAGGCCGGCAACGCGCGCTCAGCTGTCGAGTGCGGCTTGACGCTCAGCGGCCATGTGCTTGCTGATGCCATGCGTGGTTTTTTCCCAGTAGAACGGATTATGGATGAGCTGCCACAGGCCCTTGTAGGCCGAGATGGATTGCAGCACCCAGTAGAACGGCACTGTCAGCGCATAGGGCACCAACTGCTCATAACCGCGTTTGAAGCCGGCAATGAGCGTGATGTAGATGAAGAAGCCGTTGCCGACGATCAGGTTGAACAAGCTCATGTACAGCAGCGACGGCGGGAACACCGGATCGGCCACGTGCGTGCCGGTGGCCAGTATCACGATGCACAGCGTCCACAGCAGCGGCGCCGCCAGCGCGGTGAAGAAGCCGCCGCCGATGAAGAACTGGAACCCCCAGAACCCGCGAAACCCGGTCGAGCGATACAGGTGCACCGGCTTGCGCATGTGCACCAGCCAGGTCTGCATGTAGCCCTTCAACCAGCGCGAGCGCTGGCGGATCCAGTTGGGGATGCTGACATTGGCTTCCTCGAACGTCGTCGAGTTCACCACGCTGACGCGGTAGCCGTTCTGGATCAAACGCACGCCCAGGTCGGCGTCCTCGGTCACGTTGAACGGGTCCCACGCGTGGATCTTGCGCAGGACGTCCAGGCGGAAATGGTTCGAGGTGCCGCCCAGTGGAATCGGGATGCGCAGGTGTTCCAGGGCCGGCAGGTAGAAATCGAACCAGAGCGTGTACTCCAACGCGAACATGCGCGTGAGCCAGTTCTCGTTGGCGTTGTAATAGTTCAGGCGCGCCTGGATGCAGGCGACGTTGTCTTCGGATTTGGCGAACGCGGCGACCACGCGCTTGAGCTGGTCCGGCTCGGGCTTGTCCTCGGCGTCGTAGATCGTCAGCAGCGTGCCGCGCGCGAAACGCAGCGCGTAGTTGCAGGCCTTGGGCTTGGTCTTGGGCTGCGATGGCGGCACGCGGATGATCTCGAAGAACGCTTCAAGGCCCAGCGCCTTGGCGGCCTCGATGGTCTCGGTATCGCCTGCTTCCAATACCAGCTTCACATCCAGCTTGGAGATCGGGTAATCCAGCTTGCGCAGCGCATTGGCCAGGATTGGCAGGACATCGGGCTCCTGGTACATCGGCACCAGCACGGTATAGACCGGCAAGTCCTCGTCGCGCAGCGCGGCGACGTCCTCTTCGGTCACCTTGATGTCGATGTTGCGGCGCGCGCCGTACCAGACCAGCAACAACTTCAACACGAAGGTGGCGATGAAGGCGAAGGACACCAGCGCATTGAATGCAATCAGCGTCGGCAATGGCCAGATGGCCAGGGCAACCACCAGCAGGGTGATCAAGCCGTAAAGCCACAGCACCTGCGGCACGGTGATCACCTTGCGCGCGGACATTTCGGGGTTGTGCCCGGACAGCAGGTTCAGCGCGTCATCGGTCAGGCGATCGTCGGCGTTGCGCTGCAGGCTCCAGACGATGTCGAACTTGGAAGTGCCAACAAACAACACATCCTCGCCGTAGGTCGCCCGTGCCCAGCGAAAGGTGTCCTCACTGGGGTCGGCCACGGCCAGTACGACGCGGCCGGCCTCGCACCGCCACGGCAGCACCAGGCGCTGCGAGTAGTCGCTGATCCGGTCGTAATCGAACAGTGCAGCGTCGGGCCGGTCGTGCAGCAGGTTGACGAAGGCCAGCCCGAACTGGCCAGCCAGCACACTGTAGAAATCGAACGCACTCATCCAGCGATGTGCCAGCACCACATCGCCCAGGCGCGAGTTCCAGCGCCGCTGCAGGCTCAGCGCCTCTGACAATTGGTCGTCGGTCAACAGCCCTGCCTCCACCAGGCTACGCCCGATGGGCTTACCGGCAATGGCAGCAGGCCGGCGCCCCAGCAGCGGCGTTTCGGCAAGTGTGCTCATCAGCTTAGTAGCGCCACCAGAACCCGAGGAACGGACCGCCACCGGTGCCGGTGTTGCGGCCCATGACCGGCTGCTGCCAACCGACCTGCAGCTGCGTGGCAGGAGACAGGTTGGCTATGGTCGACAGCTGCACCTTGGTCAGGCTGTAGTTGTTGGCCACGAAGCGGCCGACGGCATCCTGGTCGATGCCATCGTCCTGGCCATTGCCCAGGCTCTGGATCTGGTTGATCTCGCCGATCAACGTCCAGCGCTGTGAAATGCCGACGCCGGTTGAAAAATCGGCACGCAGTTCGTCGGCCGCACCACCGGTGCGCAGGCGCACGCCGGCCCCCATGTCCACATAGGCGTTGCGACTGCCCACCATGTAGCCGCGGCCGAGGCTGTAGCGAAGCTCCACTCCTGCACCGCCAAGGCCCAGCGCTGGCGAGGTATCCTCGCCTTTCGGCCTGTCATAGCCCGGCACCACGACCAGTCCCTGCAGCGCGCCGACCCACGGGCCTTCCCCAGAGCCCGGATTCAAGCGGTATCGCACCCCGATCTCCTGGTCATTCAAGCCCGTGGACGTATCGTCGACGCCGGGCTGGGTCCTGGAAGTGTCGTTGGTGTACTTGAACCGGCTTCCGTAGAAGTTGCCGACAAAGGTCAGGTTCTCGGTGATGCCGTATTCGACATAGAGGTTCAGCTGATCCTGGCGGCTGCGCCCGCGGCTGTCGAAGTCGCGACGGTTATGATCGTCGTCGAAATAGGCGTTGCTTTCCGAGTGCAGGTATTTGGCGATCCACAGCGACTGCCCCTGTTCCTGCACCCAGGCACCGGCCCAGACCAAGGGACTGGACGAGGCCATCACCGCGCCGAGGGCGGCGGCGAGTGCAGATCTGGCGCGTGGCGTGCGCGATGCGGACGTGCTCATGCCTGGCTCCTGCGCAACTTGCGGATCACCACCACCACCAGCACGGTCAGCAGCACCCAGCCCAGCGCGAACAACCATCCCTTGTACTGCTGCACCCGATCCCACCAGGTGGCGTAATCGGGGTAGTCCACGGCCATGACATCGTTCTGGCGGGTATCCAGCGAGGTCAGCACGCCACGCGTATCACCGAACATCAGGTCGCCCGGGCTGCCCTTCATGTCCGGCGCGGCGACCGGCACGCCTTCGCCCAGCTTGCGCAGCCACAGCCCACGCTGGGTCCCGTTGCGCAGCAGGCTGGTGGTGGTGATGTCCGGAAGTGCATCGGTATCGAGCAGGTTGCTGCCCTGGCTGTCCTTGACCTGGATGCGACCGCGATCGAACGCGATCGGCGCACTGAAGCCGGCCGGCGGCGCGGCGCCCAGCCACACGAACGGGCGATTGGCCTCCGGCGCCTGGTCGGTGGTCTGCACGACCGCCGTGCGTGGATCAAGGTCCAGCGACTTGCCAAGGCCGGCCAACACGCCGACCCAGGTGGACGGTTCTGCCAGTGCCGCCACCGGTACGTGCACGCTGTAACCGCGGCCCACGCTGCCAGCGAAGGCGGCGATATTTTCCACCGCGGCATCGTTCGGGCGCGTTTCCAGCGTCGAAGACGGCAGCAGCTGCGCGTAGGCGTTGGGCACCGGGCCGTGGCATAGGCTGGTGGTGGTCTGGCGCATCAGCACCACGCGCACCGGGCCGGTCGTGGTCGGGCCGGTCTCGACCAATGGCACCACCACGGTCTGCGTACCGCCGCGCTTGGGCATGGTGACCAGCCCGCGCAATGCGTTGTTCTGGAACACGTACAGCACCAGCGCGTGCTCTTCGCCCGGCGGCACGATCAGGTTCAGGCGCAGCTTGGACAGCGCGCGGCCGGCAGGCAGTGCATCGGCGTTGAAGGTCCACTCGGCCGCATCGGAGAAACGACGCGCCGTGGTGTCCACGCCGAGCTGCGCCAGCGGCACGACATCGCCATTGACCGGCTGGGCACGCCCGGCAACGCTGCGCGAATAGGCCTCACCGGCAAGCAGCCGCGACCACGGCTCGGCCAGCGTGTCGACCTGGAAAGGCTCGGCGATGGCCAGCTGCGTGGCGCCAGCGGATGCACGGGTCAGCGCCATGGTCTGGCCATCCACCAGCGACACGCCGTTAAGGGCCAGCTGCGCGCGCGGGCCGATGACAATGTCGCCACCTTCAGGCAATGATGAGAAGGACACCTGATGCCCCTGGGCTTGCAGGCTGCTGGCCAGCATCCAACCCGCACGCAGTCCGTCCGGGCCGGGGGCCGGCGCGGCAATGGCGATCCTCACACGGTGCGGCAGCGTGGAGAGGAAGCCACGGATGCTGCGCGGTGCCGCCGCCGGCACGCCGTAGGCCAGGCGACTCTGTGGCAGCACGGTGACGAAATCCTGTCCCGTGCCCTGCCAGGTGCATTTGGTGTCGTCGCTGGAAAAATTCGCCTTGACGCGGACTTCCAGATAAGGACGACGCAGGTCCTCGTCATCCAGCGACAGCACCAGGGTCCGCGGCCCGCTTTCGCCCAGGGTGCCGGCCAGCGGCACCGTCTGGCGCGGCGTGCCATTGAGCGCGACCTGCAGCGATGCCGAAGGTCCAAGCATCGCCGAACTGGTGTAGTGCAGCTCCAGGCGCGGATTGGACACGTCCACGTCCTGCGGCACCGGCAGATAGAACGCCAGGCTACCTTCCTGCGTGCTCTGCTGCAGGCCTTCGCGATAGCCCAGGTCCGACAACGAGCGACTGATCTCGGTCCGTCCCGCGGCTGTGGCTACTGGCTCCGCGGGCGAACCCGTCGGCGCGTCCTGCGCGTAGAGAGGAGAGACTGCCGTGAGCAGGCAGCACAGCAAAAAGCGCGACCGAAGGCCGTTGAAACGCGTCATCTAGATCAATTTCCTGTGAGGCAGATAACCCTGGCGGGTCGGACATCATGCAGCGCGCATCCACGCCGCGGCCACGGTATTCGGTTTGATCTGCCGTGTATATCGCCCCCGCCCTGCCGGCCGGGTCCACCACGTCGCGCGCACCAACCCCCTGGTGACCTACTGCTACGGAGAACACGCAACAATCAGGCCAATTTGCGCAGCAGGCGCGGCAGCTGGGCCAGGGCGTGCAGCCAGATCACGCCCCAGACCAGCCGGCGCATCAGCCAGCTGCGGCGCGGGGCCTCGAATTTGCGGAAATAGCGCCACAGGCCGCGATGCTTGTGCCACTCCACGAAGAACGGCCGCGAGCGACTGGAGACCCCGCGCAGATGGACCACGGCGATGTCGTTGGCCACCGCGACCTGTCCGCCGCTCAGGCGCACTTTCCGGCACAGGTCCAGATCCTCGGCATGCAGACGGTAGCCCTCGTCGAAGCCGCCGACGCGCGCGAACAGCGACCGTGGCAGCAGCATCAGCGCGCCGGAGACCGCCTCCAACGGCTGCAGTGCGCTGGCTGGATCCGGCGCCACCGCCAACGTGGGCGTCTTGAGTGGATGGCGCACCATCGCGGCGAAGTCGGGATCGCGGCGACGCGCGGCGCTGTCGGCCACGCCGGCCTCATCCAGCAGATGCACGCCCAGCAGCGCCTCGCCGCCCAGGGCCACGGCATGGCCCTGCAGCCGGCGCAGGCTATCTGCCTGGACCATCAGGTCCGGATTGACGAAGGCGATCCACGGCGCCGTACTGTCACGCGCGCCCTGGTTGCAGGCCACGGAGAACCCGGGGTTATCGGGATTGCCGATGAAGTGCAGGCGCGGGTCGCGCGCGGCGTGGCGCTGGATGAGATCCAACGTGCCGTCGTGCGAATCGTTGTCGACCACGCGGATCTCGGTGACGTGCTCGGCCTGGCGCAGGCGGCGCAGGCAATCGTCGATCGTCGAGGCGCTCTGGTAGGTCACCACCACCACCACGATGTCGTGCGGCGTCTGCGGCCCCGTACTCACCTTGCGGCCACGCTCGCGGCCGCCACGCAGGTGGCGGAAAGGGAGGAGGACGACAGGCAGCCTTTCGGCATGGGCGGGTTCTCGAGGACGCGGAGGCGCACAGGATACCCGCCGTTGCCGCGGTCGTCAGACCAGGAATGGCACCTTCGGCGTGGCGAAATTGTTGAGCCCCGGGAAGATGGTCTGCAGCTCGCTGCTGCCGACGCCGAACCAGCTGGACACCGTGGCGCCAAGCTGGCCCACCGACATCGTCGGAATCATGCGGCCGCGCCCCAACGACTGCGGGCCGTTGAGTTCCAGCAGCGGGTAATCGCCCCAGACGCGCCCACCCTGCAACGGGCCGCCGTTGGCCGCGCTGCCACCCATGACCAGCTGCACGCCCCCCCAGGCATGGTCGGTGCCGTTGCCATTGCTGTTGAGCGTGCGGCCAAAGTCGCTCATGGAGAAGGTCACCACGTCATTGAGCGAGTTCACCTCGGCCAGCGCGGTGCGGAACGCGGCCAGCGCCTCGCTCAGCTGACCCAGCAGCGCGCCGTGGCCGTTGGGCGCCATCTGGTTCTGATGGGTATCAAACCCGCCCATGCTGGCGAAGAACACCTGCCGGCGATGGCCGATGGTCGAGCTGCGCCCGGCCTTGATCAGCCGCGCGATCATGCGCAGCTGGTTGGCCAGGCCATTGTTGGCAGGGAAAGTGGTGGCGATGTCGCCGCCGTTGGCCGGCAGCAGTGCCGACTGCAAGGTGAGGTTGAGCTGGATCGCACTGTCACTGAGCAGGCCGTACTGGTCCGTCAGCACCGGCGTGTATTCGCGCTGGATCAAGGCCTGCAATGCCTCGTCACGGATCTTGTCGGCCTTGCTGCCGGTGGCGGAGAACCGACGCGTGGCCGTGGGGCCGCTTGAGGCCACCGCGTACGGTAGCGTGCTGGCGCCCAGCTGGTAGAGATTGTTGCCGGCCAGGCTGATGCCAGGCGGCAGCGCCGGCATGGTGGTGTTGAAGGCCTTCAGGCGATCGGCCGTCCGCCCGCCCCAACCGGTGGACATGGTCTGTGCCGAGGAACCGCCCATCCACTGCTTCTGCTGATCGCTGTGCGAATAAAGATAGCTTGGCAGCAGCTTGGTCTTCCTGTTGACCTCGTCCTTGGTCACCGGCGTGGCCAGCGTGCCGATGTTAGCCAGGAACGCCAGCTCGCCTGCATCGAACAGACTCTTCATGCCGCCGCAGGTCGGCTGCAGGCCCCAGGTCTTGTTGATCGAGGCATCGTTGATCTGCAACAGTTGATCGCGCGCGATGCCCAAGCCGAAAGGGTTGCTGGTGGCGTCGTACACGCCGCCACGGCTGGCGTTGTAGATGTCGTACTCGCCACTGGCATGCGGGATCAGCATGTTGTACGAGTCGCTGCCGCCGAACAGGAAGATGCACACCATGGCGCGGTAGTCGCCCGGAGCTTCGGCGGCGACGGCACGGCCGGCCATTTCAAGCTGCGGCAGCAGCGCATAGGCCGCGCCGCCGGCCAGCATGGTGGAAAGGCCGCGCAGGAAGGAGCGGCGATCTTCGCGAGTGGAATGGGCCATGTCGGTTCTCAACGCTGGACAGCGAATTCGGGGGAGGCGAAGGCGAGCAACACCAGTGAGCGCGCCTGTTCGTTGGCGCCGACCTTGGCCGTGGCCAGGTCGGTCAGCATCTTGGTCATCACGGCCTTGGTCTCGGCCGGCATCGCGCCGTAGAACAGCAGCAGGTTGACCTCTTCGACCATGCCGGCGCGATCGTTGCTGGTGGCCATCGCGGTCAGACGCGACAGGTCCAGCACCGGCGCACCAGTGGTGGTGGTTGGCGGCTCGCCTGCATAGCTCCACACCAATGACTCGTTCTGGTTGAGCGAGCTGATGTAGGTGGCTTCGGTCAGGATCTGGAACTCAGGCGCATACAGGCCCAGCGCGCCGTTGGCGCCTGGCAAGCGGTAGCCCGGCTCGAAGAAGTTGAACACCGACGGCGCGCGCATCGACTCCTGCTGCAGGGAGTTGGTCAGGTCGCCGGCGTTGCTGAAGGTGAACTCTACCAGGCCGTACTGGCCCGGGATGTACTTGGCCTCGAAGCTGCGCCACAGCGTGGCGATCTTGATCAGCGGCTCGCGGCCTTTGCCGAAGCTGTCATCGGTCGGCGCCATGCGCGCCTCGTTGTCCAGCAGGATGGCTTTCACCACCTTGCCCAGGTGACCGTTGTTGTCGGTCCACACCTTGGACACGCGGCCAATGTAGGCCGGGCTTGGATTGCTGGTGACCAGTCGCTGGATCAGCTGGCGGCTGATGAACGGTGCCACGTTCTTGTGCGCGGCCAGCGCATCGAGCGTCTTGCCCAGGCTGGCCGTGCAGTTGTTGCCTTCGTTGATGACGATGCCGTTGAAGATGGTCTTGGGCTGGTCGTCATGGAACTTCGGATGGCACTCCATCGGATCGAAGCTGGTGTTGTTGTTGCGGCCGTACTGCGCGTCGGTCTGCCCGGCATAGGTCCAGCCGGTGAACACGCGCGACATGCCGCTGACCACGTCCTGGTCGTAGGTCGGCACCGGGTTGCCGGCGCTGTCCTTGACCTCGGAGAAATCCGCGTTGCGCTGCACCAGGCCGATGGAGAACAGCTGCATGACTTCGCGGCCGTAGTTTTCGTCCGGTGTCAGGTTCTTGGCCGGGTCGGCCTTGCGGTTACCCACGTGGCTGAGGAAGTAGCCCATTGCCGGATGCACGCTCACGTGCTCCAGCGCGGTGCGATAGCTGCCGAAGGCGTCGCGGTTGAGCATGTCCTGGTAGTCGGCGATGCGATAAAGGGTCTGCTTGCCGTCGGCCACTTCACGATCGGACACGACGAAGATCTCGCCAAGCGCGAAGCCCACGCGCATGCGCAGCTGGTCATTGGATGTGGCCGCCCGCCACAGCCAGATGTTGCGGCGGAACTTGGGCTGCATCGCGTCACGGCTGACACCTGCCGCCTCGACCTGCTTCAGTTCGGCCAGCACCGAGGTGATCGGGGTGACGCCGCTGTCCATCTGCTCATCGATCCACTTGCTGTAGCCAATCTGACGCACTCGCGCGATCTCCGCACGGGTGGGCCCGAAGGTCGCCTGCGTCAGGAAACGCGCCGCTTCAGCATCGCTTTGCGGGATATCGGAGTAGCTGGTTGTTGGGGTCGGCGTCGGCGTCGGCGTGGTGCCTCCTCCCGCCGCGGGCGGCGGCGCAGCGGCCGGCGTCTCACTGCCGCCGCCTCCGCCGCCACAGGCGACCAGCGTCCCCAACGCGCACACGAGCAGGCCGTGGCGCATAAGCGTCAAGCGTTTCATCGATCGATATCCCCAAGAACCACCGTGGCTGCGGTGGCATAAAGCCGTCACTCCGGACGGTCCGTTAATGGCGTCCCGCCCGGCGTTCAATCCCCGGACTGGAGTCTATGTCACAACTCGACTTCCAGTGGCGCAATGCGACACGCCACGCCCCGTGTTCAATGCACGCGGCGTGCCAGCGCAGGCGTCAGTCGAACAGCGCGCGCTGCGGGGATTCCGCCTCTGAGGCCGTCAGGGCCGTGGTCAGGCTGGCACGCAGGGCGTGCAGCGGGTCGTCCATCAGGAACGTGGCAATACGCGCCTGCCAACCCGGCCAGCGGGAGGCCAGGCGCTCCAGCTCACCGTCGGCTGGACCGCCCTCGCCGCGCCGGGCGACAAAGGCGGTCTCACACAGCACGTTGCGCCAGCCCAGGCCGGACAGGCGCAGCGACAGGTCGATCAGGGCGGCGTACCAGGAATCGAAGGTCGCCATGTCCAGCCCGCCGGCGCGTTGACGCGCGCGGCCGTTGATCCACACCGCGTGGTCCACAGCGGCGGGCAGTTCCGGGTGAATGGTCGGCAGCCGCTGGGCGGCCACCGCCAGCGCCATCAGGTCCGGCGGCAGTGGCGCCACCTCGCCCACGCGCGGCCAGGCTGCGGTTTCGCCGGCGTTGCACCAGGGCGTAGCGGTGGCAATGGCGGAATCTTGACGCCCACAGGCCGCCAATCGGATGGCCCAGCCCGGCGCGGGGATCGCATCGGGCGCCAGCACCAGCACGTCGGCACCGCCGCACGCGGCCAGCACCTGATCCAGATGCGCCACCGCACCGACCGGCTGCGTGCGCCGGGTGTATTCAGCCTGCAGCGGCGTAGAAGCCAGCCAGCGCTGGATCACCGCCTGCCCGCGTGGCCCGGCCTGGGCATCGTCGGCCAGCCACACCGGCGCGCCGGCAGGTGTTCCGGCATCCAGTGCAGCCAGGCAGGCATCCAGTGCCACGTCGTCGGACCCCACGGGCAGCACGATCACCGGCAGGGTCATCTGCGCCGCCTTAGGGTTTGGGTTTTCCGCCGCGCTCGGGCAGCGGATCCAATGCACGGAAGCGGCGGCCATATTCGTCGGTCAGGCGGCTGGCCTGGCCCGGGTCGCGGATCAGCGTCGGCGTCAGCAGCACGACGATCTCGCTGCGCAGCGTGTTCTGGTTCTGTTGGCCGAACAGCGCCCCAATCACCGGGATGCGGCTCAGCCCCGGGAACCCGGAAGACCCGCGCGTCGTGCTGTCCTGGATCAGGCCCGCCAGCAGCACCGTCTCACCGCTGTTGACGATGGCCGTGGTCTTCAGGCTGCGGTTGTTGATGGAGCGGTTGCCGTTGACGTCGGGCGTGCCGGTGGGCGAGCTGACTTCCTGCACCACGTCCATGAACACCGTGCCCTCCCGGGTCACGCGCGGGCGCACCTTGAGGATGGTGCCGGTATCCAGGTACTGCACCTGGCTGTAGGCGTTGTCGGTGACACCGGTGCTGACATTGACCGAGTTGATCGGGATCCGGCTGCCGACGGTCAATGAGGCTTCGTAGTTGTTGCGCACCGTCAACGACGGGGTTTGCAGCATGTGGACATTCGAAACCGCATCCAGTGCGTTCACCAGGCCGACGCCGTTGTTGACGCCAAAGGTGTAGAGCAGGCCGCCGGTGCCGTTCGCGCCGGCGGGCGTGAGGTTACGCAGGCCCACCCCATCAGGCACCGTGGGAATCGTGCCATCGGCATTGCGCAGGTACCAGCTCACGCCGTAGCTCAGATCACCGCTCAGGGTGACCTCCATGACCTGTGCTTCGATATGCACCTGCAGCGGCATGGTGTCGAGCTTGTCGATGACATCGCGGATGGATTTCCACGCCGACGCGCTGGAGCGCACCAGCAGGGTGTTGGTTTCCTCCACGGCCGCCACGCCAACGCGGTCACCGTCCACATCCAGCGTCACGCTGCCGTTGCCGCCACTACGCTCGCCCAGCTGCAGACCACCGATGCCGCCGGCACCGCCCGAGCCGCTGCCGCCACCAAAGCTGGAGGACGCGCCACCCAGCCCGCTGCCGCTGTCGCCGAACCCGCCGCCGACACTGCCGCCGATGGTCGCCGAACTGGTGCCCATGCGACCGTCCAAGCCACCATCCTGGATGGACGTGGAGTTCAGGCCTGGCATCAGCGACACCGCTTCGTTGCCCGCGCTACTGCCACGCCCGGCGCCGCCGCCATAGACCTCCGCCAGGCGCTGGGCCAGATCCTTGGCGGTGATGTATTTCAATTCGTGCGAATACAGGCGCACGCCATCGCCCGCGCCATCGATGCGGTCCACCCATTGCTGGATCTGGTCCAGGTACGCCGGCTGCGAGGTAATGGCCAGCACCGCGTTGGCGCCGTCCAGCGGCATGAAGCGGAACATGCCCGCCACCGGCGACTTGCCCTGCTCGCCGAAGATCTTCTCCAGGTCGGCGGCCACCTTGGCCGCGCGGCTGGTCTCCAGCGGGAACACGCCCACCGACATGCTGGACATCCAGTCCACGTCGAACACCTCGATGGTGCGCAGGTAGTTTTCCAGCTCGCTGCGCGTGCCCGCCACGGTGATCAGGTTGCGGCCACTGTCGACGTTGACGATGGCGTTGGGCTGCGTGTACGGCTTGAGCAGCTTCTCCATCTCTGCGGCGGCGATGAAGCGCAGTGGCACCACGCGCGATTCGAACCCGCGCGCGCTGCTGGCCGGGCCGCTGCGCGGGGCGATGGAACCGCTGGCCATGGCCCGGTCGGCCGGCACGATGTTGTAGCGGCCGTCGCGGTAGACCATGCGCGCGTTGTTCCAGCCCAACACCATCTCCAGCAGCGACAGCGCCGCCGAGGCATTGACCGGGTGTGGCGTGGCCAGTGTCACCGTGCCCTGCACCTCAGGGGCGATGACGTAGTTCTGCCCCAGCATGTCGCCCAGGATCGCCTTGACCACGGCATGCACGGACTCGCCTTCGAAATTGAACGTCGCCTCGCCCGAGGTGGCGGCCAGCTGGGGCGGGGGCGCGGCGGCCACGCTGCGATTGATCACCTGGCCGGTGCCGCGATGGATGCGCGCAGCCGGCGAAGCGTCGTCTTCCGGCAGCGACTCGCGCTGCACCTGCTCGGGCGTGGCCTGCGGGTTGGGCTTGCGCAGCTCCGGGTGCGGCGTGCCCGCGCAGCCGCCCAGCGCACTGGCCAGCGCGGCGAACAGCAGGGGATGAGCAGTGAGGCGTGGCTTCATTGATTCGACTCGGATCAGTTGCCGTTTCCGGAGGATTGCTGCTCGCGCCGTAATTCGGCGCGTCGCTGCTGGATGCGCGCGCGAATCGCCTGGACCTGTTCGTCCGAGGGGGCGGGCGAGGTCGCGGGCGGTTGTGGCGGGCGGCTGTTGGACGTCTGGGCCGCAGGCGCTGGAATGGGGGTGGGCGGCGCATCGGCGGCAGGCTGTCGACGCTCGGGCGGCTGCACCGGTGGCTGCTGCGCGCGCGCGCCTTCGCCATTGCCGTCACCGTTGCCTTCGTACTGCTGCAACTGGGTGGCGCGCTCGCCGCCCTTGCCGTCGAACACCCGTAGATCCAGCGTGCGGATGCCGTCCGGCCCCTCGAAGGTCGCGCTGCGCGAGGTCAGCGTGACCAGGCGCCAATCCGGAGACGTCTCGGCACTTTCGCCCAGCTTGAAGCGCACCGATTTACCCCCTTCCGGCGGCTGCAGGATGGCCAAGCGCGTCTTGCCTGCCAGCAGCACGCTGCTGAGCACGAAATCAAAACCGCCGTCGTTCTCGGCCGGTCCCTGTCCTTCGATGTAGAACGGCTGCGGTTGGCGGTTGTCGGAAAACAGCGGCCGCTGTGCGACCACGGCATAGGCCTCGCGCGCCTGCAGACCGATATCGGCGCTGGGCAGCGACGCGGTGTTGGGCAGTGGGGCACCCTGCTCGGGCATGGTGGACGGCAACCGTCTCCCCATGCCGGCCAATGCGAGCAGCAGGACGACCACTGCACCACCGGCGATCGCCGCCAGGACCCAGGTCCGCAGGTTCCAGCCATCAGCGCGCATCGGTGGTCTCCTGCGCGGGCACGACCACCGCACTCACCGAGGGCGCCAGGAAGCCATACAGGTCGAAGCTGATATCCAGGCCGCCGCTGTTGTTGCCACGCCCGGCCTCCACCGGCAGGTAGCTGGTTCGCAGTGCCAGGATGTTGAGGTTGTCCACGAACAGGCGCGGCGAGCCGCTTTCCAGCGCATACAGCACGGTCGACAGCTCCGGGGTGCCGCACCGCAGGCGCGCCTGTACCACCACACGGGCATAACGCTCGTCGACCATATCGGTCATGGGCGAGCGGTTGGTGATGGCGCAGCTGCGGTTGCCGGGACTGGCTTCGGCCACCACTTGCTCCAGACGCTGGACCAGACCGGCGGTGGCCAATTCCACGGTGGATTCGGGCAGGAAGCCGGGACGATCCGCCAGCCGTGTCCGCAACGCGCTCAGTTCACGGTCGATCTGAGGCGCCTGTCGCAACGCGGCCTCCACGCGCTGGCCGCGGGACTGGGCCTGGTCGATCCGGCCCTGTTCGACCAGCATCGGCTCGGTCCACAACGGGTGCACGCACAGCAGGTAGACCAATGCCAGCACCGCCAGCAGGAGGGCCAAGGCCAGCCAGCGGTCGTGCTTGCCTGCGCGCACGCTCATCGGCGTGCCTCCTGCGCGGGCGCAGTTGCGGTCGGCCGGGCCGCCGCTGTGGGGCGGGGCCGCGGCGGCGGCACCAGTTCGGCCACCAGACTGAAGCGGTCGCGCCGCACGCGCGGATCCGGCTGCAAGGCCCCGCTCAAGGCCGGATTGCGCCAATACGGCGCGCCTTCCATGCGCCCGACCAGCGAGGCCGCCTCCGAGCTCAAGCCGATCACCAGCAGGCGATTGCCCTCGATGCTGACCTTTTCCAGGTACGTGCCGTCGGGCAGGCGCCGGGTCAGCTCGTCCAGCACCTGCAGCGTGGCCGGCAGCGCCGTGCGCCGCTGTGCCAGGAAGGTGCTGCCGTCGATCATGTCCACCAGCTGCTGGCGTCGGGTCGCCACCACGCGCGCGGACTCGGCGCGGCTGCGCACCTGCGCCTCCAGGGCGTCGGCCGCCTCGCCGCGGTTGTCCAGCACGACCGAAGCGGCCGCCAGCAGCGACACCAGCGCCACCGCCATGAACGCCAGCGAGATCCCCCGCTGCCCCGTCCCGCGGCGCCCCTGCTGGGCCAGCGGCAACAGATTGACGCGCAGCGGCGCATGCTGTTCGTCGAAGACATCCACGCCGGCCAGCTCGCCGGCCACCGGGGTCAGTTGGGCGACCACGCGCTGCACCTGCGCGCGCGGCACCACTACCAGCTCCACGTCCAGCCGCCCATCTTCGCGCCATCCCAGGATGCGCGCGTCGTAATGGACCGCATCGGCGGTGAACGGCGTCTGCCGGTCAATCTCGAAACCCACGACGTCACGCAAGCGCGGCGCCGCCGCTGCCGGCAGCCGCAACGTGCGCCGCAGGGCCACGTTCGACGGCAGCACCGCCCAGCGCGGCAACGCCGCCAGGCGCGGACCCAGCAGCGAATCGGGAAGTTCGTGCGCCTCAGCCGGAAGCTCGACCAGCGCGGTCACTGCATCGCCGGTATCGCGATCCAGCACCAACGAGGCATGTTCCACATAGACCAGCACGCGGTCATCACCCAGGCCCAACACGCGGCGCCAGCTGCGCGGCAGGCATTGCAGCAGCGAACGCTTCCACCACGACAGGAACAGCCGCACGCGCCCGAGCAGCGCGCCAGCGCGGGCATCCATGGCATTGGCGGGTGTCGTCACGGTGTTCATCGGGGTGCCCACGTTTCCTCCCAGCGCAGCGCCGTATACATCGAACCCGGCACCGGGCCCTGGCCCAGTCGCACCACCGTCCGCAGTACCGCCACGCGTCCATTGGTCAGGCGTGCGCGACTCTCAATACTATACGTGCCACTGCCGCGCTCCACTGCCGCCGCGCCGGTTACGCCCGGCAGCTGGCGCTGGGATTGCGCCAATTGTGGATCCATTCCCATCGCGGTCAGTACCGCGGCCTGGGCGAAGCGCGTTTCCGGCGGTGCCCGGCCGGCATACAGGGTGACATTGGGCAGCAGGCGTTCGTAATCCTGAGGCGTCATGCCCAGCACCTGCTGCAGCTCGCCCAGACTTTCGAATGGCGCGTCCTTGGCGCCGTAAGGCAGCCCGGCCGCGGCGTAATCCGGATCTTCCGCGCCGCCGCCGGGCTGGGTCAGTGGGTCTCCGTCGCGCCAGTCGACGATGGCGCCGGCCAGTTGCACGGCACGCTCGGGCGCGATGCCGACCGCGCGGCACAGCTGGGTCAGCAGCTGCACGTCGGCCAAGTTGAGATCGACCTTGCCGCTTTCATCGACGATGCGCACCTCGAGCGCGCTGTCGTGGAACTGCCACGCATACGCACGGCCATCGGGTTGCCAATGGCTGCGTGGATCGGTGTCCTCCAGCCGCAGCAGCGCGTACTCCACCCCGGCGCGCGCGCCTTCATACGCACCAACGCCATCGATCAGTACGCGTCCCTGTAGTGCCTCCACGCGCGCGGACAGTGCGAAGCTGCCGATCAGCGCGGTGGCCAGCACGATCAGCCACAGCACCAGCACCAGCGCCGCGCCGCGCATGCGCCTCATCGCCGCAGCCCCGATGGCGTCGTGGCGGCGCCGCCACCGTTGCCTTCGGCCAAGGTCACCACCAGCTCCGGCCAGGGCGCCGCGTTGCGTGGCCGCACCTGGATGGCCACCTGGACCGGCAGCGCATCGACCTGATCCCAGCGCTCCTGCCAGGCGCCCAACCCCCCATTCTCGGCCAGTCCGCGATAGCGGAACTGCACGGCCTCCAGCCCATCGGCCAACCGTTCGGGCGGCCGTGGCGTGCGCTCGGGCATCGACTGCCCCCCCTGCACCAGCGTCATGTCCAGCATCAGCATGCCGTACTCGGCGTTGGCGTAGACGTCATGCAGGTACGGGCCGCCACGGCCGAGGTAATTGGGGAGATCAGAGACGAAGCGCATGCGCTGCGGCTCGCCGGTGAAGCGAAAGGGCCGTAGCGTCTCGGCTTCGGTGGCAAACGCGATGGCCTGGGCCGAGGCCAGCCGGCGACGTAGCAGGCTCTCCACTGCGCGCATGCGCTCGTTGCGCTGGGACATGACCTCCCCGCGCGTGGTCATGGCCGAAATGGAGCGGATGGAGGCCAGCGCCAGTGCCAGCCCGGCCGCCAGCAGTACGGTGGCCAGCAGCACTTCGATCAAGGTGAAGCCCTGTGCATGCCGTTTCATCGTGCGGCCCCCGGCAGCACATCCGGTGCCTGTACCAGGCGCAGTCCATGCCATTCGCGCGTAGCGGGTTGCCCTTGCTGATCCCAGCGCACGCGCAGGACAAGTTCCATCATCTGCTGGTTGCCGACTGCCACCGGGGCATCGCTGCGCTGCGCCGGGTCGCGGAACGGCTGTACCTGGAGCTGCCACTGATAGCGCCCGCCCTCCCAGTTGCCCTCCTGGACGCCCGGCTGCAACGGCGTCCCGATACCGACCTGGGCCAGCAACGACTGCGCATGCAGCGACACCCGCCCTGCGTCTTCCGCACCGCGCACCTGGCGCACCGCGCCGGTCAGCGATCCCAGCAGCAAGGTCAGCCCCAGCGCCAGCAAGGCGGTGGCGACGATGACCTCGATCAGGGTGAAGCCGCGCTGGCGCATGTCAGGGTGTCCTCGCCTGCGCGCGGCTCAGGCGCACATCGCCCATCAGCCAGCCAACGTCCACACGCCAACCGGCATTGCCGGACAGCAGCTGGATGCGTCCACCGGTGGAGGCACCATCGGGAAAGAACAGGATCGCCCCCTGCCCGGCCGGCGCCGCGCGTGGCGTGGCCGCTTCGCGTGCACCGGTAAAGTCCACCGACAATGCCGCCGGAATGTCACCGCGACGCCCATCTGCTGCGGTCCAACGACGTGCTCGTGGCTCGATGGTGAAGCGCTGGGGCTCGCCAGTGGCGATCGCTCTCGCCCGTGTGTAACGCAGCTGCGCGGCGATGTCCTGGCTGGCCGACCGCAGCTGCATGCCGCGCATGCCGCCGCTCAGCACCATCGCCGCCAGCATCGCGGCGATGGCGATCAAGGCCACGACCAGCAACATTTCCAGCAGCGTGACGCCCGCGCTGTGCCGACGGCGGCGATCCATGGGCACCCTAGCCGGCGCCATCGCACTGAGGCGGCGGATCCAGGGCAGCTGCGGGACACCGGTTCATGCGAGATGACCTACGGTCGGACTGACGCCGGTGGTTGTGCCCATCATTGAAGCGAGACCTAAAAGACCCTCTGCAGCGCGAGGGGTCTGGCAGGAGAAGTCCACCTGTTTTTCCACCTTGGTTCGAAAAACGCGACAGCAGCTGATCGAGCGGAATTGTTCTGCAGCCCACCGTTGTTGACGCATCGCACAGCTTCAGCCCGAAGAATCCGAGGCGCTCGGAAGCGGAGGCAAATCGACGCGCGGAAACATCGCCGTTCTGTCTCCACTCTGCAAGACCTCCACCAGTGGCCTGACCACACCGATCGAGCGACACCATGAAGTGCGGACACGCGCCCGCGACGCATGCGGTGCGATGCATGACGACGGCATTGATGGCCGCGGACCCGCCGCCCGCGTCTCGCGCCGCAGCAGGAGAATCCACCGCGCACGACAGCAGCGTCGCAGGCAAGCGAAGCATCCTCGCGCTCATTTATTCGTAGCGGATATCGGCGTTGTAGCTGTCACCGCCTGGCTGGCCATCCTTGCCCAGGCTGATCAGCTCGTACGGCTGGCCCTCGCCGGGCACCCGGTACTCGATGGGGTGGCCCCACGGGTCGTTCAGCTCGGCCTGCTTGGAATACGGGCCCAGCCAACCGCTCACGCCGGAGGGCGGGGCGACCAGGTCTTCCAGCCGACTGGGCAGACGGTTGGTATCCAGTTGATAGCTGTCGATCTTGCCGGCCAGTGTCTGGATCTGCGACTTGGCCAGGTTGGCCTTGCCGCGGTCGGCGCCGCCCAGCACGCGGCTGCCCACCAGCGTAAGCACCGCGCCGATCAGGACGATGACGATGATGATTTCCAGCAGGCTCATGCCGGACTGGCGCGAGGGCGAACGGCGCAGGGAACGGTGACGACGCATGGGCAGATCCTCTTACGGGTGCTCTTGAGGGCGATGTGGTTCGGGACGACGGGCGTCGGCGGACGCCGCGTCGGAAGACACGGGCGAAACAGCAAGTGGCGATGGGGTGACACTGGCCTGCACCAGATCCACCTGCCAGCGCGCGACGGCGGCGCCATCGATCCGATAGGTCACCTCCAGCAAGCCGCGGGTATCGATGAAGCCGGGGGCAACCGGGCGTCGGACCGACCAGTCGCGCGACAGCGTGTCGTGCTCGCGCGGCAACGCCCGATCGACGGCATCGAGGTCCGTCGCCTGCGACTGCAGCACCAGCTGCAGGGCCCGCGCATGCGGCGAGCGCGTGGACCCGTCATCGGCCAACGCATGCACTGAAGACAGCAACACGCCGGCGAGCAGGGCGACGACCGCAACGGCGCGAACGGACATCGGCACCATGTTCCTCATCCGATCGCATTGGTCAGGTCGTACAACGGCACCAGCACCGCCACGATCACCAGACCAACCACCGAGGCCAACACCAGCGTAATCACCGGCACCAGGGCCGCCAGCATGCGATCCATGGCCTGCGCGGTCTGCAGCTCGAAGGTATCGGCGGTCTTGAGCAGCATGGCGTCCAGGGCGCCGGACTCCTCGCCGACCTGGATCATCTGCAAGGCCAGCCGCGGAAACCGCTGGTGACGCGACAGGGCCGCTGCCAGCGCCCGGCCATTCTTCACCTCGTCGGCGGCCGCTTCCACATCGCTGGCCAAGGCGCGATTGCCCAACACGTTGCGCGCAATGCCCAGCGCCGACATCAAGGGCACGCCGTTGCGCAGCAAGGTGCCCAGCGTGCGCGCCAGACGTGCGGTCTCCAGCTTGGCCAGCAGGCTGCCGATACCCGCGCGCTGCAGCAGCCAGGCATCCAGGCGATCACGGAAGGCCGGATCACGACGCTTGCGATCCAGCAGCAACAGCATCACGCACGGCACAACGACCAGCAGTACCCACCAGTCGCGAACAAAGAGGCCCAGCGTCAGCACCGTCTGGGTAAACCAAGGCAGCTGTACGTCCAGGCTTTCATACATCTGCGCGAACTGCGGCACCACGTAGCCCAGCAGGAACAGCAGCGCCGCCCCGACCACCACCAGCAGGATCGCTGGATAGATCAACGCATTGATCACGCGGCCCTTCAGCGCCCGGCTGCGCTCCAGGTAATCGGACAGGCGCTGCAGGGTGTCGTGCAGGCTGCCACCGGCCTCACCCGCCCGCACCATGTTCACGTACAGGCGCGAGAAAGTGCCGTGCTGGCGCTCCAGCGCCGTCGACAGCGGCGCACCGCCACGCACGGTGTCGCGGATATCGCCAACGATGCGGCGCGCGCGGTCGCTTTCGGGCAGATCCAGCAGGATGGTCAGTGCGCGATCCAGCGGTTGTCCGGCCCCCAGCAGCGTGGCCAGCTGCTGGGTGAACTGCACCAGCCGCTCGCCATCGAAAGCCTTTGCCGACAGCAAGGCGCGCAGACTGCGGCCCCCGCCAGCTGCGGCCAGGCGCGCCTCCATCGGCATGTGCCCTTGTTCCTGCAATCGCGCGATCACGTCCGCGTCGCTGGCCGCTTCCATCTGGCCATCCAGGACTTCGCCCTGCGCATCAAGTGCCTTGTAGCGATACAGCGGCATGGTCAGCGAAGGCTCGTTATCGCGCTGGCCACGCGAGCGGCCACGCGCTGCGCCGTGTCGCTGAGCGACACGGGTCTCGCATCAGCGACTGACGCCTCACGCATCCTCGGTCACCCGCAGCACTTCTTCCAGCGTGGTGTGGCCTGACAGCGCTTTGGCGATGCCATCTTCGTACATGGTGCGCATGCCCGCAGCGCGGGCCAGTTGCTCCAGTTCGCCCATGCCGGCATGGCGCATGATGGCGCGGCGCAGTTCGTCGGTCATCACCAGGAATTCGGTGATGGTCGTACGGCCCAGATAGCCGGTTGGCGACAGCGCCGACGCATGCGGGCGATACAGGAATACCGGCCCTTCCGGCTGGTAGCGCCGCAGACCGAATTTCTCGATTTCCTCGGGCGAAGCCGCATACCGCTCGGCATGGGTCGGCTCCAGCCGGCGCACCAGTCGCTGGGCGAGGATGCCGTTGACCGTGGACGTCAGCAGATAATCTTCCACCCCCATGTCCAGCAAGCGGGTGATGCCGCCGGCGGCGTTGTTGGTGTGCAGCGTGGACAGCACCAGGTGGCCGGTCAGCGCGGACTGGATGGCGATGCGCGCGGTCTCCAGATCGCGCATTTCGCCGATCATGATGATGTCCGGGTCCTGGCGCACGATGCTGCGCAGCGCGTTGGCGAAATCCAGCCCGATCTGCGGTTTGACGTGGATCTGGTTGATGCCCTCGATCTGGTACTCCACCGGGTCCTCGACGGTGATGATCTTGACGTCGGCTGTGTTGAGCTGACTCAGCGCGGTGTACAGCGTGGTGGTCTTGCCCGAACCGGTCGGGCCTGTCACCAGCAGGATGCCGTGGGGCTGTTCCAGCACGCGCAGGAACTGCGGCAGGAACTGGTCGGTGAAGCCAAGGCGCTGGAAATCGAACACCACCGTCTCGCGGTCCAGCAGGCGCATCACCACACTTTCGCCATGCGCGGTCGGCACCGTGCTGACACGCAGGTCCAGCTCCTTGCCCTGCACGCGCAGCTGGATGCGGCCATCCTGCGGCAGGCGGCGCTCGGCGATGTTGAGCCGCGCCATGATCTTGATGCGGCTGATCACCGCGGCGGTGAGGTTGACCGGCGGGCTTTCGCCTTCTTCAAGCACGCCATCGACGCGGTAGCGCACCTTCAGGCGGTTCTCGAACGGCTCGATATGGATATCCGAAGCACGCAGCTCCACCGCACGCTGGATCACCAGGTTCACCAGGCGGATGACCGGCGCCTCCGAGGCCAGGTCGCGCAGGTGGTCCACATCGTCCAGGTCAGCGCCGGCCTCGCCATCGACGTTTTCGATGATCGCGCCCATCGCACTGCGGCCCTGGCCGAACCAGCGCTCAAGCGTGTCGTCGATTTCCGCGCCCAGGCCGGCCATCACCCGCACGTTGCGGCCAGTCGCCAGCTGTACCGCATCACGCGCATAAACGTCGTAAGGCGCGGCCATCCACAGCTGCAGGGTCTGCGCATCGCCCCCCACCACGCAGGACTGGAATTGCTTGAGGAAGCGCAGCGAGAGCGCCGGCAGCTCTTCCAGATCCGGCGGCAGTTCAGGCAGCTCGCGCGAGGACAGCAACGGAACATCCATCACCTGCGCGCAGGCTTCGGCATGGTCGCGTTCGGACACCAGACCCAGCCGCAGCAACAAGGCCAGCAGCCCGCCGCCGGTTTCCTCCTGCACCCGCCGCACGCGGGCCAGGTCGGCGTCCTTGAGGCGTCCACGGGTCACCAGGGCGTCGACCACGCGCAGTTCGGTCGAACGCGTCACCCCGGGCGGCTGTTGCTGAACGGCATTCACGCTTGGGCTCCTCGCATGGCCCGCGACTCTAGCAGCTTGCTGACGACAGTCGCCGGGCTGCCAGGACATCCATGGCCGTGCATCCCACAAACAGGAACCCCGGCCAGCGCCGGGGGTCCTGTCGACACCTGACGGCGTCGCTTACTGACGCGCCACCAGGCTCACGCCGCTGTAGGACGCGGCGCCCACCAGCTTGACGTAGTAGGTGCCCGCCACCGGCGCATTGAAGCGTACGGTCTCGCTGTTGCCGGTGCGGGCGGACTTGGCGTCATGGTCGGTGACCGTCGGCTCCTCGCCCAGGCTGACGTACACGTCCACGTTGCCGCGGCCGCCGTAGGTCAGGAAGCTCAGCACCGCGCCGGCCTTGGCTTCGAAGCTGTACAGCGCCTCGGTCCCAGTGCCGCCGGCAACGTTGCCGACCACCACCTTGTTGACCAGTGGCGTGGCTTCCGGGGCACAGGTGTCCTGCGCGGGATCACACGGCACCTTCAGCGCTTCTTCAAGCGCGGCAGCGGCATCGACGATTCCCGAGCCGATCGGGGTGCTGGCCGGCACGCTGACCGGGAACGGACGCGCGGTCTTGATCAGCAACGCGCTCAACTGCGGCGGGGTCAGCAGCGGACGATCCGCGTCTGCCAGCGCGCTCTGCACCAATGCGGCGACGGCCGCCACATGCGGCGAGGCCATCGACGTACCGGCCATGCCCATGTAACTGTAAGCGCCGGAGGTAGGCGTGGTGGTGCCGGTGTAGCCGGCCTGCCACACATAGCCGTTCGGATTGCCGTCGGTCACGCCGCCACCGGGGCCGGAAATCTCCACGGCGGCGCCGTAGTTGGAGTAGTACGCCTTGGCGCCGGTGATCCCGGTGGCGCCGACGGTCACCACGTTGTCGCAGTTGCCCGGCGAATGGTTGACCGCATTGGCGCCGGAGTTACCAGCCGCAATCACCACCAGGCTGCCATTGGCCGAGGCCAGGTCAACCGCGTCCTGCTCGTCGGTCGAACAGGCGCCACTGCCGCCCAGGCTGAGGTTGATGACTTCGGCCGGATGCTGGTTGGCCGGGACGCCCGGTACCGCACCGCCCGAGGCCCAGACGATAGCGTCGACGATATCGGAGGTGTAGCCACCGCAGCGGCCCAGTACGCGTATCGGCAGGACCTGCGCATCGTGCGCCACGCCGGCCATGCCGACGCCGTTGTTGGTCAATTCGGCGACGGTACCGGCCACATGCGTGCCGTGCCAGGAACTGTCGTCCACATCGCACTGGCTTGCGTCGTCGTTCCAGTCACCGTAGTCCAGCGCACCCGGTGCGCGTGCATCGGTCCCGCGGCGCGAGACAAAGGCATCCGTGATGAAGTCATACCCGGCCAGCAGGTGGTTGCCGGACCTCATGTCCGGATGGTTCGGCAGGATGCCGGTGTCCAGCACGGCCACCACGGTGCCGGCGCCGGTGGAGACATCCCATGCCGCCGGCGCGTTGATGCCCCCGGTGGCGCTGTGCAGATGCCACTGGTACTGCGTGTAATAGGGGTCGTTGGGCACCAGCGCCGGCTGTGCGCCGGGGGCTGCCGTGACCTTGAGATCACGGACCGGATACACCTTGCGGTCCACCTGCACCGACTCGACGGTCGGATCGGCCTTCAGCTCGGTGACCACGCTGTTGAGTTCGGCAGGCGAGAGCTTGCGCGACACCCGCACCAGGTCAGACCCGGTACCCAGCTTACGGCCGTACTGCGCGGTCAGGGGCGATGCGGCGGTGCGGCCAGCGGCGCGTACCTGCACCACGCCCGCACGCGATGCAGCCGAGCGCACGGTGGTCAACTTGGACGACACGTTGCTGACCGCTGCGGTGCCTGCGCGGTATTTGATGATCAGACGATCGCCGCCGCTTGATTGCGGCGCCGTCGACGGTGGGCCCTTCACCAGCGGCGTGGGATTGGCCGCCTGCGCGCCGGTTGCCGCCAGGCCTGCGGCGAACACGATACCGGTGACCGCTGCACTGAGTTTCCTGATTTTCATCTCGATTGATCCTTTCGATTGGTTGAACGAGCCCGGCCTGTCCACTGCCTCAACCCGCGACTGCCCCTGTCCCTGACCGGCCCGTCAGAGCGCACCGCGACCTGCATGAAATATGGCCGACGGCATGGCGCCGCCGGCCGGTGCCGCTTACCAGCCGAAGCCGGCGCCCACGCCCACCGAGCGCTCGTCGCCACTGAAAGCACCGCCCAGCGTCACCGTGGCGCGATCGCTGATCGCACGCTGGTAACCCACCGACAGCGCACGCTGACCGCTCTGGAAGCCCACGCCGACGCCCACGCGGTTGTCAGTGCGGATGCCGGCGGCACTGACAGCCATGTTGAGCATCGCCGCACTCATCGCGCCCTGGCGGTTGATGCGCTCATCGGTGCTGCGGAAGCGCTGGTCGACATCGCCGCGGACCTGCAGCAGATCGTCTTCCCACGCACTGACGCGCGCATCGGTGTAGGCATTGGCCGAGGACAGCGTCTGTGCATTGGCGCTGCGCACCTGGCCGACGTTGGCGGCGTCGGTTTCAGCCGTGCCCGCTGCGACATGGGCGACCTGGCGTTCGGCACCGGCGGCACCGACCGAGACGGTCTGCGCGCGGTCGGCGACCGAGCCCTGGCCCAAGGCCACTGCGCCTTCGGCCGTGGCCGAAGCCCCCTGCCCGACCGCGGTGCTGGATGCCGCCGTGACATTCG
>JBEVNH010000215.1:0-6546 GCA_040508175.1 Pseudoxanthomonas sp.
CCGGCGTGCACGAATACCAGCTGCAGGCGGTGATCGAATGTGTGTTCCGCGCCAGCGATGCCTGGCCGGCCTACGGCAGTATCGTCGGTGCCGGCGCCAACGGCTGCGTGCTGCATTACATGGCCAACAACGCTGCCGCACGCGATGGCGATCTGGTGCTGATCGACGCGGGGGCTGAATACCGCGGCTATGCCAGCGATATCACCCGCACGTTCCCGGTCAACGGGCGCTTCAGCACCGAGCAGCGTGCGCTGCATGACCTGGTGACGCAAGCGCAGCAGGCGGCGATGGCACAGGCACGTCCGGGTGTGCCGTATGAGGCCGGCCACATCGCCGCGGTGGAGACGTTGACCGAGGGGCTGCTGCAGCTGGGCCTGTTGCGCGGCAAGCTGGAGCAGAACCTCGCCGAGGGCAGCTACAAGCGTTTCTATCGCCACAAGACCGGGCACTGGCTCGGCCTGGATACGCATGACGTGGGCGATTACCGCATCGATGGGCAATCACGCCTGCTGGAGCCGGGGATGGTGTTCACCATCGAGCCCGGGCTCTACGTCGCGCCGGATGACACCACGGTGGCGGCGAAGTGGCGCGGCATCGGCATCCGCACCGAGGACAACGTGGCGATCACCGCCGATGGACATGACGTGTTGACCGGTGCACTGGCGCGCAGTGCCGATGAGATCGAAGCGGTGATGGCCGCGCGCGAAGGCTGAGACTGACCCTCCGCACAATCGCGCACTTGCCTTGTTTGATCTGCAGCACAGTCCCTGAGTGAGCGGGGGCGGCCGCGCGGCCGGGGTGTGGGGGCTGGTAAGCCGGGGCCCGAGGTTTGCTTGCAAACCTTGGAGGCGTCAAAGCGAATGCGATGACGCCGCTTCGAACGCAGGCCGCGTGAGGTTGTCGGCCTCGCCCTCGGTGCATAGCACTTCGTCCTCGATGCGGATGCCGCCGTAGGGGCGGAACACGTCCACGCGCGACCAGTTCACCGATTCGGCGTGTCCGTTCCTGCGCACGCCTTCCAGCAGCATGTCCACGAAATACACGCCGGGCTCGATGGTGACCACCATGCCCGGCTCCAGCAGGCGGGTCATGCGCAGATAGGGATGGCCCGGCGGGCGTTCGATACGCCCACCACGGTCCGACTGCGCGAAGCCGGCGACATCGTGCACCTGCAGGCCAATCGGATGGCCCAGGCCATGCGGAAAGAAAGCGGCACTGACGCCGGTGGCCAGCGCGGCTTCCGGCGAGACCTTGAGGATGTCGAAGTCACGCAGGATGCCGGCCAGGGTCAGATGCGCATCGATGTGCAGTTGCTTGTAGTCGGTGCCGGCGCGCACGCCGCGGCACATGGCCTGCTGCGCGGCGTCCACCGCATCGATCAGGGCCTGGAACTCGCTGCCACGATCGGCCGCATGGGTGCGGGTGATGTCGGCCGCATAACCGCCGGCGTCGGCGCCGGCGTCAATCAGGAAGCTGTAGGACGGCGTTGGCGCGGTGCGGCCCAGTTCGGTGTAGTGCAGCACTGCGCAGTGCGCGTTGAGCGCGATGATATTGCCGTAGGGCAGGTCGTTGGCGTCCTGGCCGACCGCGGCGCAGTAGGCCATGTGGATGCCGAACTCGCTGGCACCGGCGCGGAAGGCGCTTTCGGCGGCACGATGGCCGCGCACGGCCAGCTGCTGTGCCTGGCGCATCAACGCCACCTCGTAGGCGGTCTTGTAGGAACGGTGATATTCCAGGTACTGCAGGACCGCTTCGGGATTGTTGGGCGCGAAGGCACCCAACGTGCTTTGCGGCTCGGACAGGATTGCGCAGCGCGCCGCATCCCTGGGCAGCAGTGCCAGTGCCTGGTCCGGCTTGCGGATGATGTGGATGTCGAAATGTTCCACCCACCAGCCGCTGGGTGCATCCGGCACGGCATGCCAGTAATCGAATGGCTGCAGGAAGATCAGCTGCGGCCGCTGCCCCGGCGTATAGACAATCCAGCTGTGCGGCACGCGCAGCAGCGGCAACCAGGCCTTGAACTGCGGATTGACGAAGAACGGATAGTCCTGATCGTCGAACAGCTTGGCATGTTGGGTGCCACTGGGGATCACCAGGTGGTCGAAGCCGCCACGTTCCAGCGCGACATCGGCCCGTTGCTTGAGGACACGCAGGTGTTCAGCGTACAACGGCGCGGGGTCGATGGCGGACATGGCGTTGGCTCATTGCGGAGAGGTCGCAATTTTGCCGCATCACGCCGGCGCGCGCTGACCCGGCATGCGGTCGTGCATCAGCGCTGGCGTATCGGCGCGTCCTGGATCCAGTCGCGCAGCAGCTGCAGGTGCGGCTCGGACACGGTGAGAAAGCGCAGGCCCGCCCAGACGCGACCGGGCGTGTTGGCCGCGCCGTGCCACAGCACCTGTGCGCCGACGTCGATCGTGGCGCTGCCATGGCTGCCAGCCACCGGGAACTGCAGCTGGTACAGCGCATTGTCGCCAATCGGCACATGGGCGATGAGCAGCATGCCGGTCTCCGAGAGATTGCCCACCTGGCCCATCGGCACGTCGGACATCGCGTCGGTGACGGTCATGGTCTCGCGCACCTGCAGGCGCGGCGCACGGCGCATGTCGTGGATCATTCGGCGGCTCCGGTGATGCTGCGCAGTGCGCCCACCGTGGCGCGCCAAGCGCGATCGATCAGGGTGTCGCGCTGCTCGGACAGCAGGCGTACCTGGTGGATAGCCATCAGGCGGGCAATCTCGTCCATGACGTATTCGCCCACCTTCTGCCCACGCTGGTTCACGAACAAGGCGTTGTCGGTGATCGGACTGAACCACGACAATCGCTTGCGTTGCACGTCGCCCTGCTGGTTCTGGATGAATTCAAACCAGGTGCCGAAGGCCGTGGTGCGCAACAGTGCGTAGCAGGCTTCCTCCGACTCGCTGCGTGGGGTGCGCTCCTTTTTGCGCTGGAGCGGCGCATCGCTGCCCAGGTTGGCGCGTGCCTTGAGGCGCGCGGTCAGTTCGGTACGGGAGGTGACTTCGTCCTCGCCATTGCATGACAGGCGCCGGGCAATCGCGGCAGCTTCGTCGTCGTGATAACCGACCCGCGTCAGTGACGCCTCGATCTGATGCCCCAGCTCGCGGTCAGGCGTGGCATCGGCCTGGCCCAACGTCTGCGCGATACGGGCGGTCAATGCATACGCATCGCGCCAGGCGTCGGAATCTTCGCCCTGGCGCAGCAGGGTCAGGGTGAGTACATCGGCCCAGGCCTGGTTCAGCAGGGCCTGCACGAACTTCTGTGGCGGCTCGGCCACGAAAGCCTGCGCAATGGTGTCGGCGGCCTGTTGCTTGGCCACTTCCATACGGTCTCGCCCGCGCGCGGCTTCCACATGGCGTCGCTCGGCCACCTCGGCACGCCGGGCCAGCACCTTGAAGTGCTCCTGCACCTCGTCGTTGGCCTTGGTGAACACGGCGCTGTCGCCGTTGTATTCGGCCAGTACGTGGGCGACGGCCTGCTGCAGCTTCTGCAGCAGCTGCGGGTCGATCTCGTCCTCTCCCATCCAGCGGGCGCCGGATTCGGCCACCGAGTTGAGCAGCTCGCGCGCCGGGTGCTGGGACTGGGTGAAGAACTCGCGGTCCTGGATCGCCGCGCGTGCCACCGGCACCTGCAGCCGCACCAGCAGCTCGACGGCCGGCGCATCGGTCTTCACCTCACGCTCGATCTGGTTGTAGAACAGGTCCAGCAGTTCGAAGGTGTCCGCTTCGGCCGGTGCCAGCGCGGCCTCCGGACCATGCTGCAGGCGGATCTGGGTCAGCACCTCGTCGCGCAGGTCCATCATGCTGCGCTTGCGCTGGCCGTGCCGCAGGGACACTGGCGCGGCCTGCAGGTTGGACAGCCCGGAGATCACATCAGGCGTGGCCATCGGCACGGGTCGGCGCAGGCCGGGTGTCGCGGCAGCGCCCACCGGTGCCTGCCCCGGATGACCCGCATGACTGGCCGGGCCTGCGGCAGACACTGCGGCCTCGGGGCGTGGTGCGCCACCGGGCGTGGCGCTGGGATGGAGCGGGGTTACGCCGGCGGAAGGCGCCGGCGCCGATGCGTTCATGGCCTCCCGGCGTCCGGAGAGCAGGCGCTGCAGCGACGCGAAGCTCGGGGTTTCTTCCGGCGCATGCCAGGACGGCATGCCAGTCGGTGGGGGCGAGGACGACGGCTGCGCACGCGGGGCCACGGCGGCTGCGGCCGCTGCGTCCGCGCGCGGACGCGCCGGCGGCGCGGGGGGGCGGTTGCGGGCATGGACCGGAGCGAACACCAGGCCCGGCAACACGCCCTGCTGACCCAGCAGGCCGTTCACACCGGCTAGCCAGGCGTCGTAATTGGCCAGGACCTTCTGCTCGAAGGTGCGAAACAGCAGCAGCTGGGTCGGCAGGTCCACATGCACCGCGGTCACCGCAAGGCGCAGGGCTTCGCACAATGAGTGCGGGCCCAGCGGGACTTCATCGACTTCCAGCGCAGGGCGGGCGGCCAGTACGCCGAAACGCTGGCCCAGCATGTACAGCGCCGGCTGGCTGCGCTGCTCGTGCCGGCGGACGATGTCGCGCAGCACGATGTCCTTGTCGACGGCCTCGTCGGCCACCAGCGTCAGGGCGTTGAACTCGATCTGCGAGGCGTCTTCTTCCGCATTGCGGCGCTGGCGGGTGCGGATCCGTGCGATGTCGCCTTCGAGCTGGGCGATGAACAGCGGCAGGAAGTCCGCGCGGTGCTGCCGCAGGCCGTGCAGGTTGGCCAGGTGCTCGGACTGCTGGTCATTGCTGCGTGAACGCTCGGCCAGGCGGAACAGTTGCTGCTCCATGTCCGTCAGCAGCGCATCCACACGTTCGGACAGGGTCGTCGTCACGTCGGACAGCAGCGCATCGAGGATGCGGTGGACGCGGGGCGGCAGCGCCGCTGCAGCAAGAGTGTCTTTGGAAGCAGGCGACACGGGCGTCCTAGCGGTCATTGCAGAAAACATTCGTCACTTTCCCCGATGCGCCTTGTAGCACATCCCTCGGGGACAGGACGGAAACTGCGACGCGCTCCGGCCGT
Source organism: Pseudoxanthomonas sp. (assembly GCA_040508175.1). Taxonomy (GTDB): domain Bacteria; phylum Pseudomonadota; class Gammaproteobacteria; order Xanthomonadales; family Xanthomonadaceae; genus Pseudoxanthomonas_A. Next base: position 5,064 of record JBEVNH010000215.1, read on the forward strand.
CAGGCGGCCAGGAACAATCCAACCACGTCATTGGTGAAGCGGCGGCCAAGGTCGGTCGGGACCAGACGCTCACCCTGCTGCTCCATCCAGCCACGCTCTGCAGCCTCGCGTAGTGCGGGGGCGATTGCGTCCGGCGTCAGTCCAGTGCGTGCGCTGAAATCACGCAACGCAAACCCCTCGCGCAGGCGCAGCAGGTTAAGCATGTACTCGAACGGGCGGCGCTCTGGGGTGATGCGGTCATCGCCGCCGATCGCGGCTTCGGTGCCGGCGGTGTCCAGATACGTGGTCGGATGCTTGTGCTTCCAGCGCCGCAGAATGGTCTGCTCGGCGCCGAGGGTGATCTTGCCATGCGCACCGGCGCCGATGCCCAGGTAGTCGCCGTAGCGCCAGTAGTTCAGGTTGTGCGCGCACTGGCGATCGGGTCGCGCGTAGGCGCTGACTTCGTACTGCGCATAACCGGCCTGCGCTAGCGCGTCTTGGCAGGCCTCCTGCATGTCCCAGGCATCGTCTTCTTCGGGGATGCCCTTGGGCGGCCTGGCGAAGAAGACCGTGTTCGGCTCCAGCGTGAGCTGGTAGTGCGAGACGTGCGTGGGTTGCAGCGCGAAGGCCTGGTCCAGATCGATGAGCGCCATCTCCCGGGTCTGCCCGGGCAGGGCGTACATCAGGTCCAGGTTGAAATTGTCGAAGCCTGCGTCCTGCGCCAGCTTCACCGCCGCCACCGCCTGTGCGCTGTCGTGGATGCGACCCAGGCGCGCCAGACAGCCGTCGTCGAAACTCTGGATACCGAAGCTCAGCCGGTTCACGCCAGCGCGCAGGTACTGATCGAAGCGGCCGTGCTCGGCCGTGCCCGGATTGGTCTCCAGCGTGATCTCACAGCCCGGTACGAAGCGCAGGCGTGCGCTAGCTGCCTGCAGGAACCGGTCGATGGCCTCGGGCGGGAACAGGCTGGGCGTCCCCCCGCCGAAAAACACGCTGTGGATGCTGCGGCCCCAGACCAGCGGCAGGTCGACATCCAGGTCGCGGATCAGCGCGTCGACATAGGCCTCGAACGGGAGCGTGCCCTTGCCTTGGTGCGAGTTGAAATCGCAGTACGGACATTTGCGCACGCACCAGGGCAGGTGCACGTACAGCGACAGTGGAGGCGGGATCAGGGCGGGCGTCATGTCAATGCTCCGGCGCGCGCCGGAGTGCAAGATCATCGCAAGGCCAGCCGTGCCTGCAGCGCGGCCAGCGCCTGGCCGCGATGGCTGATGCGGTTCTTCAGCGAAACCGGCAACTGGGCAGCGGACTGGCCGCGTTCGAGGTCCAGGAACACCGGGTCATAGCCGAAGCCGTCGTCGCCTTGGCGTGCAGGGAGGATGCGGCCTTCCCAGATGCCTTCGGCGATCAATGGCTCAGGATCCGTGGCATGGCGCAGCAGCACCAGCACGCAATAGAAGCGCGCGGTGCGGCGCTCGTCCGGCACGTCGCGCAGGGCGTGCAG
>JBEVNH010000029.1:0-16192 GCA_040508175.1 Pseudoxanthomonas sp.
GACCTGGGTGTCGTTGCGGATGCGGAACTCGACCGGATCGAGCTTGAGCTTCTCCGCCATCTCGTCGATCGCGATCTCCAAAGCCATCAGGCCCGGCGCTTCGCCCGGCGCACGCATGGCGTTGCCTTCGGGAAGATCCAGCACGGCCAGGCGCATGGCCGTCATGCGATTGGCGCCGGCGTACAACAGCTGCGTCTGGGCCACCGCGGTTTCCGGGTCGCCTCCTGCCAGGTCGCCAGACCAGCTCTCATGGCCGATGGCGGTGATCTTGCCGTCCTGCGTGGCGCCCAGTCGCAGCCGCTGGATGGTGGCGGGGCGATGGGTGGTGTTGTTGAACATGAAGGGCCGCGTCAGCGCTACCTTCACCGGGCGCTTGACCTCACGCGCGGCCAGCGCCGCCATGATCGCGTCGGTGCGCACGAACAGCTTGCCGCCGAAGCCACCACCGATATACGGCGACACCAGGCGCACATTGTCCTTTGGCACCTGCAGCGTGGCGGCTACATCGCCGACCCCCCAGGCGATCATCTGGTTGGACGTCCACAGCGTGAGCTTGTCGCCTTCCCACGCGGCGATGGACGCGTGGGGCTCCATCATGGCGTGCGCGTGATCGGGGGTGGTGTAGGTGGCATCCAGCTTCACCGGGGCGGCGGCAAAGGCGCCTGCGAAGTCACCAGTGGCGGTGTCCGCGTTCGACTCGCCCTTGGGCATGGTGGCCTTGCCCTTGGCATTGGCCAGGTCGTAGGCGCCCTGCTCACGCGCGTACTCCACCTTCACCAACTGCGCGGCGGCGCGTGCCTGTTCGAAACTGTCGGCGACCACGATGGCGATGGCCTGGTGGTAATGCTGGATCTCAGGCCCGCCCAGCAGGCGCGCAGTGTTGAACTTGCCCTTGCCGAGGGCGCCCGCGTTCTGCGCGGTAACAATGCCGATCACGCCGGGCGCGGCCTTGGCCACCGACAGATCCATGGCGCGGATGCGGCCCTTGGCGATGGCGGCGCCGATCACGTAGCCGTACACCTGGCCTGGCACGGCGTCGTGTCGTTCGTAGGCGTAGCCGGCCTGCCCGCTGGTCTTGAGCGGGCCATCGATACGATCGAAGGGCTTGCCGACCACCTTGAGCTGGTCGATGGGATTGGTGGTCGCGGGTGTGTCGAATTTCATGTCAGCTCCTCACCTCGGCCAGGATGCTGGCGAGCGTACGCTCGGCCAGCGTGACCTTGAAGGCATTGTGTTCGGTCGGCTTGGCGGCCCCGAGCAAGGTGCCGATCACCGCCTTGGCGCCGCGGGGGAGCTGCGCGTCGGCCTTGGCATCGCGCCAGGGCTTGTGTGCCACCCCGCCCAGCGCCACGCGGCCGCTACCGTCCCGCTGCACGATGGCCGCCACCGAAACCAGTGCAAACGCGTAGGACGCACGGTCGCGGACCTTGCGATAGACCTGCGTGCCTCCGATTGGCGCAGGCAGGGTCACCGCGGTGATCAACTCGCCAAGCTCCAGCGTGGTTTCCAGATGCGGTGTGGTGCCCGGCGCCTTGTACAGCTGCTCCAGCGGAATACTCCGGGTACGTCCATCGGCCTTGATCGTCTCCACGCTGGCGTCCAGCGCCCGCATGGCCACGGCCATGTCGCTGGGATGCGTGGCGATGCATGCATCGCTGCTACCCACCACCGCCAGCTGCTTGCTGAAGCCTTGCAGGGCGGCACAGCCACTGCCCGGCAGGCGTTTGTTGCAGGCCTGATTGGTGTCGTAGAAATAAGGACAGCGCGTGCGCTGCAGCAGGTTGCCTGCGGTGGTGGCCTTGTTGCGCAGTTGCCCCGAGGCCCCGGCGACCAGCGCACGCGAGAGCAGCGGATAGTCCTTGCGCACGCCCTTGTCGGCCGCCAGATCGGTGTTGCGCACCAAGGCGCCGATGCGCAGACCGCCACCATCGGCTTTTTCGATCTTGTCCAGCTGCAGGCCGTTGACGTCCACCAAGTGCGTCGGCGTCTCGATCTGCAGCTTCATGAGATCCAGCAGATTGGTGCCGCCGGCAATCAGTTTGGCGTTGGGCTGCCGGGCGACGGCCGCGGCCGCTTCTGTCGGCGAGCTGGCGCGTTCATAGCTGAAGGCCTTCATGCGCGTTCTCCTGCGACATCGGAGATGGCATCGATGATGTTGGAATACGCACCACACCGGCAGATGTTGCCGCTCATGCGCTCGCGCACCTCGTCGGCGGAGAACGCCGCCTTGCCGGTCAGATCCGCGGTGACGTGGCTGGGGATCCCCTGCTTGATCTCCTCCAGCACCGCCACGGCCGAGCAGATCTGACCAGGCGTGCAGTACCCGCACTGGTAGCCGTCGTGCTTGACGAAAGCCGCCTGCATGGGATGCAGTTTGTCCGGCGAGCCCAAGCCCTCGATCGTGGTGATCTCGGCCCCTTCATGCATCACCGCCAGCGCCAGGCAGGTGTTGATGCGGCGCCCATCGACGATGGCGGTGCAGGCACCGCACTGGCCGTGGTCGCAGCCTTTCTTGGTGCCGGTAAGCTTGAGGTGCTCGCGCAGCGCATCCAGCAACGTGGTGCGGTTGTCCAGCTGCAGCGTTACCGGCTTGCCGTTGACCTGGAAGGACACGCTGCCGCTGGTGTTGGCCGGCTCGCGCGCAGTGCGTGGCTCGGCCGCGGCCTTGACCGCTTGCGGGCTGGCCACCGTGGCGGCGGACACCGCGCCGGTGATGAGCAGGTCCCGACGTGTGAGTTTGAGGTCTTGCATGGCGGGCATCTCTCCAATGCTGGCTGTGCGTGAAGCTGGGAGATCAACCGTGATTGATCAAGGTGAACCATGAAGCCATACGGAGGCGTTGTTCCGCATGACGATCTGGCGATAAACCATTGTAGGGAGCGACTCTCGATGGATTAAGTCACTCAGCTGATGACCGTCATGAATCGGACTCAGCAATCCGCATGCACATCACGTGATCACTGACCGCCGTGTCATCAACGCGCGACGGCCTGCAGCTTTTGTAGCCCCTTACGCGTGCAAGCCATGTCGTTGGCATGGCCGCACAAGCGCGCGCGGCCTCCGCTCAATGCGGTTCAAGAGCAAAGACGCGGAGGCGAACAAGATCGCAGCTTTCCCCGATCGCCGATGCGTTGTCAGGTGCATCTCCGGATTTCATTGCTTGTGACTGCGGTATCGATGCAGCCCAGCCATCGGCCATGATTGGCCCACGGCCCATCACATGGACGCCAAAGAGGCGGCATGCGCCTCCTCCGCTGCGACATTCGGGCATGGCGACCATGAAAAAATGCAGCTAATACCAACGGGCTAGGCGTGGGCACTGCGCATCTAGACTGGAAGCCGCTGGAAAGAAAAGCCCGTGCGGGCATGCGTGCCGAAGCCGTCGCAGGCCACGGGATGCCGCTCGCCCCGCTTTTCGAGCCACCGGGAAACCGGCACCTGCGCGGCCGTGCGACCGACCGCCTCCCCGGACACGCCCTTGCCTTGCGCAGCCGTGCCTGGAGCTGTGTGCCTGTGCCCTGGACGCTGTTTCCTTCCCATCTGCACGGCACCGCGCCCGCCGGGCTTACGCCCCACGCCCGGCCCGCGCCTGCAGCCCATGCCTCCAACGCATCTGGATCCAATGAAAAAGAAAATCCTGAAAGGTCTCGGCGGCCTCGTGGTCGTGTCTGCCATCGCGGCGGTCACCTTCCTGTTCTGGCCCATCTCCAACGCGTCCTCGCCCGCGCCCGAAAACGACGAGCCGGTCGATGCCGTGTTCATCGGCGGCGGCATCATGAGCGTGACCTTGGCGACCTATCTGCAGGAGCTGGAGCCGGGCTGGAAGATGCGCATGGTCGAGCGCATGGACGGCGTGGCGCTGGAGAGCTCCAACGGCTGGAATAACGCGGGTACCGGCCATTCCGGCTATGCCGAGCTGAACTACACGCCCGAACTGCCCGACGGCACGGTGGAAACCAAGCGCGCGGTGGGCATCGTCGAGCAGTTCGAGATCTCCCGCCAGTTCTGGGCGCACGAAGTGGCGCAGGGTCGGCTGGGCCAGCCCAAGGAATTCATCAACGCGACGCCGCACATGAGCTTCGTGTGGGGCGAGGAGAATATCGAGTACCTGCGCAAGCGCCGCGAGGCGATGGTCAAGAACCCGATGTTCTACGGCATGCAGTACTCCACCGACAGCGCGCAGATCGCCAAGTGGGCGCCGTTGATGATGAAGGGCCGCGACCCGAAGCAGAAGGTGGCCGCCACCTACATGCCGCTGGGCACGGACGTGAACTTCGGCGTCATCACCAACCAGCTGACCGCCTCGCTGCAGCGCAGCCCCAACTTCCAGCTGCAGCTCAGCCACGAAGTGCGGGGCCTGAACCAGAACGCGGACAAGACCTGGAACGTGACGGTGCGTGATCTGCGTGCCAACAAGGACACCACGATCAAGTCGCGCTTCGTCTTCATCGGTGCCGGCGGCGCTTCGCTGAAGTTGCTGCAGATGTCGGGCATTCCCGAATCCAAGAACTACGCCGGCTTCCCGGTCGGTGGCCAGTTCCTGGCTTTCGAGGCGCCAGCCATCGCCGACAACCACATCGTCAAGGCTTACGGCAAGGCCGAAGCCGGTTCGCCGCCGATGTCGGTGCCGCATCTGGATGCGCGCAAGCTGGATGGCAAGCCGGTGGTGCTGTTCGGGCCATTCGCCCTGCAAAGCACCAAGTTCCTCAAGGAAGGCTCGGCGTGGGACCTGTTCTCCTCGGTCAACCACAACAACGTGGCCGGCATGATGGGCGTTGGCGCGGAGAACCTGGACCTGGTCAAGTACCTCGTACAGCAGGCGCAGCTGACCGACGCAGACCGCCAGGCCGAGCTGGTCAAGTACTTCCCGACCGCCAAGCGCGAGGACTGGAAGCTGGTCACCGCCGGCCAGCGCGTGCAGGTCATCAAGCGCGATCCGCAAACCGGCGAGACCTCGTTGCAGTTCGGTACGGAGATCGTCAGCGATACCGAAGGCACCATCGCCGCGTTGCTGGGCGCCTCGCCCGGCGCCTCGACTTCACCGCCGATCATGCTCAAGGTGCTGGCCAAGGCATTTCCGAAGCAGATGGCCGCCGGCTGGGAAACCCGCCTGAAGGACATGATTCCGTCCTACGGCCAAGAGATCAATTCCAGCCCGGCGCTGACCAACCAGATCCGCCGCCAGACCAGCCAGGCCCTGCAGCTGCCGTATCTGGAGGTGCCGGCCGACCTGGACCCCAACGCCACGCCGGACGTGGACGTCAGCCCGAACTCGCCGGTGGCGCCCGCCGAGCCGGTGGCACCGGTCGAATCGGAAGCCAAGTCCAAGCTGAAGTCGCCCAATGCCAACAACGAGATGCAGGCCCTGTGATGCACGCCTGACATCGCCGGTGGGATCACCAAACGCCTCCCGCAAGGGAGGCGTTTCTGTTTCCGGCGCCACATCCCGCGATCAAGGACCGCGGCGCGGTGGCAAGAGCCGCGAGCCACGCGCGCTGACTGGTCGGCTGCGCTATCCACGCCGCGGGCGGTCGCGCGGTCGCTGGGGCCTCAAGCCAACGATCCCCCCTGCCCTGCCATCGCGCCGGCTTGCCATGACAGGTTTCCCAGGCCGACCAGCGTTGCTTCGATGGCATCGTCAAGCGGGGTGTGCGGCTCGTGGCCCAGCGTGCAACGCAATGCTGCATTGTCGAGCCGCAATGGCCGCTGCCACAAATAGCGCATCTCACGCATTTCGCGAAACGTGGTGACCCAGGGCGACGCCAGCGTGAGCAGCCACCAAGGGAATCCGGCCGTGCGCGGCGTGCGGCCCGTGCGCCGCCGCACGATGCGCGCGATCGCCGCGGTCATCTGCGTGCCATCGCCATCCCAGTGCCCGCCCATGTGGAAACTGGCGAACGCGTCCAGCGTGTCCCGGCACGCGAGCAGTTCCACCATGGTGCGCGCCACGTCCGGCAGGTACGCCCATTGGTGGCCAATCCCGGGTGCACCGGGATAGCGGATGCGGCGGATCGGCCGGCCCGGCTTGACCAGCCCCTGCGAAAACCAGCTGTTGCCCGCTTTCGGGCCAAAAAAGTCGCCGGCCCGGACAATGATGACGCGCGCGCCCCGCTGGCTCGCCGTGTGCAGCCGCTGTTCAAGCTGGACGCGGATGGCGCCCTTGCGCGTGACCGGCTGCTGCAAGGCGTTTTCGGCCAGTGATGGACCTGCATCCGGACCATAGTTGTAGACCGTGCCCGGCAGCACGATGGTGGCGCCGCCCGCGGTGGCCGCCGCGATGGTGTTGTCCAGCATCGGCAGGACCAGCTTGTCCCAGTCGCGATAACCCGGTGGATTGACCGCATGGACGATCACCGAGCACCCCTGTGCTGCGCCCATGACCGCATCGCGGTCCAACGCGTCACCCGCCAGCCAGGTGATGCCATCCGCCTCGCGTACCGCGTCCAGCTGCCCGCGCTTGAGCGCCCGGACCTGCCAGCCGTCTCCGAGCAACTGCCGGGCGACCTCGCCGCCGATCCCGCCCGAAGCCCCAAGCACCAGTGCATTGCGATTGCGCGTCATGACCGCCTCCCGTTCGTCGATGGCCACATCCTGCGCCGCGGCGCATCGGCAATAAATTGCCGAAGATGAGCCAGCCGCTATACATTTACGTATGACTTCGACCGTCGGCTGGGAGCTGTACCGATCCTTCCTGGCCGTGCTCAGGGAAGGCACGCTGTCGGGCGCGGCCCGGGCGCTGGGAATCACCCAGCCCACCGTGGGTCGGCACGTCGCGGCCCTGGAGCGCGCGCTGGGGATCGTGCTCTTCACCCGCTCCCAGACCGGCTTGCTGCCGACGGACCTCGCCCTGTCGCTGCGGCCGTATGCCGAAACCATGGACAGTACCGCTGCATCGTTGCTGCGTGCGGCGTCCAGCCAGGACCAGGCGGTACGCGGCGTGGTCCGCATCTCGGCCAGCGATGTCATCTGCGTGGAGGTGCTGCCGCCGATCCTGGCGCGCCTGCGCACGCAACACCCGGCGCTGCGGATCGAGCTGGTCCTCACCGACAAGGTGCAGGACCTGCTGCAGCGCGAGGCCGACGTCGCCGTGCGCATGGTCCGGCCGGATCAGCAGCAGCTGATCGCACGCAAGGCCGGGCGGATCGAGATTGGCCTGTTCGCGCACCGCACCTATCTGGAGCGGTACGGCATGCCCCGGGACATGGAGGCCTTGGCGAAGCACGCAGTGATTGGCTACGACCAGTCCTCCCCCTTCATCCGCAAGGTCGGCAAGTCGATCCACGGCTTCGACCGGGCGCTGTTCTCGCTGCGTACCGACAGCAACGTCGCGCAGCTTGCGCTGATCCGCAGCGGTGCCGGCATTGGCGCCTGCCAGGCCCTGATCGCCGCGCGTGACCCGCAGCTGGTGGCGGTGCTGCCACAGGCCTTTGCCCTGCAGCTCGATGCCTGGGTCGCCATGCACGAAGACCTGCGCAGCGACGCGGCCTGCCTGGCCACGTTCCAGGCCCTGGCAGACGGGCTCCAGGCCTATGCCGGCCATCGCGACCCGCCCGCTGACGCGCGCCATGCTCGGCCTTGAACCCCCGCCGCCGCCGCAGCGCGGACCACGCCACGCCACGCGCTAAGCGGCCGTGACACCGCCTCAGAGGCATCTTGGGTACCAGCCGTGGCTGAGACCGATGAAGCGCAGTGCTGTGGCGGCACCCAAGCGGCACCCGCGGCGGGCGGTACGCGGACAAGGGCCTGCCTTGCACCCAGCGTGTAAAATGGCGCTCTTTTGACCACCTTTTAATGGCCAAAGCCCCACCACGCGCGCCGGTTGCCGGGCCAGCGTTCATCCGCCAGCTTGCCCGCCTCACCGATGCGGAGATCCCGCTTCCCACGGCGACGCTGTCGGACCGCCTCGGCCATTGGGTCGACTGGAATCGTGCGCTTGTGCTGTCCAAGGCCCTGGATGGTGCGATCCCCGTGGCCGCGCCCGAGACGCAGGCGTTCGACGACGACGTGGCCGCCGAGTGCGCGCGCGCGCGGACAACCTTGGCCGAAAGCATCCAGAACGATCCATTGCCCGCCACCAAGCCGCATGGCAGCGCCGCGCCCGCACCATGCCCGGAGTTCGCCCCGTTCCGGCAGCGCCACCAGCACCTGCAGCGCGCGATCCTGACCGCCACCGGGCGCTTGCGTGGGCGACTGCGCGACATGCTGGCGCAGCAGTCGGCCGAGAAAGCACGCCTTGCCGAGGTCGATGCGGTGATGGAAATGACGCTCAGCCCGCGTGAGCAGTCGCTGCTGGCGCGTGTGCCCGACCTGCTCGGCGAACACTTCGCACGCCTGCACGCACGGGCACCGGACGTGCAAGCCCCCCCGGAGGCCGAAACACCGCCAGCGCCCGCCCCGTGGCTGCTGGCCTTCCACCACGACATGCGGCAGGTCCTGCTCAACGAGCTGGATGTCCGCTTCCATCCCATCGAAGCGCTGCTTGCCGCGCTCCGCACGCCATAGTCCCCCGCCCGCCATGTCCAGAAATCTTCTTCATTCCGCCATCTTCCTGCTCGGCCTGCTGGCCGTGTGCTGGGTCGGCATCGGCTATCTCGGCGCTAACCCGCTGGGCGCCGGTGTCGCACTGGTGATTGGCGCCTGCTACGTCGCCGGTGCGCTGGAGCTGTACCGCTACCGCCAGGCCAACGACACGCTCGCGCGGGCCGTGGCCGAGGTGTCTTCCGCCCCGCAGGACATCGCGTCCTGGCTGGCCGGGCTGCCAGCCGGCCTGCGCAACCCGGTACGCCTGCGCATCGAAGGTGAGCGCGTCGCCCTGCCCGCGCCTGCGCTGACCCCGTACCTGGTGGGCCTGTTGGTCCTGCTGGGCATGCTGGGCACGCTGTTGGGCATGATGGCCACGCTACGCGGCACCGGCCTGGCGCTGGAAAGCGCCACGGACCTGCAGGCCATGCGCGGCGCGCTGGCCGCGCCGGTCAAGGGCCTGGCCTTCGCATTCGGCACCTCCATCGCGGGCGTGGCCTGTTCGGCGATGCTGGGGCTGCTGGCCACGCTGTGCCGCCGGGAGCGCAGCCAGATCGTGCAGCACCTCGATGCGGAAACCGCCACCACGCTGCGTCCGCATTCACAGACGCATCAGCGCGAACAGGCGTTCATGCTGCTGCGCCAGCAGACCGACGCCATGCCGCTGCTGGTCGAACGCCTGCAGGCCATGACCACCGCGCTGGAACAGCAGAACCGCGACGTCAACGAACATCTCCTCCTGCGCCAGGAGGCCTTCCATCAACGTGCCGAGGTCGCTTACGTGCAGCTGGGCAGTGCGCTGGAGCAGTCGATGAAAGCCGGTGTGGCCGAAAGCGCGCAGGCCATGAACGCCGCGCTGCAGCCCCTGGTCACCGCCACCTTGTCCGGGCTGGCCGATCACGCCAGGTCGCTGCATGACGCCCTGGGCCAGGGCGTGCAGCGTCACCTGGAAGGCGCCTCGGCCGCACTGGAACACACTGCCAACAACGCGGCGCAGACCTGGCAGGCCGCCGTTGCCGAGCAGCGCAACAGCAATCAGGACACCACCCGCGCACTCGGCGAGACACTGGCCCGCTTCAGCGATACCTTCGAGCAGCGCACCGGGCAGCTGCTGGACACCGGCGCCGCGCAGCTGGCCACCGCCGCGGCCGCTGTGGCCGCTGCATCAGAGCAGGCCGCACAGACCTGGCAGGCCGTCGCGACAGAACAACGCAGCAGCAACCAGGACACCACCCGCGCGCTCGGCGACACGCTGGCCCACTTCAGCGACACCTTCGAACAGCGCACCACGCAGTTGCTGGACACCGGTGCCGCGCAGCTGGCCACTGCCGCGGTCGCGGTCGCGGCTGCGTCCGATCAGGCCGCACAGGGCTGGACCGCCGCCAGCGCCGAACAGCAGGCCCACCACCAGCGCATGAACGCAGCGCTCGGCGACACCCTGGGGCAGTTCACCACGGCGTTCGAGGCACACACCACCGCGCTGCTGGAAGGCAGCGCCGCGCGCCTGGACGCGAACACCGACAAGATCGCCGCGGCTTGGAAGGCGGCACTGGCACAGCAGGCAAGCACGCACGACACGCTGGTGGCAGGCAGCGCGCAGGCGTTGACCGACGCAGCTGCCAACGTGGCCCAGCACGCCGCCGGCCTGGTCAGCGCGGTGGATCGCTCCCATGCTGAACTGCAGGCCACGCTGGCCGCGCAGGATGCGCAGCGACTGACGGCCTGGACCGACGCACTGGACGGCACCGGCGAGCGCTTGGCCCAACAGTGGGCGCAGACCGGAGCACAGACGGCCGAACGCCAGCAGCAGATCTGCGACGCGCTGGCAAAGACCGCCGACCAGATCGCCGCACAGGGCCAGGCCCATGCCAGCGACACCCTCAGCGAAATCTCGCGCCTGGTGCAGACCGCATCTGAGGCCCCGCGTGCGGCGGCCGAGGTCATCGCCGAACTGCGCCAGAAGCTGTCCGATAGCATGGTGCGCGACACCGCATTGCTGGAAGAACGCACCCAGCTGCTGGGCACGCTGGAAACGTTGCTGGGCGCCGTCAATCACGCCTCCACCGAGCAGCGCAGCGCGATCGACGCGCTGGTGGCCACCTCGGCCGATCTGCTCGAACGCGTGGGCGATCGCTTCACCGATCACGTGCAGGCCGAAACCGGCAAGCTCGGTGCGGTCGCTGACCAGGTCACCGTGGGCGCGGTCGAAGTGGCCAGCCTGGGGGATGCTCTGGGCACGGCGGTGCAGCAGTTCGGCCAGACCAGCGAAGCCTTGCTGACCCGCCTGGCAAGCGTGGAGCACGTGCTGGACAAGTCGCTGGCCCGCAGCGACGAGCAGCTCGCCTACTACGTGGCACAGGCCAAGGAAGTCATCGACCTGAGCATGCTGGCGCAGCGCCAGATCGTCGATGACCTGCAGCAGATCGGAGCGCAGCGCAGCCACAGCGGGGCCGGAGCGGCATGAGCGTCGAGCTGGACGACGAAGCCGGTACCTCCGCGCCGGTCTGGGCGGTCTTCGGCGACTTGATGTCGGTGCTGCTGGGCGCCTTCGTGCTGATCCTGGTCGGGGTGATCGCCGTGCAGCTGCAGCTCTCGCAGAAGCTCGACGAGGAAGTCCGGCAGCGGCAGGCCGAGGAACAACAGCGCAAGACGCTGGAAGAAGCGCTGGCCGTGCCGTTGGCGGCCGGGCGCGTGACCCTGGTCGATGGCCGCATCGGCATCCGCGGCAACCTGCTGTTCGCGCTCAATTCCGCGCAGCTGCAGCCGGAAGGTCGCGAGGTCCTCAAGACCCTGGCCGGGCCGCTGGTGCAATACCTCAAGGCGCGCGATGAGATCCTGATGGTCAGCGGCTTCACCGATGACCGCCAGGTCCGCGACAGCAACCGTCAGTTCACCGACAACTGGCAGCTGTCATCCGAGCGTGCGTTGACGGTGACGCGCGCGCTGATTGCCGAAGGCGTGCCGGCCGCGTCCGTGTTCGCCGCGGCTTTCGGGGCGCAGCAGCCGGTCAGTTCCAACGCCGACGAAGAAGGCCGCGCCAAGAACCGCCGCGTGGAGATCGCGCCGATCCCCAGGCCGAAGCAGCGCGTCAAGCCCGATGCACCGTGAGGCCACGCAGGCACGTCTCCAGCTGGAGGCGTGGCGCACGCAGGGCGCCGACCGCCATGACCCCGTGCGCTTTGCCTTCATGCACGCGCTGCTGGTGCGGACCGAGCAGGTGCAAGGCGCGCCGCGTCGCCTGCTCGACGAAAAACTGGCGGGACTGCTCGATGCGTATGCCGCCGCGTTGCCGGACGCGCGCGCGGGCGCCGCGAAGCCGTCGCATGTGGCCGGCGGCCTGGATCAGCGCCAGGCCGGGCCACTGGCTGAGCTGGTCATGCTGCTGGGTCGTCACGCACGCCCCGCCGATGCGCCCACCTCGACCCTGATGGCAACGTCGGCGGCCGCATCGCCCGACGCGCTGCCAGTGCTGGAGGAATTCCGCACGCTGTGGACCCGCGTGCGCAGCGAACGCCAGGTCAGGCACACCCTGGAACACGCCCCGGTCGGCGCGGGTCCGCTCAACTCCGTGGCGCTGGCGCACCGCGCCATCACCTTGATGCAATCGCTGTCGCCGGGTTATCTGCAGCAGTTCCTGGCCTACGTGGACACGCTGTCCTGGCTGGAGCAGATGCAGGACCGCGGCGTGCTGACAGCGTCCAACCCATCCCGCGCCGCACCCATCAAGAAGCCCACGCGCAGCCGTGCACGCGGCAAGCGCGCCGCAGCGCCAGACAACAGCGAAGGCTGATCACGCGCGGGGGGCCGCGATCGCTACTGGCTACTGGCCAGCCTTGAGCCGCGGAAACGGATTGATCGCAGTGCCTTTCCACCACTGGCGCTCTGGCCCCAGCTCGAAGATGGCGAAGTGCAGATGCGGCGCAGCCGGATCCGCGTTGCCGGTGCTGCCGACGTACCCGATGACATCGCCACGACGCAGCGCCTGCTGCTGGGTCAGTCCCTCGGCATAGCGGTCCAGGTGCGCGTAGTAGTAGGCGTAGCGGCCGCTCGGCTCGAACTGATAGATCGTCAAGCCGCCCGGCACGCTGGTGAAGAGCTTTTCCACCGTGCCATCGGCCACGGCAAGCACCGGCGTGCCGCGCGGCGCCATGATGTCGATCGCCTCATGCACGCGCCCCTGCGCGCGTGCATCGCTGAACGTATCGCTCAGTTGCGAGGCGGTGATGCCTTGCACAGGAATCAACAAACGGAGGTCCGCCGGTGCCGCCGGCCCATCAGCGTCAGCTGCGGCCTGGCCTGGAGGCGACCGCACGGCCTGTTCGGCCTGTGCACCTGATTGCGCGCAGGCGCTCAGGCACGCGCTCGCACCGCCCATCAGCAGCGCCAGCAACCATGACAATTTTCGCCGTCTGATCATGTGCTCTCCCCCGCGTGGGCGACTACTGCTGCAACACCGCAGGCGTTCCCGGCCCCACCGCCGCGGCCACCGCCATTGCATCCCAGTTGGTCAGACGGATGCAGCCATGCGATTCGGTCTTGCCGATATGGCCCGGCTCGGGTGTGCCGTGGATCCCGTAGTGCGCCTTGCTCAGATCCACCCACACCACGCCCACCGGATTGTTGGGACCCGGTGCGATCCGTGCCTTGGCGTGGCCCGGCGCGGCGTCCCAGAACAGCTTGGGGTTGTATTGGAAGTCAGGCTCACGGGCGACACCCTTGATCTTCCAGCGCCCGATCGGCAACGGATCGTGCTGGCTCCCGGTCGAGGCGGGGTAGCGCGCGTACACATGGCCCGCCTGATCCTGCAGCATCACCGACAGGTCGGACTTGTCTACCACCACCGTGGCCGCGCGTGCGGGCGCGGCTTTCTGCACGTCCGGTACGCGCAGCGTGGTGCCTTGCCGGCCGAAGTCCGCGCCAGGATTGAGTGCCTGCAGCAGCGCCGGGCTGGCATGGAAGCGTTCGCCCAGCGCCTCGAGCACCGAGGAAAAGCCGAGCTGGGCGAGCTTGGACTTCTCCATCATGTCTTTCGGGATGTCGACATATGCGGCGGTGACGTCCTCGGCGGTGAGCCGGTAATCCACCAGCACAGGCGCGGTGTCGGCATGCAGCGCCTTCCAGGTGGCCGCATCCACGGTGCCTGTCGCTGGTAGCGCGTGCGCGCGCTGGTAGGCCGCGATGGCCCGCTCGGTGTTGCTGCCCCAACGGGCGTCGATCTCACCCGTCCCAAAATGCGCGCGGTCGAGCAGCACCTGCACATGCAGTCGCGCGGCAGTTTCGGTCTCGGCTTTCAGGTCGCCGGGCGGTGCTGAGATTGCGTTGGCCTGCGTGAGCGCAAGCGGCGATGCAGGGGCCTGCGCGGAGCTGGAACCCGACGCCGCAAGCAGGCACGCGCACGTCAGAAGCGAAAGCTGTTTCATGCAACACCTGATTTCCAAGGTGACTGCATGCTGCTTGGGAGCGGCTCGCGGCCGCGTGAATGTCCGCGTCGTTGCTGTCGCGTAGATGGGAAGGCCTGCACTACCCGTGCGGCGATTGCGCATGCACGCGCGAGCCGCCACCGCTGCGCCTGCAACCGCGCATGGGAGACCTTCAAGCCAGATGCATGACCTTCTCCATTGCGATGGCACTGGCTTCGTGATGTCCGGACAGCGCGTCCTGCATGTCTCGAACCGGCGTGCGTGCGCGCAGGCTCCGTCGCCTGCCCACCAAGCCAATTGCGTTTGCGATTGCGACGATGTCCATCTGCATTCCGTGACGTCAGCTTCGAACAGTCATTGATCGAACGCCCGCGGCAGGCCGCCACGCGCCAGGCTGGGCATGCTGTCCACGGCCCCGTTGCAAGCGATGCCAAGGTTGCAACCAAGCGCGTTGCAGCGCGAGTGTGAATCAACCGCCGTGCTGCGCAGACTGATGCGCGTGCGCCGGCGTGCCTCGAATGTGCCTGCGGCGTCGACGGTCAAGCTGGACCTTCAGCGGCGCCATCGCGGCGGGGACATGCGCAGGCTTCGTCGGGCCGCTAGGCAGCTCACGCCAAGCCGGCTAAATTCGGGGCCTGCACGTGTCCATGCTTCCGCCGGCTTGCTTTCACCTGCAAGTGTTCCGCCTCTGCAGATGGCCTCACACGACCCTGGTCCCCAATCACATGCAAGGCTTGAATTTCCGCTATCTCTACGAAGCCAACCGGCTTGGTTCCATGCGGGCGGCAGCAGACAAGCTGGGGGTGGCGGTGTCCTCCATCAGCCGCCAGATCGCGCAGCTGGAGGCCGAAGCCGGCGTGCCGATGATCGAGCACGGGCGCCGCAACATCATCCTGACCGAAGCCGGCGAACTGGGTATCAAGTACTACCAGCAGCAGCTCTCGCACAGCGAATCTTTCGAGGCCCAGCTGGCCGACCTGAAGTCGCTGCGCTCGGGCCGCATCAAGCTGGCCCTGGGCGAGGGCTTCATTGGCAAGGGCCTGACCGAGGTCGTCGCCAATTTCACCCGCAAGCACACCGGCATCAACCTGATGGTGCACATGGCCGTGTCCTCCAACGAGGTCACCCGCATGGTGGCCGAGGATGAGGCGCACCTGGGGCTGATCTATGGCCCGACCGACGACCCGCGTATCCGCGTGCAGGTGGGGGTGCCGCAACCGCTGTGCGTGGTGCTGAAACACAACCATCCCCTGGCCTCACGCGACAGCCTCAAGCTGGCCGACCTGGGTTCCTACAACCTCTGCCTGCCCGAGCCGTCCAACCGCACGCGCCAGCTGCTGCGCCAGGCCGAGGCCGCCGAGCAGGTCACGCTGGAGCCCAGCGTGACCTCCAACTCGATCAACATGATCCGCGACCTGCTGCACTCGGGGCAGTTCATCACCCTGTTCTCGGTGCTGGCCGCGTCCAAGGAGCTGGCCAAAGGCCAGTTCGTCGCCGTGCCGCTGGACAACCCGGCCTTCCGCGAAAGCACCCCGGTGTCGCTGATCCGCCGCCTGGGCCGCCGCCTGCCACCGGGCCCTTCGCTGCTGATGACCACGCTCGATGCCTACCTGCGCGGCCTGCCGCAGCTGGACAAGGGCCGCAGCGGAAAGGCCTAGCCCATCGGCCGCGTGCAGGCTCCGTTGCGGCGACGGCAAACAAGTCATCTCCTAATGCCAACCTCGTTGGGGGATGCTGCACTGGCCAATTCCACCCGCGTGCCATCGTCCATTGATCGGAGCGATGCCGCCGTCCCAATGGAGCAACTGACGTCCGTGGCTGCACAAGACAACGAGAGCTTTGAACTCTACGACCTGAAAGTCGAAGCGGTCGCCCCAGCGGGCACCAAGGTCTACAGCGGTGCCCAGCCTGGCGACTATTTCGAACTCAAGGGCGAGATGCTGTACCTGCCGCCCGGCCAGGGATTTTCGATTTACTCGCTTTCCGCGGTGCTGCCGCTCCTGGCGGCCAAGCAACGCGAGACCGCGCCACTGGATTGGATGACCTCCGATGAGGAAATCGCCAATCCAGATCCGCACTGCCCCGTGCGCCTGAAGATCACCCGCACCGGCAAGCGCATCTTCAAGCGCTCCGACACCACCGCCGTGCCGCTCCCGCCAGCCGTCTCCGGCCAGGTGCCGCGCGCGACACTGGCACCGGGCTACGACATCTCACGCCTGATCAAGGGCGGCTGGCACCTGTCTGGCGACCAT
>JBEVNH010000041.1:0-30922 GCA_040508175.1 Pseudoxanthomonas sp.
TCGCAACGAGTACTGCCGTGTCTTCCTTTGCTTCCGTAGAACTGGTTCCAGGCGACCCCATCCTGGGCCTGACCGAGGCCTACAACGCCGACACCCGCCCCGGCAAGGTCAACCTGGGCGTGGGTATCTATTACGACGAGTCCGGCCGCATCCCGCTGCTCAAAGCCGTCGCCAAAGTGGAAGACGCGCTGGCGCGTGAAGCCAAGCCGCGCGGTTACCTGCCGATCGACGGCCTGCCGGCCTATACCCAGGCCACGCGCGAGCTGCTGTTCGGCAAGGATTCGCCGCTGCTGAAAGACGGTCGCGTGGCCACCACCCAGACCGTGGGCGGCAGCGGTGCGCTGCGCGTCGGCGCCGAAGTACTGCGCAAACTGCTGCCGCACGCCACGCTGGCGCTGAGCCGCCCGAGCTGGGAGAACCATCGCGCCGTGTTCGAAGCGGCCGGTTTCGATGTCGGCGAATACACCTACTTCGATTCGGCCAGCCACGGCGTCGACTTCGACGGCCTGCTGGCCGACCTGAAGGCGCTCAAGCCCAAGACCACCGTGCTGCTGCACGCGTGCTGCCACAACCCCACCGGTGCCGACCTGACCGTGGAGCAGTGGAAGCAGGTGGCGCAGGTGCTCAAGGCCGGCGACCTGTTCCCCTTCATCGACATGGCCTACCAGGGCTTTGACAAGAGCATCCGCGACGACTCGGCCGCGATCCAGATCGTGGTCGATGCCGGCATCAACGACTTCATCGTGGCCAGCTCGTACTCCAAGTCGTTCTCGCTGTATGGCGAGCGCGTGGGCGCGCTGTCGATCGTGGCCGCTTCCGCCGAGCAGGCCAAGGCCGTGCAGTCGCACGTCAAGCGCATCATCCGCACCATCTATTCCAGCCCGTCCACGCACGGCGCGGCGTTGGTGGCCGGCGTGCTGAACGACCCGGCGCTGCGTTCGGAATGGGAACTGGAACTGACCGCCATGCGCGAGCGCATCCACGCGCTGCGTGCGGGCCTGGTGCAGAAGCTGGCCGAAGCCGGTGCCGGTGATTTCAGCTTCATCAGCCAGCAGGCCGGCATGTTCTCCTACTCTGGTCTGACCAAAGCCCAGGTGGAGCGCCTGCGCGAAGAGCACGCCATCTATGCGATCACCTCCGGTCGTATCTGCGTGGCGGCGTTGAATGCCGGAAACCTCGATCGCGTGGCCGCGGCCATCGCGGCGGTGGTGAAGGGCTGAAGCCACGCCGGCATGCGTTGAAGCGCACGTGTGAACGAACCCGTCGATGCCATGCAGCGACGGGTTTTTTATTTCACGTCCTGGGCACGAGCTCTACAACCAAAGACATGCATCGCATACGCCATTTCTCGTAGGGTGTTTGGGCATGATGCGATGACGTCAATTCCGACGCATACACCTCATTCCAACGACCAGGGTGTGCGCGACTGGTGCGCGGGAGGACAATCACCGCATGCGTTATTCCCCCTTAGCACTTGGCCTGCTGCTGGCCACCGGTTCCGCCTCCGCTCAGGACGCGGCCTCTTCGGCATTGGATGCCATCACCCTCGACAGGGTCGACGTCCAGGCCACGCGCGTGCGCGGCGTGCAGCCCTTCGATCTGCCCGCGTCGGTCAGCGTGGTCGGCACCTCGGCCAATCGACCCGGCGTGCAGCTCTCCGAGATGACCCAGACCATTCCCGGCTTGGTCGCGCGTGATCGCCAGAATTACGCGCAGGACACGCAGCTGTCGCTGCGCGGCTTCGGGGCACGTTCTACGTTCGGCGTGCGCGGCGTGCGCCTGTATGCCGATGGCATCCCCGCATCCATGCCCGATGGCCAGGGCCAGGCCTCGCACTTCAATTTGCTGGGCGGTGATCGCATCGAAGTGCTGCGCGGGCCGTTCTCTGCGCTCTACGGCAACTCCTCCGGTGGCGTGATGCAGCTGTGGAGCCAGGACGGCACGGACGACCTGCAGTTCCGGGCCGAGGCCGCTGGCGGCCCGGATAGCGCCTGGAATGCGGGCGCGCGCGTGCTCGGCAAGCAGGGGCCGGTTGGCTACAACCTGTCGCTGTCGCGCTTCGAGACCGACGGCGTGCGTGCGCACAGCGCCGCCCGCCGCGATTCGGCCAACCTCAAGCTGGATATCGACCTGGGAACCGGCGGCCGGCTGGATCTGGTTGGCAATTTCCTGGACATGCCCGAAGCGCAGGACCCGCTGGGCCTGACCTGGGCGCAGGTGCAGGCCGATCCCACGCAGGCCACCCCGCAGGCGGACACCTTCAACACCCGCAAGTCGGTGCGCCAGTCGCAGGCCGGTGCAGTGTGGACCAAGGACCTGACCGAGGCCCAGCAACTGCGCGTGATGGCCTATGGCGGTCAGCGCGAAGTGGTGCAGTACCTGGCCATTCCCGCAGCCACCCAGGGCAATCCGTTGCACGCCGGCGGTGTCATCGACCTGGACGGCCACTACGGCGGCGCCGATGCGCGCTGGTCATGGGATGGCGAGCTGGCCGGCAAGCCGTTCGACATCACCGTCGGCGGCAACATGGACCGCCAGCGACAGCACCGCACCGGCTACGAGAACTTCATCGGCACCACGCTGGGCGTGCGTGGCAACCTGCGCCGCGACGAGCGCAACGAGGTCAAGAACGCCGATGGCTTTGCGCAGGCGTACTGGAAGTTCGCGCCGCGCTGGTCGGTGCTGGCGGGGCTGCGCTACAGCACGGTAGAGTTCACCTCGCGCGATCACTACATCGTCGGCCGCAACCCGGACGACAGTGGCAGCGCGCGCTACCACGACACCACGCCGGTGGCCGGCATCGTGTTCGCGCCCAACGACGCGCTGCGCTTCCACGTCTCGGCCGGTCGCGGTTTCGAGACACCGACCTACAACGAGCTGGGCTATCGCGCCGATGGCGCCGCCGGACTGGCCTTCGATCTCAGGCCCGCCATCAGCCGGAACGTCGAGCTGGGCATGAAGTGGCGCGCGCAGGCCGGCCACACGCTGGAGGCGGCGCTGTTCCGCGCCGACACCGATGACGAACTGGCCGTGGCCACCAACAGCGGCGGCCGCAGCACCTATCGCAACGTCGGCCAGGCCCGTCGCCAGGGTGTGGAAGCGGCCACGCATCTGGCGCTGGCGCAGGACTGGACGCTGGATGCGGCTTACACCTGGATCGATGCGACCTTCCGCAGTGATTTCCTCGCCTGCAGCGGCACGCCCTGCACCGTGCCGTCCACGCCGATCAGCGCCGGCACGCGCATCCCCGGCATCCCGGAGCAGCAGCTGTTCGCCCGCCTGCAGTGGCAGCAAGGCGCCTGGAGCGCGGCGGCCGAAGGCGTCGGCATGTCTTCGGTCACGGTCAGCGACAACGGCAGCGAAGCCGCGCCGGGCTATGGCCTGATGCACCTGGAGTTGGCCCATACCTGGCGCTTCGGCGGTAATGCGCTGCGGGCGTGGACGCGCCTGGAGAACGTGTTCGACCGCACCTACATCGGCTCGGTCATCGTCAACGATGGCAACGGCCGCTACTACGAACCGGGCCCGGATCGCGGCCTATGGGTCGGGCTGAAGTTCAGCCACTGATCCCACCACCGCCGCAAAAGAAGGCCGCCTCAACAGGCGGCCTTCTTTGTTCTACGTCATGGACTTGCCGCTCAATGCGCGTGGTCGTGCGCGCAACCGACCCAGTGCTTGGCTTTGGGCGTGTGGCCGATCCCGGGGTTGAACCGATTGGTCGGGTCGAGCTGTCGATAGAAGCCAGCCAGCGCCGGCTTGGCGTGGTAGAGGTGGCCGACGTTGTGTTCGGCCGGGTACTCGGCGCCGCGGGCGTCCAGCAGCTTCCACATCGCATGCTCGATCGCCAGCGGGTCGGCACCCTTGCGCACGATGTAGTCCTGGTGGAACACGTGGCAGAAGAAGTGCCCGTAATACAGCTTGGCGATGATCTGCGTGTCCAGCGCCGGCGGCAGCGTTTCCTCCCAGTGGCGGTCGTCGCGCCGCAGCGCGATGTCCAGCGCGACGATGTCCTCCACCGTGTCGCGGTGCACGTCGCGATAGCGGATCGCCGCACCGGCAATCGCAAAACGGTGCAGGAACGCCTTGCGCCCTTCCTCGGCATCGCACTGGAACCAGTCGCCGACGCGCGCGGAGAAATGCTGCTGCAGGAACTCCTGCGTGGCCTGGGCACTGTCCACCGCCACGCGCAGCAGCAGGTGGTGGTCGAAGCGCGCGCGGAACGCGCGCATGCGCTTGGGCAGGTGGTGGGGCAGCAGCTTCATCGCCCATTGCAGCACCCGATCCGTGACCCCACGCACCCCCAGGCCCTCGAAGAACGCATCGACGCGGCTCTTCATCGCGAAGGCCGCTGGCACGCGGGCGGTGCCGAAGCGGTCGATCAGCAGGAAGGTGTCTTTGCCGTAGCGCTCGCCGATGTCGTAGGCGTCGCGGTGGATGTATTCGCCTGCGACCGGCAGCGACGGCAGCGCGGTCAGCAGGTGACGGCGCACGGCGGTGAGGTCGTCCGGATCGTGGCTGCCGATGTAGAACACCACGGTGTCTTCCTTCGGAAACGTGTCCAGGCGTACGGCGAACAGCGCCAGCTTGCCGGCGGAACCCGAGGCTTCATGCAGGCGCGAGGGATCTGCATTGAAGCGCGCTGGCGTGGCCGCATCGACGTCGCGCACGTGCGCAGCATAGGTGTGGTCCGAGGCCGCCTTGGATGCATCGTTGACGATCTCCGCCACGCTGTACTGGCCGGCCTGCAGGCGGGTCAACACCTCCTC
The DNA here is from genome assembly GCA_040508175.1 of Pseudoxanthomonas sp. Taxonomy (GTDB): domain Bacteria; phylum Pseudomonadota; class Gammaproteobacteria; order Xanthomonadales; family Xanthomonadaceae; genus Pseudoxanthomonas_A. Next base: position 4,767 of record JBEVNH010000041.1, read on the forward strand.
CGGCGTCTCGCCGAGCGCGATGCCCAGATGGTTCACCAGCCGCAGTACGCCGTCCTTGCCGACCTGCGCATAGAGTGCCAGCTCGGTATAGGCCGGCCCGCGCCGCACCAGCGCGCCGCCCGAGTTGTTGCACACGCCGCCCAGCACCGAGGCCCCGATGCAGGACGAGCCGATCACCGAATGCGGCTCGCGCCCGAACGGCTTGAGCACTCGCTCCAGCGTGTCCAGCGTCGCACCTGGCAGGCAGACCACCTGTGCGCCGTCGTTGATCACCTGCACGCCCTGCAGCCGCAGGGTGTTGATCAGCACGATCTCGCGGTCGTAGTCCTCGCCATCGGGCGTGGAACCACCGGTCAACCCGGTGTTGGCGGCCTGCATGATGACGATGACATCGGCCGCCACCGCCGCTTCCAGCACGCGCCACTGTTCCAGCAGCGTCCCCGGCTGCACCACCGCCAGCACCCTGCCCTCGCCAAAACGATGGCCCTTGCGGAAGCGCCGGGTGCGCTTGTCCTCGGTCATGACATGCGCGGCGCCGACGATCTCACGCAGGCGGTCCAGCAACACGGGTGAAGCAGCCTTCATCGCGCCTTTCCGTCCTGCGTCCACTCAGGCCGGCACCAGCATGTCCGAGGTGATGTCGGCAATCGTACGCGCGCCAGTCAGCGTCATCGCCACGCGCATTTCCTTCTCGATCAACCCCAGCAGGTGCTCCACACCCGGACCGCCGGCCGCTGCCAGCGCGTACACCCACGCGCGTCCCAGCAGCACCGCGTCGGCGCCCAGCGCGATCATGCGCACCACGTCCAGGCCGGTGCGGATGCCCGAGTCGGCCAGCAGCTTGATGTCGCCCTTCACCGCGTCGGCAATGGCCGGCATGGCACGCGCACTGGACAGCACACCGTCGAGCTGGCGACCGCCATGGTTGGACACCACGATGCCATCGGCGCCGAAACGCACCGCATCGCGGGCATCGTCCGGGTCCAGGATGCCCTTGATGATCATCGGGCCTTTCCAGAACTCGCGGATCCACTCCAGGTCCTTCCATGAAATGGAGGGATCAAAGTTGGCACCGAGCCAGCCGATGTAATCCTCCAGCCCGGTCGACTTTCCCAGGTAGCGCGAAACGTTGCCCAGGTCGTGCGGACGGCCATGCAGGCCCACGTCCCAGGCCCAGCGCGGGTGGGTGATCGACTGGCCGTAGCGACGCATCGCCGCATGGGCCCCGCTCATGCCCGAATGCATGTCGCGATAGCGCGCGCCCGGCACCGGCATGTCCACGGTGAACACCAGCGTTTCCACCCCCGCAGCCTGGGCGCGTTCCAGCGCGTGCTTCATGAAGCCGCGGTCGCGTAGTACGTACAACTGGAACCACATCGGCCGGTCCAGCTTGGGCGCGACTTCCTCGATCGGGCAAACCGAGACAGTGGACAGCGTGAACGGGATACCCTTGCGCGCCGCCGCCTGCGAGGCCTGCACTTCGCCTCGCCGCGCGTACATGCCGGTCAAACCCACTGGCGCCAGCACCACCGGCATCGACAGTGTCTCGTTGAACAGCTTGGTGCTCAGGTCCAGCTGCGACATGTCCTTGAGCACGCGCTGGCGCAGCGCGATCTCCGACAGGTCGGACACGTTGCGCTTGAGCGTGTGCTCGGCATACGCGCCGCCATCAATGTAGTGGAACAGGAACGGCGGCAGGCGGCGCTGCGCGGCAGCGCGGTAGTCGGTCGAGGCGGAGATGATCATGGTCTGCGCGGATGCGGTGGAAGACGCGAGGCGCGGGCACGGCGCGCTTCGTCCTCGTCGAGGGATTTGAGCGAACCGTGCACGAATTCAAGATGGTCCTGCGCCGCGTTGCGCGCCCGCTCCGGATCGCCGGCCAGCACGGCATCCATCATTTCGCGGTGCTGGACGGACAGCGGCTCGAAAGTGCGTGGCGAGGTGTAGAGCTTTTCGCGATTCTGCGAGATGTTCGACCGCAGCAGTTCGAACAGGCCGCGCATCACCTGCAGCAGCACCAGGTTGTGCGAGGCCTCGGCGATGGACAGGTGGAACGCCGCATCGGCGCGTGCTTCACCGGCGGGATCGTCCTTGCCGTGTACGGCCATCATCGCCTCGAAGGATTCGCGGATGCGCACGCGGTCCTCGTCGGTGGCCCGCCGCGCCGCGTGCCAGGCCGTGGCGCCTTCCAGCGCATGGCGGATTTCCAGCACGTCGAAGCGGTATTCCGGGTCGCCCTGGAACAGCGGCAGGTACGGCGCCAGCGGCTCGCCCATCATCCTTTCCATCGCCTGGGGCGCACGCACATAGGTGCCACCGCCGACGCGGCTGACCAGCAACCCCTGGCTGGCCAGCTGCGCGATGCCTTCGCGCAGGGCCGAACGCGACACCGACAGGTCCTGCGACAGCGTGCGCTCCGCCGGCAATCGATCGCCGGGCTTCAGCCCACGGCTGGTGATGAGGTGACGCAGCTGCTCGGCCACGCGGTCGGGCACGCGGATGTGCAGGGGATTGTTCATGCGGGCATTGTCCCTTGTGCCGGCCTGACCGGCAGACGGCACGATGGCCGACGAGGGCAGGCTGTGCCAGGCCATCGTCAAGGCACCATCCAGGTGAACACATAGGCCTGCAGCGTGGTGATGATGCCGACCAGCACGCAGAAGATCAGGCTGTGCTTGACGGTGAAGCGAAACAGATCCGATTCTTTGCCGGCCAGCCCCACCGCCGCGCAGGCAATGGCGATCGATTGCGGCGAGATCATCTTGCCGGTCACACCGCCGGTGGTGTTGGCCGCCACCAGCAGCACTTCGGGCACGCCGATCTGCTGCGCGGTGGTGGCCTGCAGCGCGGCGAACAGCGCGTTCGCCGACGTATCCGAGCCGGTCAGGAAAACGCCCAGCCACCCCAGGAACGGCGAGAAGAAGGTGAATGCCTTGCCGGTGTGGGCCAGCGCCAGGGCCAGCGTTGCCGACAGGCCCGAGTAGTTGGCGATGAAGGCAAACGCCAGCACCATGCCGATGGAGTAAATCGGCGTGCGCAGTTCCTTCAGCGTCTCGCCGAAGGTCGACAGCGCTGCGGCCGGCTTCATGCGCAGGAAGAGGATGGAGATGATCGCGGCGATCAGGATGGCCGTACCGGTCGCCGAGAACCAGTCGAACTTGTAGACCGCCTCGTACGGCGTGGCACTGGCCACGATCGGCGGCACTTTTTCCACCAGCTTGTCCAGGCCCGGCACGTGCATGGCCAGCACCCAGCTTTCCAGCGCGCCGCCCTTGGCGAACAGCGCCTTGAACGGCTTGACGCTCCAGATGGTCACCATCACTGTCAGTACGATGAAAGGCGACCACGCCTTGGCGATCTGGCCAAAGCCATACCGGCGCCTGGCCTCGGAGGCCACACTGGCATCGACCATGGCGTCGGCATCCTCGAAGCGGAAGATGCGTACCGGCTTCCAGCGCCTGAGGAACAGCGTCAGGCTGATCAGCGCGGCCAGCGAAGCGGTGATGTCCGGCAGTTCCGGGCCGATGAAGTTGGAGGTCAGGTACTGCGCGATGGCGAAGGAACCGCCAGCCACCAGCACCGCCGGCCAGGTTTCCTTGATGCCGCGCCAGCCATCCATGATGCCCATGATCCAGAACAGCACGATGAGGGTCAGGAACGGCAGCTGGCGTCCGGCCATCATGCCGATCTCCATCGGATCCAGGCCGGTGACCTGGCCGGCGACGATGATCGGGATGCCCATCGCACCGAAGGCCACCGGCGCGGTGTTGACGATCAGGCACAGGCCGGCGGCGTACAGCGGCTTGAAACCCAGCCCGACCAGCAGCGCGGCGGTGATCGCCACCGGCGCACCGAAGCCGGCGGCCCCTTCCAGGAACGCCCCGAAGGCAAAGCCCACCATCAGCATCTGCAGGCGCTGGTCCTCGGTCACCGACAGGATCGAGGCGCGGATGATGTCGAACTGCCCGGTCTTGACCGAGACCTTGTAGAGGAACACCGCGCCGATGATGATCCAGGCGATCGGCCACAGCCCGTAGAAGAAGCCGTACACGGCCGAGGCCAGGGCGCGCTCGACCGGCATCTTGTAGAACAGCAGCGCCACGGCCAGCGCGATCAACACGGTGATCGTGCCGGCAATGTAGCCCTTGAGCCGCAGCACGGTCAGGGCGAGGAAGAAGAAGGCGATCGGCAGCAGGGCGACCAGGCTGGAGAGCCAGAGGTTGCCGGCAGGATCGTAGAGCTGTGACCAGGCGTCTTGCATGCGGTAAATCCGGAAGCGACGTGGGTGACGCAGACATCGCCGATGCCATGCGCGTGAGGCAGGTCGCCTGTCCGCAGTGCCTGGGGAACCCCATGAGCATTGTCGTCCGGACGCGCCATTGGTCATACCAATAAACGCATCGACCTGGCTGATTACGCAACGTGGTTGGACCAATGTCAAAGCAGACTTTGGTCTTAGGGCTCACCCGTCCCTTTATTGGTCTGACCAATGTGATGGCAGGATGGTTCGTCCGTGTTGCGCCCTACGTCTCAGCCGTCACACGCGTCGCACCGGCACTCTCGACGATGGCCGCCAAAGCGATGCTTGCAGCGACATGCGGCACGCCTTCAAGTCCGTCCTAAGCGGAGCCAACCCTCACGCCCCTGCAAGACACCGTGTGGCGTACGACGTCAGCCAGGCGACCTTCCCGATTCCGCGGCGCGATGTCCGTGGAAGCCCGGCGGCACCGTGTACGGCAACCAGGCCAGACCAACGGACCTTCTCATGCGTCGTGCATCCGGCATCGCAATCCCGCGGCGTTGGGTCCTGGCACCCAGCAACGTGCCGACGACCCAGCCATCGCCGGCACCGCCGCTGCCGGGGCGCAGCACGAACACGTGTTCTTCGGCCAGCACGTCGCGTGCCGTAGCGCCGTCCTTCAACGCCGTTCGCGTTCAAGGTCGAGCGCGGCGACGGCGTTTGAAGTACGGCGCGGTGGTGTCGCTTTCGCATGTCGGTGCGTACAACCGCGCACGGGCGATCACTGGCGATGCGCGGGTCGAACAGCGGGAACGCGATGTCGCTGACACCCGTCGTTTCCCAATGCGCACGACCGCTGCCGGAGTTTAGTCGAGCTGCCGCAGGCTCGAAATACCGGCGGAGGCGTGCGCGGCATCGACGCCCATGGCGTTCTTGAACGGCGACAGCGCTTCGTCGGTATCGCCATGCCGCACGGCGCACCGCACGATCTCGCCGCTGCGCTCGTAGGCATCGCCGAGGTGCGAGATCGCGGCGAAGCGGGCTTCGGCGAACGTCGGCTTGCGCATCACGTTGGGGTTCTTGCTAAAGCCGTGGCCTTCCAGCGGCGTGCCGACGAGGTTGGTATCGAGCTTGCCGTTGTCGTTATCGTCGTGGTTGACCGTTACCGCATGGTCGCCGGCAAGCAGGTCCTTGAGCACGAAGCGTGCGGTTCCTCTCGACGGTGCACCCTGTTGCGCCTGCACCGGACGGGCGCTGCCATCCCAGCCCACTGCACCATCGACCCGTGCGAGATTGAGGTGCCCCGTCTGGGCATGGACATCGTGCAGGGCCACGCTCGGTTCGCAGCATGGTTGGCCAAGGCGAAAGCCGGCAGACAGAGCGGTGGTGTCAGATCATGCGGGGCATGCTGGCGGCGTTGCGTTGGGTGTGCCGCCAGTCTCGGCATCCCCGGATCGGCGCCGCATGGCCGGTGGTCATCGACGCCACCTGCCGAAAGTCACAACCTGCCTCGCCGCCATTGCCGGCCGTGCGATGGCAGGCGAGCATCGGCGCCATGCAACCAACCCTGCGCGACTTCTTCAATCCCTTGCACCTGGCCGGGCTGGTGACGCTGGCGGGGGTGGGCTGGTCCATGAGGTTCACCGACACGCCGGACGCCACACGGTGGTGGTGGTTGGGGGGCTTTGTGGCGTTGTTCCTCGGCTATGACCTGATCAAGTCGCGTCGCTGGCTGCGCGACACCGCGCTTTGCATCCAGGCGCTCATCGCACTGATGCTGATCTACCTGGAACCAGGCGTCGGCACCGCCCCAGTGCTGCTGGTCGTGCTGGTGGCGCACGTGGCGCTCTGCTGGTCGCCGGGCGTGGTGCTGGGCTTCACCGTGGTGATCAACATCGGCACGTTCCTGGCGCTCAATGCGGCCGGCTTTTCTCGTCCGTGGTTGATCGTCACCCTGTTCGCCGGTTTTCAGGCGTTCGCCGCGTTGACGGCGCATTACGCACGCACCGCCGAACGCACGCGCGACGCGCTGGTCCTGGTTAATGCCGACCTGCTCGCCACCCGCGCCCTGCTGGCCGACAGCGCGCGCGACGCCGAGCGCCTGCGCGTGGCGCGTGAGCTGCACGACGTGGCCGGGCACAAGCTCACCGCGATGAAGCTCAACCTGCGCGTCCTGGCCACCGATCCTGCACTGGCAGGCCGCGCCGAGGTGCAGGTCGCCCAGCAGCTGTCTTCCGAGCTGCTGGCCGACATCCGCCAGGTGGTGCAGGCCCTGCGCGATACACGCGGGCTGGATCTGCAGACGGCCTTGCGGGCATTGGCCGCGCCCATGCCGCGGCCTACCCTGCAGCTGCAGATCGCCGACGACGCCAAGGTCGACGACCCGGCGCTGGCCGAGACGCTGCTGCGGGTGGTGCAAGAAGCGCTGACCAACGCCGCGCGCCATGCCGACGCCGACATACTCACCGTGCAGCTTGATCGCGACGGCGACGCGCTGCGCTTGCGGATCGAGGACGACGGCCGGCGCGGTGTGCGCCTGCGCGAAGGCAACGGCCTGTCCGGCATGCGCGAGCGGATCGCCGCCGCGCACGGCACGCTGCAACTGGACACCAACCCGCATGGCGCGCTGCGCATCACCGCAAGGATTCCCGCATGACCTCATTCTCCCCGCCCATCACGATCGCCTTGGCCGATGACCAGGTCCTGGTGCGGGCCGGCCTGCGTGCCCTGCTGCAGGCGCAGGGCATCACCGTGGCCTTCGAAGCCGATGACGGGCAGGCGCTGCTGGACAAGCTGGTGGGAACCCCGGTGGATGTGGTGCTCAGCGATATCCGCATGCCAGGCCTGGACGGCATCGGCGCGCTGGAAGCCCTGCGCACGCGCGGCGACCCTACCCCGGTGCTGCTGCTGACCACTTTCGACGACGCCGACCTGCTGCTGCGCGCCACCGAAGCCGGTGCGCAGGGCTTCCTGCTCAAAGACGCCGCGCCCGAAGATCTGCGCGAGGCCATTGCCCGCGTGGCCGCAGGCGAGACCCTGCTGCAACCGGTCAGTACCGACCCAGTGCGCGCGCGCTACCAGTTCCACCAGCAGGACACGCCCCGGGAAACCTTCAACGAGAAGGAGGTGGCGATCCTGCGGTTGCTGGCAGGCGGCTACTCCAACAAGGAGATCGCCCGCAGCATCTTCCTTGCCGAAGGCACGGTGAAGAACTACGTCTCCACCATCCTGGAAAAGCTCGGCACCCGCGACCGCACCCGCGCGGTGCTCAAGGCCATCACCTTGCGCATCATCTGAGGCACCATCGGCTTTCATGCAGGCGTTTTCAATGCGTTCGAACTGGTCTCCGTTCGATTCCGTCATCGGAATCCTGTGACAATGCGATCCCCACGTCATGAGGCACCTCCCACGATGCAGCCTGTCACCCTCACCCGTTACCTGGTCGAAGAGCAGCGCGCCGGGCGCATTGGCGCCGAGCTGCGCCAAACCATTTCGGTCGTTGTCCGTGCCTGCACCAGCATCTCCGTGGCAGTCAGCAAGGGCGCGCTGGGCGGCGTGCTGGGCGAGGCCGGCACCGGCAACGTGCAGGGCGAGGCGCAGAAAAAACTGGACGTGATCAGCAACGACATCCTGCTGGAAGCCAACGCCTGGGGCGGCCACCTGGCTGCCTGCGCCTCGGAAGAAATGGACCACTCCATGCCGGTTCCGGCCGAGTACCCGCATGGCGATTTCCTGCTGCTGTTCGATCCGCTGGACGGCAGCTCCAACATCGACGTCAACGTGTCGGTCGGCACCATCTTCTCGGTGCTGCGTTGCCCGGAGGGCCACAGCCACGCCCCGACCGACGCCGATTTCCTGCAGCCAGGACGCCAGCAGGTCGCCGCCGGCTACTGCATCTACGGCCCGCAGACCATGCTGGTGCTGACCATCGGCCATGGCACGCACGGCTTTACCCTGGACCGTGAGCAAGGCGCGTTCGTGCTAACTCAGCGCGACATGCGCATCCCGGAGGGGACCCAGGAATTTGCGGTCAACATGTCCAACCAGCGCCACTGGGAGCCGCAGATGCAGGCTTACGTGGAAGATCTGCTGGCAGGCAAGGACGGCGCGCGCGGCAAGGACTTCAACATGCGCTGGATCGCCTCGATGGTGGCCGACGTGCATCGCATCCTGACCCGCGGCGGCATCTTCATCTATCCGTGGGACAAGAAGGATTCGTCCAAGGCCGGCAAGCTGCGGCTGATGTACGAGGCCAATCCGATGGGCCTGCTGGTCGAGCAGGCCGGCGGCCTGGCCAGCACCGGCCGCGCCCGCATCCTGGACCTCCAACCCGATCAGCTGCACCAGCGCGTGCCAGTGTTCCTGGGGTCCCGCGAAGAAGTCGAGGCCGCCGAGGCGTACCACGCCAAGGCCTGAAGCCGCGTGGCGCCGGCACGTAATGCGTGACCGGCGCTGTCATTGGAGGCATCTGTTGCAGCCATCGCATCTGCCGATCAGCGCCGCCGTCCGACGCTGCTAAGGTGTGCGGCCATGAGCGCTCAAGATCACGATTTCATTGAGGTCACGCCCGGTGCCGTCTCCAGGGAGCAGTGCCAGGACATCATCGAACGCTTCGAAGCCAGCGGGCAGGAGCGCCCGGGCCTGATTGGGGGCGGCCACTTCCCCGAGCTCAAGCGCAGCAGCGACATCAGCATCAGCGGCCAGCCCGGCTGGGCCGATGTGGAACAGCAACTCAACCAGGCCGTGTTCGGCGCGCTGCTGCATTACTTGCGTCGCTATCCGTATTCGTTGATTGCCCCGGTGATGCTGGAGCACACGCCGCATGGCGGCAGCCCTCGACGCATCGCCTACGACGACCTGCCCGGCATGCGTGACGCCGAGCTCTCACAGCTGCTGATGGCGGTGTTCCGCCCAGGCCAAATCAACCTGCAGCGCTATCGCGCCGGCGAAGGTGGGTATCCCTACTGGCATTGCGAGCTGTACCCGAAGGACCCCCACGCCAGCACCCTGCATCGGCACCTGCTGTGGACGCTGTACCTCAACGATGACTTCAGCGCCGGCGAAACCGAGTTCTTCCACCAGCAACGCAAGATTGCCCCCGCCACCGGCAGCCTGCTGCTGGCGCCGACCGCTTTTACCCACACCCACCGCGGCAACCGCCCGCAAGGCGGGGACAAGTACATCGCCACCAGCTGGGTACTGTTCCAGTCCGCGGAAAAACTCTATGGCGCGAGGTGATGGCCGCGATTAGCCGTCGCAGCCCAGAGCCAAAGCCTGCTCATGCACCACATGTTTGGCGTTGTCTACGTTGCCCCGCCCTGCGGCCGGCGGTGGCGTCGACAGCCTGTCTGCGTGCAGGTATGACGCTGCGATTCGGCGATTCAGTCCGAGCGCATCAGCGATGCTCCGCCAGTAGCAGACTGGTTTCCGAAGCGGCAATGCCTTCCACATCGCGCAGCTGGCGCAGGGTCTGGTCGAAGCCGGCCAGGTCTTCGGTGCGGATCTCGGCCACCAGGTCCCAGCGGCCGTTGGTGGAATAGATCTTCACCACCTCCGGCAGGCGCCGCAGTGCGGCCACCACGCGGTCGCCGGCGCCGCCACGGACTTCGATCTGGGTGATCGCGCGCACCCCGCCGGTGGCCATGTCGGTGCGCAGGCGCACGGTGAAGCCCAGCAACAGGCCGCTGCGCTGCAGGCGGGCGATGCGGTTCTGCACGGTGCTGCGCGAGACCTTGAGCTGCTTGGCCAGCAAGGCCGCGGGCATGCGGCTGTCATGTCGCAGTAGCGCGATGAGGTCACGATCCAGCGCGTCGGTTGCCTCGGCCATCGGTGTGCTCCACTGATTGCTGCAGTGCATTGGCGAATCGCCAATTGTGCTTATTGATTCGCTTTCAAAGCCGGATTTTTGGGCGATCTGCCGGCTTCTTGCTGGGTTTCGCTCGACCTAGCATGACGTTACGCCAACTCGGAGCCTGCCGCCATGATCGCCCCTTCCCGCCCACGCATCCTCATGTGTCCACCCACGCACTTCTCGGTGGACTACGACATCAATCCCTGGATGACCGGCAACCGCGACCGCATCGACCAGGCCCGCGCGCGGCAGCAGTGGGAAGATCTGCATCGGCATGTCAGCAGCGCCGCCCACGTGGAACTGATCGACCATATCGCCGGCCTGCCGGACATGGTGTTCACCGCCAACGCCGGCCTGGTCTATCGCGACACCGCCGTGCCCAGCCGCTTCCGCCACGAGGAGCGCGCCGGCGAGGAGGCCTATTTCACCCGCTGGTTCAACGGCAACGCCTTCGCGGTGGATGAGCTGGAAGGCATCTCCTTCGAAGGCGCCGGTGATGCTCTGCTCGACCGCGGCCAGCCGCTGTTGTGGGTCGGCTATGGCCACCGCAGCGACGGCCATGCTGCCGTGGCGTTGCAGAAGCTGCTGGGCGTGGAGACCGTGGCGCTGCAGCTGGTGGATCCGCGTTTCTATCACTTGGATACCTGCCTGTGCCCGCTGTCCGGTGGCCATCTGATGTATTACCCGGCGGCGTTCGATGCCGCCTCGCAGGCCGCCATCGCTGCACGCGTGCCGGAGGACAAGCGCATCGCCGTGTCCGAGGAAGACGCCCTGGCCTTCGCCTGTAATGCGGTGAATCTGGATGACATGGTGATCCTCAACCGCGCCAGCGAGGCCCTGCGCCAGCGCCTGGGCGACGCCGGTTATCGCGTGCAGCAGACGCCGCTGGATGAGTTCCTCAAGGCCGGTGGCTCGGCCAAGTGCCTGACCCTGCGCCTGGACGAACCCGGCTTGGCCTGATCGGCTGCGGCAGGGTCGCGGCTGACGGGCCGTGGCCTGCCATGCCCCGGGATCGGCTGCGTGCCGCTGGCGAACGGCCAGCGGCGCCAGCGCCTGAATGCATCGGCTGGCTGAACGCCTTGAACACCTCACAGCCAGCGACCTTGTCAATCTACCTACTGGTAGGTAGATTTACTGGCATGACGACGACATCCTCGACCGCGACCCAGATCCTGGACCAGGCCCGCAGCCTGATCGCCAGCGGCGGCTATAGCGGTTTCAGCTATGCGGACATCGCCAGCCAGATCGGCATCCGCAAGCCCAGCATCCATCACCACTTTCCCACCAAAGCCGACCTGGTCCGGGTGCTGCTCGCGCAATACCGCGGCCAGGTCCGGGACGGCTTGGCCGCGCTGGAGGCCCATACCGCGGACCCGCTGGCACAGCTGCGGCAGTACGTCGGTTACTGGGCGCGCTGCATCACCGACGCCAGCGCGCCCATCTGCCTGTGCGCCTTGCTCTCGGCCGAGCTGCCGGTGCTGCCGGACAACGTCGCGGCCGAGGTCACCGCGCACTTCCGCGATCTCTCCTCGTGGCTGGCCTCGGTGTTTGAACGCGGCGTGGAACAGGACGTCTTCGAGCTGGCGATCACGCCGCGCATGGAAGCCGAAGCTTTCATGGCCACCGTGCATGGCGCGATGCTTTCCGCACGTGCCTATGGTGATCCGGCCACCTTCGGCCAGGTCATGCAACGCGTGCTGGAGCGGCTCACGCCCGGCCGCTAAGTCTCACCAACCTTGCTTCATCGCCCTGGCGGCCTTCTGGCCAGCCAGCGGTGCCCTGCACCCTGAAGAAACCCGAGGACCAGATGCACACCATCGACATCAATCTGCAGCAGCAATGGCTCAAGCGCTATTACGCGCTGCGCGCCGCTTTCTCCCTGGCCTGGGTGGCCGCCGCCTTCGGCCTTGGCCTGCACGACACGCTCATTGCCGCCGTCCTCTTGGTGCTCTACCCGGCCTGGGACGCCATTGCCAACTACGTCGATGCCCGGCGCAGCGGCGGACTGGCCAGGAACAAGCCGCAAGCCATCAACGTGGCGCTGAGTGTGATCACGACAGCGGCGGTGCTGGTTGCGGTGCGGGGCGGCTTGTCTGCGGTCCTGGGCGTCTACGGTGTTTGGGCGATCGGCTCGGGCGTCCTGCAGTTGCGCGCGGCCATCGACCGTCGCAAGCAGTTCGGCGGCCAGTGGGCGATGATCCTGAGCGGTGCGCAATCGGCGCTAGCTGGTGCCTTCTTCCTCCATCTGTCACGCACCGCTGGCACGGCCTCCATTGCCAACCTTGCAGGCTACGCGGGGATGGGCGCGGTCTACTTCCTTGTTTCCGCAGTGTGGTTGGCCTTGCGCGACCGACGCGCCGCGTCGATCGGTCGTCGCTGACACTATTTACCCGTACTTCCCCCGCCCGTTGCGTAGTTGCCTCGGCTCAAGCCCACCGCGCCTTGTGCGCTGCTAGAACAACTCGCCCTGCGGGGATGGCTTGCGCGGGGCGATGAAGCGGGTGCAGTCCAGGGCCGGCCAGCGCACTTGGTCGAAGCCCAAGCGCTTGCTGGCCAGTGCGAAGCGGCGTTCCAGCAGATCGGCGTAGACGCCCTGTCCGCGCAGACGGCTGCCGAAGGCGCTGTCGTAATCCTTGCCGCCGCGCAGCTGTTGCACCGTGCTCATCACGTGCGTGGCGCGGTCCGGGACGTGCGTTTCCAACCAGTCGCGAAACAGTGGCGCGACCTCATGCGGCAAGCGCAACAACACATAGCCGGCCGACCCTGCTCCGGACGCGCGCGCGGCTTCCAGCACGCCTTCCAGGTGCGCGTCGTTCACCCACGGAATGGCTGGGGCGAACATCACCCCGACCGGCACGCCTGCCTCGCTCAGCGCTTTCATCGCCCGCAGGCGCGCATGCGGTGCCGAAGCGCGCGGCTCCAGCTTCGCCGACAGCTTGTTGTCCAGCGAGGTGATCGAGAACGCCACATGGACCAGTCGCTGCGCCGCCAACGGCGCCAGCAGATCCAGGTCACGTTCGATCAGCGCGTTCTTGGTGATCAGAGTGAACGGATGCCGCGTCTCGGCAAAGACTTCGATCAATCGACGCGTCAGCTGCAGGCGCCGCTCCAGGGGCTGGTAGGCATCGGTGTTGATGCCCAGCGAAATCGGACTGACCTGATAGCCGGGCTTGGCCAGCTCTGCGCGTAGCACCTCCACGGCATTGGTCTTGGCGTAGAGCCGGGTCTCGAAATCAAGCCCCGGCGACAGGTCCAGATAGCTGTGCGTCGGCCGGGCAAAACAGTATGAGCACCCATGCTCGCAACCTCGGTAAGGATTGACCGACTGCGAAAACGGAATATCCGGCGAAGTGTTGCGGCTGATGATGCTGCGCGCGCGCTCCTCGGTGACCTGGGTGCGCGGCAGCAGATCCAGCTCTCCGTCGGCATCGCGCTCATGCCAACCATCATCGACGGTCTCGGCCGCCGTCTTGGCAAAGCGCCCGGGCAGGGCATTTGTCGAACCCCTGCCTTTGATCGCTTCGCCCATTGTGCAAAGCTGCCACCGCGCTGTCTCAGCAGCTGCGACGCAGCCTAGAATCTGAGCATGCTTGCTTCCCTTGAATCGGCCTGGACCACGGTCTGGGACATCCCACATCTGCGCCTGATCCTCACCCTGGCCTGGATCGGCTACCTGCTGCACGTCATCGGCCTGGTCATCCTGCAGAAGCGCGAGCCGGTGGCCACCCTGAGCTGGGTGCTGTGCCTGGCGGCGCTGCCGTACCTGGGCTATCTCATCTACTTCCTGCTGGGTCCACAGAAGATCAAGCGGCAGCGGCTGCGTCGCCACCGGTCACGCTCCGGATTGGAAGCCTACGAGGCGATCTGCCCGCCCAATGCGGAATGCACCGAGCTGGCGATGATCGGCCAGGCCACCACCGGCTTGCCCCCCTCCTCGGCCACCGAAGTGCGGCTGCTGATCGATGGCGCGGCCACGTATGCGGCCGTGCTCGACGCCATCGCCTCGGCACGCAACCACGTGCACGTGGAGTACTACATCTTCGAGCCCGACGGCATCGGCACGCGCCTGCGCGATGCACTGATCGAGCGCGCGCGCGCCGGCGTCAAGGTCCGCCTGCTGCTCGACGCCATGGGTGCCTCCCGGGTGAAGAAGCGCTTTCTCAAGCCGCTCATCGACGCCGGCGGCGAATTTGCCTGGTTCCATCCCACCCGCATCCTGCGCTTTCGCCGGCCATGGGTGAACCTGCGCACGCACCGCAAGCTGGTGGTGGTCGATGGCCGCATCGCGCTCACCGGCGGCATCAACATCACCGACGAGCAGGATGAAAGCGTGCGCGACGATGCCTATCGCGACCTGCATGTCTCGTTGCGGGGCGAGGTGGTGCGCAGCGTGCAGCAAGTGTTCGTAGAGGACTGGGTATACGCCACCGGCGATACGCGCGAGGCCTTCCGCGGCACCGTGCTCTGGCCCGGCAGTGGCCCCGTGGCCGGCACGATTCCTGTGCAGACGGTCGCATCCGGGCCGGATTCGAACTGGGAAGCCATCCATCGCGTGCACGTCTCGGCCATCCATGATGCGCGCCAGCGTGTGTGGCTGGTCACGCCGTATTTCGTCCCGGGCGAAGCCGCACGCATGGCACTGACGTCCTCGGCGCTGGGCGGGCTGGACGTGCGCCTGCTGGTCCCCAAGCTCAGCGATTCTCGCCTGGTGACCTGGGCGGCGCGATCCTACTTCGACGAGCTGCTCGCAGCCGGGGTGAAAATCTACGAGTACGGCCCGCGCATGCTGCACACCAAGGCACTGCTATGCGACGACGCGCTTGGCATCGTCGGCAGCGCCAACTTCGACCACCGCAGCTTTCGCCTGAACTTCGAGCTGTCCATGCTGTTCCGCGATCCGGGTGTGGTCGGTGAGCTGGCGCAGCTGATGGAAGGTGAGTTCGCGCAGTCTCATGCCGTGCGCAACGATCGCAACCGCTCGCTGTGGCGGCACCGCCTGCCCGAAGCCTTCGCCCGCCTGTTCTCGCCGCTGCTCTGACACTGGCCGCGCCGATGCTGTCGCATCGGCCGGGTAGAATCACGGTTCGTTCCGGCCCCGGGGAGGTCCCATGCATTGGTTGTTTCTATTGTTGTCGCTGGGCGCGCTGTTCCTGGCGTTTCGCACCACTTCGATGGCGCTGATGCTGGCCAGCCTGCTGGTGGCCTTCGGCCTGATCGTGGCCTGGGCCATCGCTTGGTATCAATCGCGTGTGGGGGGCAATGATCGGCCCAAACAGCTCATCGATCCGGCCGAACTGCGTCGCCTTCGCGAGGTTGCAGAAGCCCGACGTAGTGCCAATTCCGGCGATACCGACAGCACGCCACCGGCGCCCTGATGGCCATTTCCTTAGCCGCCGCCCTCAGCGTCAACGTCAACAAGATCGCGGTCCTGCGCAACTCGCGCGGCGGCGGTGAACCGGATGTGGTGCGCGCCGCCCGCACTTGTCTGGAAGCGGGCGCCGCCGGGATTACCGTGCATCCGCGTCCAGATCAGCGCCATATCCGTCACGACGATGTCGTGGCCTTGTCGGCGCTCACGCGGGAGTTCGGCGTCGAGTTCAACATCGAGGGCAACCCGTTCGCTCCACCGCGTGAGGGTTATCTCGGCCTGCTTGCGCTCTGCGCGCTGACGCGCCCTGCACAGGTCACGCTGGTGCCTGATGGCGATGGTCAGATCACCTCCGACCATGGCTTCGACTTTGTCACGGACCATGCCCAGCTGCAGCCTTTGGTCGCCGACTTCAAGGCACTGGGATGCCGTGTCAGCCTGTTTGCCGATGCCGGCTGCGCGGGTTTGGAGCATGTGGCCCAGCTGGGTGCCGATCGCATCGAGCTCTATACCGGCCCGTACGCGGAAGGCTTCAGCTCGGGCGCTCCCGACGTGTCGCTGGCCGCCTGCGTGGCGACGGCACAACACGCCCAGGCCTTGGGTCTGGGCGTGAATGCCGGGCATGACCTATCTCGGGACAACCTTGGCCTGTTCGCGCGCCGCGTACCCGCGTTGCTTGAGGTCTCCATTGGCCATGCGCTGATCGGAGAGGCGCTGTACGACGGTCTGCATGCGACCGTCCAAGCCTATCTGCGCGTCCTCACCGAAGCCGCTGCCCACTAAGACGGCGGCATCCCGCCCATGCGGACAGCATGGCGCAGAGGCATGCACCCGCCGCGGGATCGGCAGATCCCACGGCGGAGTGCCGTACAGGTTCAAGGCAACACGGCCACCTGCGTGATCTGCGCCTCGCGCACTAGGGACAGCGCTTCGGCCATGGCCTGATAGTTCGCCGAAGCGTTGGCGTGGATGCTGACGCGCGCCGATGCATCCGACGCACGCGCATCAGCCAGACGCTCCGCAAGCGCCGCGCTGGAAAGCGCTCTTCCATCCAGGCGGAAGCCACCGTCAGCATCCACTTCCAGCAGGAGCTTTGGCGCATCCACGGACAACGTCGTCGTGCTCGGCTGTGGCAGCGCCGCATCCAGCTGACGCGGCAGGACCGGTGCGGTCACGATGAAGATGATCAACAGCACCAGCATCACGTCGATCAGGGGCGTGATGTTGATCTCGGACAACGCCGAAGGACGAGCGGACACGGACAGCGACATGCTGGTACTCCTTGTGATGGCTCGCCCCAGACGCTACGCCGCCTGTCGTCGGCTGGCAAGCAGCGCCACACAAAGGCACGCTGCCGGTTGGCCAAACACAATTCCAGCCTGCTTCACCTCGCGTCTTGCACCCGCACCACAGCATGGGCAAAAAAAAAGCCGCCCGAAGGCGGCTTTCTCACGGCTCGAACGAACCCTCGATCAGTTCGCGAAACCAATCTTCTGCATCTGCGCGTTACGCGCAGCGGCCAAGACCTGTGCCATCACCTGGTACTGCGCATCGGGATTCGCATTGATGTTCAGTGCCGGCTGGTTGGTCGGATCACGCTGGACTTCTTCTTCCATCTTCTGCTGCAGGGAGTCGATGGCGGTCGGACTGTTGTTCCAGTACACCGTGCCAGACGCATCGATCCGGAGATCGATTGGCGGCGGCGGATCCTTCATCTGCGGCGGCGGGTTGATCACGCGCTGCGGCAGATTCACATCGATGGGATAGGTCGTGATGGGTGCGGTCACGATGAAGATGATCAACAACACCAGCATCACGTCGATCAACGGGGTGACGTTGATCTCCGACATGGCGCCCTTGCCACCACCACTACTAAAAGCCATGGGTCACCGATCCTTCTGCTGCATGGAGACAAAGCCGATGTCCAGCATGCCCTGGTTCTGCGCGATCTTGGTGATTTCGTTGATCGTCGACATCCGCGTGGTGCGGTCGCCGCGCAGGTTGAGTGGGGGCTGCGGGGTCATCTGGGCGGCGCTGGAAAGACGCGATTCCAACACCTCCTTGCTCACCGGCTCATCGTTGTAATAGATGGAGCCATCTTCGGTGACCGCCAGCGTGATCGGGTTGGTCCGCTTTTCGTTCGCGTCGGCTTCCGGCTGGAACTTCGTTTCAGGAAGTTCCACCTTGACCTTCTGCGACATCAGAGGGGTGGTGATGATGAAAATGATCAACAGCACCAGCATGACGTCCACAAGGGGCGTCACGTTGATGTCCACCATCGGACCATTGCTGTTACCGGAACTGAAAGCCATGAGGGGCTCCGTCTATCGAGGCGTTGACGTTCTTGCTTCTGCGATCAGCGCACGCGGGCGCCGGTCGCGAAGAAGTCGTGCAGGTCGTGCGCAAATGCGTCGAACCGCGCGATCGTCGAGCCGTTGATCTTGCTGAAGAAGTTGAAGGCAAACACGGCCGGGATGGCGACGAACAGACCGATCGCGGTCATGATCAGCGCTTCACCCACCGGGCCGGCCACGGCTTCGATGCCCGCGTTGCCCGAGGCACCGATCTGGATCAACGCGCCGTAGATGCCCCACACGGTACCCAGCAGGCCGACGAAGGGCGCAGTCGCACCGACGGTGGCGAGCAGGATCATGCCGCCCTGGATGCGGCCACTCTCACGTGCAACGGCCTGACGCAGGGCACGGTCGACGAATTCCGAACGGCTCAGCGTTTCAGCCGTGGTGGAACCTTCCGAACGCTGGTGGTGGGCGGCGGCCTGGGCGGCGTCCAGTGCGATCTTGGAGAACGGCTCGTTCTTCGGCTGCTCTTCCATGGCACGGATGGCGTCCTGCGCATTCGGGGTTTCCCAGAACGCACTGGTCACACGATCAGCCTGCGACTTCAGGCGCACGCTCTTGATGATGTTGATGACTGTCCAATACCAGGACATGGCCGACATGACGACCAGCGTGAGCAGCACGGCCCAGGAGACAGCGAACTTGCTCGGCTGGCTGGTCATTTCGGTGATGAGATGCTCAAAGCCCATCTGGTTCAGAGCAGCGGCGGCGTTGGCGCCCCCGGCAGCGGCGATCAAGGTTTCCTGCAGCATGACGCTTACCTTTCTTAAAGAGTGGAGTGTGGAGTGACGCTGGTGTGTTGAAGAGCAGTGGACGCTGGATCAGCCGCCCATGCTGAAGTCGACCGGGACACGAACGCGGCCTGCCACGCTCTGGGTGCCCGATTTCCCCGGGTTGAAGCGCCACTTGCGTGCTGCTTCCATCGCGGCGCGGTCGAGGTCGCGATTGCGGCTGGACTTCTCGACCGAGACGTTGGTGACGTTGCCACTGGCATCGACGTCGATAATCAGAATCACCTGACCCTGGATGCCTGCACGAGCAGCAGACGGCGGATAGCGCGGGGGATTCATGTTCTTGGACGAGATGTCGACACTGGCGCTGACATCAGCGGTCGGGGCCGGCGGCGACGGCGGGGCCGGCGGCGTCACGATGTCGGTCGGGCGCGGCTCCGGCACGTCAACCGGCGGTGCTTCCGGCGGCGGCGGCGTCGGCGTCGGCTTCGGCGGCGACAGCGTCTTGATCGGCGGCGGTGGCTTGTCCTCCGGCGGCGGCGGCGGGGGAGGAGGCGGGGGAGGAGGCGGGGCGTCGACGATCGTCACGAGCGTCTTCTTTTCCTCTTCCTTCTTTTCCTTCGGTGCGACAGCGGGAATCAGCAGCAGCAGAAACACCGCTACGTGAAGCGCCATCACAAACGTCATGCCGATGATGCGGGGCCAGTTGAGGCCACTCGGCGTGTCGTCTTCGCGATGTCGATTGATGACGAGTTGTTCAGCCATGCGCCAGTTGACTCAAAAGCGGGCCGCGACGCGTCGCGCGCCCTTGTGGGGAGTGAGGTTTCCGACCATCCAGTCAGGCTGGTGGAACCCTGAGCTTATACTAAAGCCGCGTCGTGATACCACGGTTTTAGACGGCTTTTTGCCGCTTTTTCGCGGTCATGGAGCCGCGATGATCTTCTTTGCGTCTTCCGGCTTCTTTACGCCCTTCTCAAGCGCGGATTTTGCCGCCTGCTTGGCGTCCGCCTTCTTGCCTTCCTGGAACAACACCTTGGCCAGATTGAGGTAGGTCTCGCCATCTTTGGCCAGCGGAGCGGCCTTCTGCCACGCCTCGAGCGCCTGTGGAATCTGCTCGGAGTAGTAGTAGGACTGCGCCAGCGCGGTGTAGACCTCGGCGTTGGGCTTGAGGATGTTCTTCTGCAAGCCTTCGTTGATCACCGCGATGACTTCCTTCTCCTTGCCATCCATGTTCGCGTAGGTGGCGTAGAGCTGGCGGTAGTCCTTTTCCTCGTTTAGCTGCCCTGATGCACGCAGCTTTTCCAACACGCCCGCCGCCTTGTCCATCTGGTCGGCCTGCATGTACATGGCGGCCAGATTCATCTGCGCCTTTTTGTCATTTGGCGCCTTGGCGGCAATCTTTTCGGCAAGAGCCGTGGCCTCCGCCGCCTGGTTGTTCTCGGCGTAGGAGGCCATCAGGATCTGCACCCAGGAATCCTTGGCGTCCGGGGTGGTTTCCACGATCGGCTTGAGTACCTGGATGGCTTCTGCATAACGCTCGGTCTGATACAGCGCCTGACCCTTCAGCACCGCGTCTTCCGGCTTGGTCGACTTGGTTTCGGCCAGATACTTGTCCAGCGTGGCGATGCCCTCGCTGTACTGGTCATCCTGCAGCTGCAGCTGCGCCAGCATGAACATCGCCTGGTAGTGGCCGTTGTTGTCCAGACCATTGAAGTCGATGGCCTGTTGCAGATAAGTCTTGGCTGCCGCCGAATCGTCGGTGCTGTACGCGGACTGCGAGGCGATCTGCGCGGCCAGCGACTTGTCGGCCTCGTTGGCCTTCGCGTCGGCGAGAATTTCGTCGGCCTGCGCACGCGCGGCGGCGTAGTCTTCCTTGTTGAAGACGTCGATCATCTTCTGCAGCTTGGAACCCAGCTTCGATGAGCTCTTGCCCTTCGGCGCTTCACGCGTCGCGTTGGGATACAGGACTTCCTGCTTCTGCTTGGACTGGCGCTCGGAACGATCGCGGCCTTGTGCCTGCGCATCGGCCATGACGCCCGGACCCAGCAAGCCAGCGATGGCCAGGGAGAGCAGGGCAGTGCGGGTATGACGCAACAACATCGAAGTCACCTCAGGTGGGACGGCGGTTGGAATGAGCGTCACGGTGAGGCCCGGGACGGCCGATGAACGTAGCAGAAACTTTTACAGCAATTGTAGGGATTTCGTTGTTTGGAACGATTTAGTCGGGGCAACGCGGTTTCATCGGAAACTGCCGCGCATTCACCCGCAGCGCGGGTTTCGACCGGCGCTCTTGGCCTGTGCATAGACAGGTTCCAACGACGCAGCGCGTGACTGCAATTCGCGGATGCGCGAGCTGGGATCAGGGTGGGTGGACAGCCATTGCGGCGGACGGTTGCCGCCTGCGCTGATCATGTTCTGCCACAGGTTCACGGCCTGACCAGGGTCGAAACCGGCTTGGGCCATCAGCCGCTGGCCGACCACATCCGCCTCGCTCTCCTGCGCGCGCGAACCGGGCAACAGGAATCCAGTCTGGGCCAGGGCGCTGCCGCCCTGTGCGGCGAGCTGACCGTAGTCGCCCGCCAGGGTGCCCAAGAGCTGTACCGCGCCGGAAGCGCCCATCTGGCGGGTAATGCGCTCTTCGTGATGGCGCTCGACCACGTGGCCAATCTCATGGGCCAGCACGGCGGCCAGCTGATCCTGCGTTTTTGCCACGCTGAAGATGCCGGTGTAGACACCGACCTTGCCGCCGGGCAGGGCGAAGGCATTGGGCTCATCGTTCTGGAACAGGGCCGTCTCCCACGCCACGCTACGCTGCTGCGCCGGCAGCTGCGCAACCAGATCGTTGACGACGCAGCGAACGTAGGCGT
Organism: Pseudoxanthomonas sp.; assembly: GCA_040508175.1. Classification (GTDB taxonomy): domain Bacteria; phylum Pseudomonadota; class Gammaproteobacteria; order Xanthomonadales; family Xanthomonadaceae; genus Pseudoxanthomonas_A. The sequence continues at coordinate 26,181 of JBEVNH010000041.1, forward strand.
TCTGCTTGGCGTCCTGGCTCAACTTTTCTGTCTGCTTGGTTTCGGCAAAGGCCTTGGCGCCGAGCTGATCCAGCTCTTGCTGCGAGACCCCTCCCACGTACTGGCGGCGCCCGGTCGAAGAGGTGGTTGTCGCACAGCCTGCGGCGAACAGCGCGGAGACTAGCAGGGCGCCGGCGGCAGCGGCGCGAAAGGATGACGATGGATTCATGGCATTGAGCATCTGCAGATTGTCCTTAATTTTCGATCAGCCGTGACCGTGCACTGCAACAATCAACAGCGCAATGCCGTTGTTTAGTGCATGCGCGGTGATCGGTGCCCACAGCGTGCCGGTTTTGCGATACAGCCAGGCGAAGATCAGCCCCATCGCACCATAGGCGCCCCACAGCAGCAACGTGCGGGTGCCATGGCCGTCCAGGCTGGGAAGCTCGTGCAGCAGGGCAAACAGTGCAGCGGTCAGCGCCATGCCCAACCGGGGATAGCCGGCCTTCCACAATTGCCCGAAGAGCACGCGACGAAACAACAATTCTTCGTAGGCAGGGGCCAGCACCACAGCGAACAACGCCAGTGCCCAGGGCGCGTCGCGGAATCCACCGTCGACCAGCGACTGGTTGGTGGGATCCAGAGGCGTCCCCAGCCAGTGGCCGATCACGCTGACGCTGCTACTGCAGAGGAACACGATGGCGGCACAGAACACGATCCAGGCCCAAGTGGCGGGCTGGCGGATTCCTGACCAGGCTTGCAGCCGCTCGATCGGCTGCGCGCGGTGACCGCGCAAGGCATAGACGAACAGCGCGGCCCCACCGGTGCTGAGCCCGGCGATCAACATCAGGCCCCATGTGCCGGGATCATTGACCAACCGGGAGAAGTCCGCAGCCTGGCCACTCAGGCCAGCGCGCAAGCCAGAGAATGTCGCCAAGCCCAGGCCCACGATGAGCGACAACACCAGCATGGCCACGGCCGCGAGCACCACGTCGACCGCAAAGTGCGACAACGCCTTGCCGAGCGGTCGGCTAGCCGCAGGCGTGCGGCCTGCGGCGCGCTTGGTTTCGGGCGGCGTCACGGCCGTCCTCAGATGTCGAGGTTGGAGACCTTCAACGCGTTGGCGTCGATGAAGTCACGGCGCGGTTCGACCACATCACCCATCAGCGTGCTGAAAATCTGGTCGGCGGCCACGGCATCCTCGATCCGCACCTGCAGCAGGCGGCGTGTGTCAGGATTTACGGTGGTTTCCCACAGCTGCTCGGCGTTCATTTCGCCCAGCCCCTTGAAACGCTGCACCTGACGGCCGCGTTTGGCTTCGTCCAACAGCCAGGCCTGGGCCTGGGCGAAGCTCTCGATCGCATGACTCTTGTTGCCACGCGTGATCTGGGCGCCTTCGCGCACCAGTCCGTGCAGCGCCAGCGCGACATCGCGCAGCGGACGCAATTCACCGCTTTCGAAGGCGCCCATCGGCAACACCTGGGTGAACTCTTCACCCATGTGCCGGCGAACAGCGACCAGGGACGCAGCGCGCTGATCGTCGGCAGCATCGAAGCGCAGCGTGTAGCGGGCAGTTCCCAGCGTGCCGCGATTGAGGACGGCCTCCAGCGCATCGAGACTGGGATGCGACTGGCCCTCGGCCTGCAGCTGCGCCACATCCAGCGGCGGCAGATCGATCAATGCGGTCAGTAACGCCGCATCGTAGCGATGGGCATTGCGCGCAATCGCCTCGTTGGCACCAGCGAACAACAGCAGCAGCTTTTCCAGCGCCTGGCCGGTGATCGCCGGCTCGTCAGTGGCCGGTACCAGGGCCGCGCCTTCCACCGCGCTGTTGGCCAGGTAGGCGTTGAGCGCCGCATCGTCCTTCAGATACAGCTCTTGCTTACCCTGCTTGAGCTTGTACAGCGGCGGCAGGCCGATGTAGATGTGGCCGCGCTCGATCAGCTCCGGCATCTGCCGGTAGAAGAACGTCAGCAGCAGCGTGCGGATGTGCGAGCCGTCCACGTCCGCGTCGGTCATGATGATGATGCGGTGGTAGCGCAGCTTGTCAGGGTTGTACTCGTCGCGACCGATGCCCGTGCCCAGCGCGGTGATCAGCGTGCCGACCTGGTCCGAAGCCAGCATGCGGTCGAAACGCGCACGTTCCACATTGAGGATCTTTCCTCGTAGTGGCAGAACGGCCTGGTTCTTGCGATTGCGGCCTTGCTTTGCAGAGCCACCAGCCGAATCACCCTCGACGATGAACAGCTCGGACAGTGCGGGGTCTTTTTCCTGGCAATCAGCCAGCTTTCCGGGCAGGCCGGCGATGTCCAGCGCACCCTTGCGGCGCGTGAGATCGCGCGCCTTGCGCGCGGCTTCGCGAGCCCGGGCGGCATCGACGATCTTGCCGGCGATCGCGCGGGCCTCGTTCGGGTGCTCCTGCAGGAACTCTTCCAGCTTGGTGCCGAACGCACTCTCCACCGCCGGGCGTACGTCGGAGCTGACCAGCTTTTCCTTGGTCTGCGAGGAAAAGCTGGGATCGGGCACTTTCACCGAAAGCACGGCGATCATGCCCTCGCGCATGTCGTCGCCGGTCAGGCTGATCTTGGCCTGCTTGGCGATACCGTTCTGCTCGATGTAATTGTTCAACACGCGGGTCAGCGCGGCGCGGAAACCGGCCAGATGCGTGCCGCCATCCTTCTGCGGGATGTTGTTGGTAAAGCAGAACATCGTTTCCTGGTAGGCATCGGTCCACTGCAGGGCGACGTCCACGGTAATGCCGTTCGTCTCACCAATCACTGAGATTACATGCGGATGCAGAGGTGTTTTCAACTGCGCCAGGTGTTCCACGAAGCTCCGGATGCCGCCTTCGTACTGGAAAATGTCCTGGCGGCCTTCGCCGCGCTCGTCCGACAGCACGATCTTTACGCCGGAGTTGAGGAAGGAGAGCTCACGCAAGCGACGGGCGAGGATGTCGTAGTGGAACTCGACGTTTCCGTTAAAGGCTTTGACCGAGGGCCAGAACTGCAGCGTCGTACCGCGTTTGGTGTCTGCTTCAAGCTGCTGCAGCGGGCTGATTGCAGCGCCGTTGCTGTATTCCTGCTGGTAGTGGAAGCCGCCCTGAAAAATGTCCAGCTGCAACTTTTCAGACAAGGCGTTGACCACGCTAACGCCGACGCCGTGCAGACCGCCGGAGACCTTGTAGCTGTTGTCGTCGAACTTGCCGCCGGCGTGCAGGACCGTCATGACCACTTCTGCGGCAGACACCTGGCGACCGAGCTTGGAGCTCATCTGAGCGTGATTGCCGACCGGGATACCGCGGCCGTTGTCGGAGACAGATACCGAGCCATCCGCGTGGATGGTGACCGCGACATGGTCGGCATGGCCTGCGAGCGCTTCGTCGATGGAGTTGTCGACGACCTCGAACACCATGTGGTGCAGACCGGTACCGTCATGCACATCGCCAATGTACATACCAGGGCGCTTGCGGACGGCTTCCAAACCTTCCAGCGCCGTGATGCTGTTGGCGTCATAGTTTCCGTTCGGCGGAGTCGGGGTGGAACCGGTCTGGTTTTCGTCGCTCATTCGGATCCGTCAGCTGCGGCCCCCCAGCGTGGCCCCGGCGATGTGCGACGGACGCTGAAACGGGCAGTAAGGTGTTGATCCGATTATAGCATCCGGGGCAGGGCGGGCTTCTGATTCGCTTGCAAGTCGCAGACCGATCGGTGTTCCACGTGGAACTTGCCGCTTTGGAGATGCTTGTCCCCTTGGTGCAAACGCTGCACTGTAGCAACCCAATCACAGCCCCAAATCGCGTTCTATCGGATGCCCGCAATCGTTCCATGTTCCACGTGGAACCGTGAGAAAGACCAGTCCCCACTCAATAGCGGTCCAGGCAACTCAGTTCCTGTCACCAGCACCTGCGCGGGTGAAGCAACCAACCTGCGCAGCACGCGCTCCTGATGCACGCGATCCAGCTCGGAGGCCAAGTCATCCAGCGCGATCACCGGCCATTCGCCCCGTCTCTCGGAAAAGTCCTCGGCCTGCGCCAACACGCAACAGAGCGCTGTCAGTTTTGCCTGACCCCGCGACAAGGGCTCGCGGTTGGGTAATGCAGAGAACTCGAGGCGCCAATCGGCGCGGTGAGGCCCGACTTGAGTATAACCAGCCGCGCGATCACGCTCGCGGGACAACAGCAAGGCGTCTGCAAGCGACACCTCGGATTGCCGCCAGCCAGACGAAAACTGGACGGAAGGCACGCCCAGCGCCGGAACAAGTTCCGCACTGATCCGCGCAAAATAAGCCTGAAGCGCATCCAGATAGCTTGCTCGATGTCTCGTCAGCTGTTCTCCCGTCTCAGCCAACTCGGCGTCCCAGGGGTCGAGATCACGCAAGGACCCGCGTTGCTTCAGCAGCGCATTGCGCTGCTTCAAGGCTCTCGCGTACCGACGCCAGAGCGGAAGGAATTCTTGTTCCACGTGGAACAAGCCCCAATCCAGATAGCGGCGCCGTGATTCGGCACTCCCGGTGACCAGCGCGTGGCTTCCAGGCTCGAAGGTCACCACCGCAAAGGCCGCGCAAAGATCACCGAGCTGCGCGACGCTCCGTCCGTCCAGCCGCCCCTCCCAATGCTGTCCGGTGTGCCGCATTCCCGCACGCCGTAAACGATCGTGTCGCTGTTCATGCCATTCGACAAAGATGTCGAGCCCTTCCGCATGACTGCGAACAAGCCCGTCACGGACGCGCCCACGAAAGCTACGTCCATAAGCCATCAAATGCAGCGC
>JBEVNH010000052.1:0-13937 GCA_040508175.1 Pseudoxanthomonas sp.
CAGCAATGCGGTCGAGCGCGTGCTGGTGCAGGCGCGTCCATTGCTTGAGGCACTGACCGCCGGCAAGTTCGACCGCGTGGTGTATCTGGGCAGCGGGCTGTTGCAGGGCCTGGCCCGCGAGGCCACGCTCAAGCTGGGCGAGCTGACCAATGGCGCGGTGGTGACCTGCTTCGATTCGCCGCTCGGCTTCCGCCATGGCCCCAAGACCTTCGTCACCGAGCGCACCCTGGTGATCGTGTTTGTGTCCAACGATCCTTACACGCGGCGCTATGACCACGACCTGCTCGACGAACTGCGACGCGACGGCCGCGCCGCGCGTGTGGTCGAGGTGACTGCGCAGCCGCGTGCCGGTGTGGAGGCGGATACGCTAGCCGTCGAAGGGCTGGCCGCTGCGGCCGATGTCGACCTGCTGTGGCCGTATATCGGCGTGGCGCAGGTCTATGCCTTTCTCACCTCGCGGGCGATGGGCGTGACGCCGGACAATCCCAACCCCTCGGGCCTGGTCAATCGCGTGGTCCAGGGCGTGCAGCTGTACGCGCTGAGCGCATGAGTACAGCGTTTTATCTCGGCGTGGATGGCGGAGGCACCAAGACCCGCTTCGCGCTGGTCGATGCGGCCGGCGTCCTGCGCGCCGAGGCACAGTTGGGCACAACGTATCACCCGCAGGTCGGGCTGGAAGGCGTGCAGCGCATTCTGGCTGAAGGTATCGCACAGGCGCTGGCGCAGACCGGCGGCACCACCGCCAATATCGTGCACGCCTTCTTTGGCCTGCCGGCTTACGGCGAAGACAGCCGCGCCAGTGCGTTGCTGCGCGAGATTCCGGGCGCCGTGCTGGGGCACGCGCGCTACGACGTGGACAACGACATGGTCTGTGGCTGGGCCGGGTCGCTGGATTGTGCCGACGGCATCAACATCATCGCCGGCACCGGTTCGATGGGTTACGGCCGCCGTGGCGACGCCGCGGCGCGCGCCGGTGGTTGGGGCGAGGCGTTCTCCGATGAGGGTTCGGCCTACTGGATTGCCATGCAGGGCTTGAACGCATTCTCGCGCATGAGCGACGGACGCCTGCCGCGTGGCGCGTTGTACGGCATCTTCCGCGCGCATTTCCAACTGGAAGACGACCTGGACATCTGCGCCTACGTCTATGGCGAGGACGGCGGTGGACGCGGCGACCTGGCCAGACTCTCGCCACTGGTGGCGCAGGCGGCGCAGGCAGGCGACGCGGTAGCGATCGACATCTTCCAGCGTGCCGGCCGCGAGCTGGCCGCCATTGCCGAAGCATTGCGCGTGGCGCTGGGCTTCAAGGCCGATGAGCCAGTGCCGCTGTCGTACTCCGGAGGCGCCTTCAGCGCGGGCGAGCTGTTGATGCAGCCCTTCCGTACAGCGCTCGCCGGAGCGGCGCCGACCTTCGAACTGCGCACGCCGATCCATGCCCCACATTACGGCGCGGCGCTGTATGCGCTGCGCCTGGCGGCCACCACGACATACGCCTGATCCGACGACCATCCGTCGATCAGCCGCGCACATCGCCAAGCCGCCGCGGCGGCCACAAGGAATTGCGACATGAAGTCCCTGCTGCTTGCCCTGCTCGTGTCGTTGCCGACGTGCGCCGCCGCGGCAGAAACCACGCCGGACGTGCTGCAGCCCAGCGGGCGCTTCTCGGTCTACGGCCACGGTGCCGCAGCGACGCCGCCCATGGGCTTCAATCCCTGGAACGCGTTCCGCACCGAGGTTGACCAGGGCCGCATCCTGGCAGTCGCCGAGTTCATCCAGCAGCGCGGCCTGCAGCAGGCCGGCTATCGCTACATCAACGTCGACGACGGCTGGTGGCTGAAGCGTCGCGCGTCAGGCGACATCGAAATCCGCACCGCGATGTTCCCCATCGCCAAGGGCCCGGGCAGCGCAACCAGTTTCCGCGCCTGGACCGACAAGCTGCACGCCATGGGCTTCAAGGCTGGGCTGTATACCGATGTGGGCCGCAATGCCTGCTCGCAGGCCTTCGACCGGCACAGCCCCAACCTGCCTGTCGGCACTGCGGACGAACGCGAGATCGGGCTGCAGGGTTTCGAGGCCAGCGACCTGCGCACCATGTTCCAGGACTGGGGCTTTGATTACCTGAAAGTGGATGCCTGCGGCCTGGCCGACTTCGGCGCCGACAGCGAGCCGGTGATGCAGTCCGGCCATCATGTGGTGCACCCATTGATCGTACGACGTGATCCGGTGGCCAGCGACCGCACGGCGGTGGAAACGCAGTACGCGCGCGTCGGCCGCCTGCTGGCCGACCTCAATCCCGACAACGACTACGTCCTGGCCATCTGCCCCTGGGGCGAGGCCAGCGTGCGCGACTGGGGCGGCCGCCACGGCAACCTGTGGCGCACCAGCCCGGATATCGAACCGACCTGGGAGAGCATGCTGGTCAATCTGGATTCCACCCTCGGACGCGAGCTTTATGCGGGCCCGGGACGTTGGAACGACCCGGACATGCTGGCGGTGGGGCTGGGTGAGTTCGATGCGAAGCACCTGACCAATGCGCGCAGCCATTTCTCGCTGTGGGCGATCCTGAGCGCGCCGCTGCTGATGGGCTTCGACCTGACGCAGGCACCCGCATCGCTGATCGACCTGCTGTCCAACCCCGAGGTCATCGCCATCAACCAGGATGCCGCCGGCAACCAGGCCAGCCTGGCGTCCAGCCAGGGCGATGTGCAGGTGCTGGTCAAAGCATTGGCTGCATCCGGCGAACGCGCGGTGGTGCTGTTCAACCGAAGCGAGAAGACGGCAACCGCGCAAGTCGGCCCTCAACAGCTCAAGCTGGCCGGCGACGGTCGCTACCGCGTGCGCGATCTGTGGAAACGCCAGGATCTGCCCTGGCAGGACGGCGTGCTGCGCGTGACACTGGCGGCGCACGAGGCCGTCATGTTCAAAGTCAGCGGCGTCTCGGCGGCAGGCAAGGCCCGCTTGTTGAGCGAAATGACCGGACGCGTGCACGTGGCGGCCGATGGCCTGCCGGATGAGGTGACCCGCCAGCGCAGCCCGCAGGCCGTGCCGCGGGCAGACCGTTCGCCCGGCGGGCAGCCGCTCAGCATCGCAGGACAGGGATTTGCCTATGGCCTGGGCACGCTTGCCAACTCGCGACTCGAGGTACGGACAGGCAAGGCGTTCACGCGCTTCCGCACACAGGTCGGTCTGCAGGACCATGCCCAGGCTGCGGGCTCCGTGGTGTTCCGCGCCTATGGCGACGGCAGATTGCTGCACGAGACCGCGCCACGCTCCCCGAAGGATGCCGCCACGTCCATCGACATCGCGGTCGACGGGATCGACGTGCTGGAGCTGGTGGCCGAAGCGCAGGTGGTCGACGGCTCCGGGTTGCCGCCTGCCATCGCCTGGGCTGATGCCCGGCTGGAGTAAGCGGGGTCACGTGGCGCGCCCTGCTGTCCACGCCGTCCTTGCCGCCGGCGCAGCACCTGAATCAGGCAGTGGTCTGCTCGGCCGGCATCGCCCGCGCGATCGCTTCGGACATGCCGTGATGGACCTGACGCAAGGCATAGACGCGTCCCTCCTGCGATGGATCCAGGCCTGCACCAAATGACTGGCGCAGCGGCGCCAGATCATCGGGTTCGGCACGACGACTCACTTCGCTGTCGGCCGGCAGGGCCCGCAGCAATTCTTCCGCCGCCAGCCGGAACTGTTCGCGCCAGGCGTCGAATGAGATCGGACCCGGTGCGTGTTCCTCGAGCGGCGGCCAGACGAGGACATCCGAGGCATCCGGGGCGCGTAGCAGCTCATCGACGCCGAAATCCGGGTTGTTGGCGTACAGTTCTGCCATGACCTGTCCGTAGAGCTGCACGCGGTTCCTCCGGCCATGCGGCTTGTCGCGCAACGCATCCACCCGGTCGGTCAGCACCACCAGCCGGGCGATCTGGCCAGCGATGAACGGCGCATCGCCGCGCCCGCCCAGGCGATAGTCCGAACGGATCTGCGCGCGCAGCACCGGCAACAGCCCTTCCAGGATGTTGAGCGGCTTGTTCAACGCTTCGTCCTCTGCCTTCTCAGCCGCGCGTCGCACCTCAAATGCACGCAACGCGATGAAGTACCGCTCCGGGGGGGGCAACACCACGATCTCCTCGGCCGGGATCTCAAGGCTTGGACCGTCGCCCGCGCCCGCCATTGCCGCGCCCTCGGTGGCAGTCGCCACCGGCGCCTGTTCTTCCTGCACCTCTGGCGTGGCGATCGCCTCGGGCGCAGGCGGGCGCGACGCGTAGGCGGCCTGCGCCACCGCGACAGGCGCAAGCGCCTCAGCCTCGCGGCTCAATGCCTGCCGATGCAGCGTGCGGGCCTGGGGGCCATGCGCGCGCCCCTGCAGTTGCTCGATGCGATCCTTCAGGAACACCACGCGCTCCAGCATGTCCCGGTGCAGCGCCACGCCAAGTGCCGGATCGTGTGCGCCACGCAGCCACTCCTTGCGGGCAAGCCCGTACTGGCGCGTGGCCGCCACCAGGTCGAGTTCATCCACCTTGGCCTCGTGGTAGCCGGTGCGTGCCGAGCTTTCCAGGGTTGCCAGCCACACCAGACCTGCCACAACGGCAATGACGATGAAGGCGATGGTGAACAGCATGAGGCCTCGGAGCTGGGGCGCGGGAGCGTGCATCCCGGTAGCGGCCTGCGCGTTGCTTTCTTGACCACAAAGCGCGCGATCCATGCCGCATGACACCCTTGCGCGCAGCGCGTCACATTCAAGTCGCACAGCACCGCACACATCACGTCCTGCGGCACGAAGGTTGGCCAGACGCATCGGGTCTGCTTGAATGCCCTGCCCCGTCCCGGATTGCCCCCTTGAACACCCCGCATACGCCTTACCAGGCCTTTCTGTTCGACATGGACGGCACGCTACTGACATCCATCGCCGCGGCCGAACGCGTATGGACGCGCTGGGCCCACCAGCATGGACTGGACGCTGAAAGCTTCGTGCCTACCATCCACGGTGCACGCGCGGTGGACACCATCGCCAAGCTGCAGCTGCCTGGAGTGGACCCGGTTGCAGAGGCGGCGTGGATCACCCGGGAGGAAATCGCCGATGTGCAAGGCGTCACCGCGATTGCCGGCGCACCCGACTTCCTGAGACAGCTGCCGCCCGAGCGCTGGGCCATCGTGACTTCTGCCCCGGCTGCGTTGGCGGCGCGGCGTCTGCAGGCAGCCGGCTTCATCCCACCGCCGATACTGGTCAGTGCCGACGACGTGGTGCACGGCAAGCCCGATCCGTCCGGCTACCTGCTGGCGGCGCAGCGCCTGGGCGTGGCGATCAATCAATGCCTGATCTTCGAAGACGCTGGCGTGGGCATCCAAGCTGCGGAGGCCGCTGGTGCTTCGGTACTGGTGATCACGGCCACGCACACCCATTCGCTGGCGACCAGACACGCCTGTGTCACCGATTTCCAGGCACTGCGCCCGCGTCACGGGCCTGGGGGCATCACGCTGGACGGTGTGCCCTGATGCGATGCGTCAGCGGCAATGGCGTGTGACCTGGTCGTCCAGTCGCCGCAGCTGGTCGTGGGTGCGCTTGAGTTTGAGTCGCTCCAGGCTGGCGCGCTGGCGTTCACGCGCGCGTTCACAGGCGGTGGGCCTTGCCATGGTGACCACCGCGCGTCGCGCGGTCCCGGCGCGCGAGACGACAGGACGATTGCGCAGGATCAGCTCGCGCCCCATCGCATCCAGCCGCGCCTGGACCTCCGGTGAGGACGGCGGCTCCGGCACATAGTCCCAACGCCGGCTGACGCTGCCTTGCGCGCAAGGCGCCGACTGATAACTCACGGCACCGCCCACGCTGCACTTGTAGACCGTCTGTGCCTGCGCGCTTGCGCCCAGCAGCAGCATGCTTGCCAGCCATACGATTCGCATCCCTGTGCTCCGCCTGGTGATGAACCTGACAGTGGCACCCCGCTGGCCACGTGCGCATCGGCGTATGCGCCGACACGTCGTAGGAAATCCGCTGACGCGATCGCCTGCGGTCCATCCTGTGGGAAAGCGCTGCCAGCGTCAGGGCATCTCGCCTCACCAAGTCCAGTAGGCTAAGCCCCGAGCACGACGTCGCGGTGGCCGAGGGTGGACAAGGGCCCTTGTCGTCCCTTGACATGCCGCTGCAGCCCCTGCGACCCAGGTTCGCAACACAGGGGATTGGCTCAGCCGTATTCTTTTATTTCCCGGTGCTTTCCCATGATGCTCGACTGGCTCCACGACCTCATCGCCATCGTGGACACCGGCACCTATGCCGCCGCCTCCAAGCTCCGGCATGTGACACAGCCTGCGCTGAGCCGCCGTATCCAGGCATTGGAAGACTGGGTGGGCGTTCCATTGTTCATCCGCGGTCCTAACCGGGTCACGCTGTCCGACGCGGGCAACCGCTTCCTCCAGACCGCGCAGGAGGTCGTCACCCGGATGGAAGCTGGGCGCCAGGCAGCCTGTGCCGAAGCCATGCATCAGGCAGGCCAGGTGCGCGTGGCGTCGACCAACGCGCTGGCGTTCGGCTACTTCCCCGACTGGATCTGTCAGCTCGAACCGCTATTCAACCCGCCGTTGCAGGTGCAGTTCACCACCAGCTATCTGGAAGCCTGTGAACGGATGATGCTCAAGGGCGAAGTGGATTTCCTGCTTGCCCACCGCAACGTCGCCTCGGTCGGGCCGCTTGATAACGAAGGTTTTCTGCGCGTGGCACTGGATCACGACACCCTGATCCCAGTGTCCACGCCGCGCAGTGACGCACCGCACGCACCGCTGCATCCCCTGCCCGGCACGCGGGACAACCCGGTCAGTTATCTGTCCTATCTACCGCAGGCGGGACTGGCGCGGGTGATTGCCAGCGGCGGCGCATTCCTGCAGGAACGGGCCCACCTGCAGTCGGTGTTCGGAAGTCATGCCTCTGGAATCATCGCCACCATGGCCCTGCAGGGCCGCGGCGTGGCCTGGCTGCCCGTGGGACTGATCCGCCGGCATCTGGACGAACGCCGGTTGGTGCGCGCCGGCGGCACGGAGTGGGACATCCCCATGCAGATCTGCCTGTACCGCCAGAAGGACCAGCTGACGGCCATGTCCGAAGCATTGTGGACCACCGTTCTCAAGCAGCACGGGATCCCCTAACGCACCGCGAAGCGCGGGAAGCCGATCCAGGAAGGCGTAAGGCCCCCTCAATGACGGCCGGGTGCTGCCGATGCGACAGACGGTCCTTCCATGCACGGCATGTCACGGCGACCCAAGTGCCATCTTCCCGGCCCCCGTCGGCCTCTACGTGGATCCCGACAAGGCGCTACGCGCGACAAGAGGTCCATGCAGCGCGACCGGCCTGCTGGCTTCAGGCCGCGTTCCCCAAGCGGATCCAGGCCTCCAAGGTCGCCGGCACGCCTGATCGACTCGCCCCAAGGGCTAGGTGCCTGCGCCCCCGCGATCAGGATGCCCGTGGTTCCTCGCCCAGTAGGGTCACGACAATTTCATCGATGCGCCAGTGCACGGCCAACGCGCAACGATGCACCTCCCGCAACATCCGCGCATCGACCTGTCCGCCGGACCTGGGCGCAATGAACACCGCACCGCTGATGCGGAAACCCTCCTCGTGCAGGCGCACCTGGCACTGTTCGATCCAGGCCAGTTTCAGTACGGCCTGGCGCACCTGCTCGGGCAACGGATCAGATTGATCGCCCTGCACCCGCTGCGGGCGCGCGTCATGCATATCGCGCATCGCACTCCGCAGGTTGCGGAGGCCGTCCTTCAGGACGCTGGCCGAAATCGCCAATGCGGCCGCCGCATCGGCCCACCACAGTCCCAGCCCGATGCCGATCACCCCCAATACGCCAGTCAATGCCGTCATCCAGTCGGCCTTGCTGGTGTCGGCATCGGCATGCAGCGTCTTGAGGGAAAGCAGGCGTGCCAGTGCCTGCTTCTTGTGCCCCAGGATCACTGGCGGAATCGCCGAGATCACCAGACTCCCGATCATCAGCCAGCCCTGCCAGACCAGGTGGTTGCCCACCGCGACGGTGCCCAGGATCGGGTGTTGGCCACGCAGCAGCGTATGCAGGCTGTCCCAGACGATGGACAGGCCCACGCCGGTCAGGGCCACGGCCGACACCAGAAAGGTCACGTCGAAGGCGCGGGCGCGTCCATTGATGTACTCAGTGTCCGGCGCTCTGCGATGAAACCCCGCCGCCACCAGAAAGCACAGCGGCGACAACAAGCTCAGCAGGTCTTCGACCAATGCGGTCTTCATCGCTTCCGAGCCGCCCATCACCGCGTACATCAGCACCGATACGCCGCCGATCAGCAACAGCGTCCACCAAGACAGATGCTCGGCGCGTGTGAGCGCCTGCACCTGCTCGGCCGGGAGGGCACGGGGCGTGCGCGGCCTGATCGCTTGGGTCACAGCACACCGATCGTGCGAAGCTCAGGCCGGCTGCGCGCGAACAGGAAGCCGTCCACGGCCAGCTGCCAGGCATTCTCGCCGGGCGGCAAGGCCAGTTGACGACGCGCCAGTCCATCTCGGTCCTGCAGATGGTATTCGCGCGACCAGGAGACTTCCGGTTGCCAGGGCGAATCGCGGTGATGCCCGCCAATCACCATGTCCAGTTCGAAGTGCTGTACCTGTCGCATCAGTCCGTCATGTCCGCCATGGACCCATTCGATCCGGGCCTTACGCGCCTGCGCCAGGGCCTGGATCAATTCGCATTCGGGGCCGGACGGGGCGGCGCCGTCATGCAGCACGACGTACGGCGGGTCGTGACTGACACCAACCCGCATCACGCCGCGTTCGACCTGTGCCAGCGTGCCCTCGGCGTCCCGTGGGAAACGGCCGCACCCGGCAGCCATTCCCATACCTGCCAGCAGGCCGACCAAGGCCAGGTCTTTGAGGTTTCTGGTGCGCGCTCTACATGACATGCCGGTCATCCGAATCGGGGCTGCGGCATGTCAGGCAAATCGAGGTGAAGGCCGTGTGCATCCAGCCTGCGGCTTTGGTCGTATCGCTGTGCAACTCCTGATTTCAGGCTGTGTCGTGTCTATTGCTCTGCCCTTGCCAAGCCGGTCCTCGCGACATGGAGCGCGCAGGCTTCGTGTACGATCCGATGCCATCTTCGTCACAGTTCCCGCCTGGCCTTTCATGTCGCAGACCGCAGCTGAAGCCCCGACCGACACTGCTGGAGCGCTGCTGTTGGCGGTCGCCGCCGGGGACCGCGCTGCCTTCGAGCAGCTTTATCGCGACACTTCGGCCCGGCTATTTGGTGTGTGCTTTCGCATCCTCAACCGGCGCAGCGAGGCCGAAGATGTGCTGCAGGAGGTCTACACCACGATCTGGCGGAAGGCGGGCCAGTTCGATCCCACCCGCGCACGGGCGATGACTTGGCTGACGATGATGGCGCGCAACCGCTCGATCGATCAGCTGCGTGCCTCCGGGCAAGATCGCCAGGCATTGGCGATCGAAGCGGTTCCCGAGCCGGTAGATGAAGCCCCCGATGCATTGCAGCTTGCCGACGCGGCCGCACAGGCGCATGGACTGGATATTTGCCTGCAGGAGCTGCAGCCCGAGCGCCGTCGCCTGATCCGCAAGGCGTTCTTTGAGGGTTGCACCTACGAAGAGCTTGCGAGCCGTAGCAGCACGCCGCTGGGAACGGTCAAGAGCTGGATCCGCCGGAGCCTGGCCAAGTTGAAGGAATGCCTGGAGCGATGAACGGCACGCAGCCAGGCGACATCGATCCGCCGGAAGGCAGCCTGCTGGCGGCCGAATACGTGCTGGGTGTGCTGGGACGCCGCGAACGCGATGCGGTGGAGCGCATGCGGCAGCAGGACCCACAGCTGGATGCCGACATTCGGAGGTGGGAGTTCCATTTCATGGCGCTGGCCGAGCAGATTGCGCCGGTCCCGCCCCCGAGTGCCTTGTGGCGACGCATTACCGTGCAGCTCGGCTGGGCGCCGGTTGATGCGCCCGCGACTCCCGACGCCAAGACATCGTCCTTCCCGGGGTTGTCGTTGTGGCGCACCCTTTCCTTCGCCGGTGCCGCGCTGTCGGCGATCCTGGCCGTGTCGCTGGTCTACGTCATCCGCAGCGTGCCGCCGGCCGAGTCCACCTTGGTGGTAGAGGCGCCCGCCACGGCGCCTACGCCTGCCGCCGACGTCACTCCGATGGTGGCGACGCTGCAGGCCGATGACGGTACGCCGCGCTATGTCGCCATGATGGAACCCGGCAGCCAGCGCATCACCATCATGCCCATGGGCGGCGCCGAGCGGGACGGCAAGGTCCCTGAGCTATGGCTGATCCCGGACGACGGCAAAGCACGCTCGCTGGGCGTGTTCGACGATGAGGGCAAGCGCTCGCACCAGGTGCGCGCCGATCTACTGGCGCTGGCCAACGCTCGTACGGTGCTTGCTGTCACGCGTGAGCCTACCGGCGGGGCGCCTGGCGGCGTGGCAACCGGTCCGATCAGTGCCAAGGGCAACCTGCAGCTCCTTGCTCCCTGATCACGCACCACCGGATGGGCACCTTGCCTGCACATGTTGCTGAACCGGGTGCATCCATACTCCTGTCCGTTGCGTATCTCTTCACAACGCCCCCTGGAGAACATCCGTGCCCGAGCAGCCCGCCGTACCGCTGCCCTCGCCCGCGACCACTGGCCCGTGGCGCGTGCTGCGTCGCTGGTTCGACACGGCCGATGCCACGTCCGAGACGGGGCGGGACGAAAATCGCACCGATTGGCTGCGAGCCGCGCCCTTCATCGCACTTCACCTGGCGTGTCTGGCGGTGTTCTGGGTAGGCGTGTCCTGGTTCGCATTGGGCGTGGCGCTGGCGATGTACGCCGTGCGCATGTTCGCGCTGACCGGCTTCTACCATCGCTATTTCTCGCACCGTGCCTTCCGCACCTCGCGTGCGGTGCAGTTTGCCTTCGCCATGTTGGGCGCGACCTGCGTACAGCGCGGGCCACTGTGGTGGGCCGCCCACCACCGCCACCATCATCGGCATACTGACACCGCGCAAGATCCACACTCGCCGGCGCGGCTGGGATTCTGGCGCAGCCACGTCGGATGGTTCCTGACGCCTGCAGGATTCAGGACGCGCTGGGAATCGATCCCCGACCTGCGCAAGTTTGCGGAGCTGCGTTTCCTGGATCGCTTCGACATCCTGATGCCCATCGCCCTGGCCGCCGCGCTCTACGCACTGGGCACCTGGCTCGAGACAGCCGCGCCGCAGCTGCAGACCAGTGGGCCACAGCTCCTGGTGTGGGGATTCTTCGTGTCCACCGTGGTCTTGTTCCACGCCACGTTCACCATCAATTCGCTGGCCCACCGCTTCGGCACACGCCGCTTCGCCACCCACGATGACAGCCGCAACAACTGGATGCTGGCGCTGCTGACCTTTGGCGAAGGCTGGCACAACAACCACCACCACTTCCCCGGCGCTGCACGGCAGGGCTTTCGCTGGTGGGAGATCGACATCACCTGGTACGGCCTGAAGTTGATGTCCTGGCTGCGGTTGATCCACGATCTCAAGCCCGTCCCCACGGGCCTGTCGCGACCGGAAGTGGCGCCATGAGGCGGGTGGCGGTGGTTGGTGGCGGCATTGCCGGCATGGGTGCGGCGTGGCGGCTGTCGCAGCAGGGCTGCGAGGTCACCCTGTTCGAGGCAGGCGATTATCTCGGCGGTCACACCCAGACGCACGACATCGCACTGCAAGGCCGACACCATGCGCTGGACACAGGCTTCATCGTGTTCAACCTGCAGCACTACCCCCTGCTTACCGCGCTGTTCGACACCCTGGGCGTGACCTCGCAGCCTACGACGATGAGCTTCTCGGTCCGTGACGACCGCAATGGGCTGGAATACAACGCCGGCACCCTGGGTGGATTGTTTTGCCAGAAACGCAATCTGGTGAGCCCGCGCTTCTGGCGCATGCTGGGCGACCTCCGCCGTTTCTACCGCGAGGCGCCAACCCTGCTGTCGTCAGACGCGGCGAGTCCCACGCTGGGCGAGTACCTGCAGACGCAGGGATATTCCGATGTGTTCCGCGATGACCATCTCGTGCCGATGGCCTCCGCACTGTGGTCTTCCCCGTCGGAGACCATCCTGGCGTTCCCGGCCCGACATCTGGTGGCCTTCATGGCCAACCACCACATGCTGCAGGTGACCGGCCGGCCCGAATGGCGCGTGGTGCGTGGTGGCTCGCAGCGCTACGTGGATGCGTTGCGCCAACGCTGGACCGTGGACCTGCGCCTGTCCGCCCCGGTCCGCACTGTCAGACGCTATGCCGGCGGCGTGAGCTTGCAGCTCGACGATGGGGTGCAACGCTTCGACGATGTCGTCCTGGCCTGCCATGCCGACGATGCCCTGGCACTACTGTCGGATGCCGATGAAGCCGAGCGCGTCGTGCTTTCGGGCATCACCTACCAGCCCAACGAAGTGGTGCTGCATACCGATGCATCCCTGTTGCCGCGACGCCGTGCCGCCTGGGCCGCATGGAACGCCCATGTGCCGCGACGGGCTGACGCACCTTGCAGCGTGAGCTACTGGATGAATGCCTTGCAGTCGCTCGACGCGCCCGTGCCCTTCATCGTCACGCTCAATCCCGAGCTGCAGCCGGCCGAAGACAAGGTCCTGCGCAGGTTGCACTACCGCCACCCTCACCAGACCCATGCCTCGGTGGCCGCGCAAGCACGCTTGTCGCAGATCCAGGGACAACGCAGCACGTTCTTTGCCGGTGCTGGCTGGGGATTTGGATTTCATGAGGACGGCTTGCGCAGTGGTTATGCCGCTGCCGATGCCGTGCTGTCGCAGTCGCAGTCGCAGTCGCACCTGGGCGCTGTTGCATGAGTTCGCCGCTGCCCGCGTCACGACGTGCATTGCCGCTCGCCGCGGACCGGCACGCGCAAGCACGCAAGGACACCACGGCACGCGGGGGCACGCCGGCGGAGGCACCGCTGCAGAGCGCGCTGTATGTCGGCTGGGTCCGGCATCGCCGTCATGCTCCCAAACCGCACGCCTTTCGCTATCCCTTGTTCATGATGTTGCTGGATCTGGATGAGCTGGACCGCGTGTTTGCCAAACGCTGGTGCTGGTCCACCAAGCGACGCGCGCTGTGCGAGTTCCGTCGCAGCGATTTCCTGGGCGATCCCGCTCGCCCGCTCGATGAGGAAGTCCGCGACCTGGTCGAGCGTCAGACCGGCCACCGCCCGTCCGGTCCGGTTCGTCTGCTGACGCATCTGCGGCAGTTCGGCTACAGCTTCAATCCGGTGAGTCTTTATTACTGCTACGCCGCCGATGGCGTAACGCTGACCGATGTGGTCGCTGAGATCACCAACACCCCATGGAAACAGCGACACCAGTACGTGTTGCCCGTGGCCTGCGCGCAATCTCATGGCAGCGCATGGACATGGTCGTTCGACAAGCGATTCCACGTGTCGCCGTTCATGGCGATGGCACATCACTACCGCTGGACCGTGCAGCCGCCTTCCGACGCGTTACGTATCCACATGGATGTACTTCCCCCTGCAGACCATGGCGGTGAAAAGGCGTTCGACGCCACACTGGTGCTGCAGCGCCGGTCGATCACCGCAGGCAATCTGGCGTCGACCTTGCTGCGATTTCCCCTGATGACCCTGCAGGTCATCGTCGCAATCCACTGGCAGGCACTGCGCCTGTGGTGGCGCGGCAATCCCGTTCACGACCACCCGCACAAGAAGGCCCCCACTCCATGAGCCGGATCGATACCGATGTGCTCGCCGCCTCGCAGGCTCACCGGATGCGACCTGGCGTACTGGATCGCCTGTTGCGCCAGCGACTGCTACAGACCCTGGATGGTCTCCATGGCGGTACGCTAGTGGTCCAGGAAGGCGCGGACCAGACCACGCTCGGCGCGCGGAAGCACGAAGGAGACTTGCACGCGCGCCTGACCGTGCGCGATCCGGCGTTCTATCGGC
>JBEVNH010000057.1:0-28762 GCA_040508175.1 Pseudoxanthomonas sp.
CTGGGGGTGTGCAACCGCTTCATGGCTTCGTTGAAATCGCCCGCCACCGCCAGTGGCAAGGCAGCCAATGCATCGTCGATCGCATGCCCGATCAGGATCTCGTCCTCCGCACCAGGACGCCCCAGCACCCAAGGCGTTACCTTGTCCTTGTGGCCCGGATGGCCGATGCCGATCCGCAGACGATGGAACCCGGCGTGACCCAGCAGCCTGATGGTGTCGCGCAGGCCGTTCTGGCCCCCGTGGCCGCCATCGAACTTCAGACGTGCCGTGCCCACGGCAAGATCCAGCTCATCGTGCGCCAGCAGCGCCTGCTCCGGCTCGATCTTCCAGAACCGAAGCGCCGCCATGACGGACTTGCCACTTAGGTTCATGTACGTCGCCGGCTTGAGCAGCCAAAGCGCTTCGCCACCGACCTGGACGCGCGCCGTTTCGCCGAACAGCTTGCCTTCCAGCGACCAGCGCACCCCCTGCTGCATCGCCAGGGTGTCGACAAAACGGAACCCGGCATTGTGCCGGGTCCGTAAATGCTCGGGTCCGGGATTTCCCAGCCCGACAATGAGGCGCAAGCCTGCCATCGCGATGCCATCACATCCGTGGAGGATGCCTTTGCAGGCATCCTCCACGAGGCGCGATTACTCGGCGTCCTTGGCAGCCTTGGTCGCCGGCACTTCAGCCGATGCTTCACCTTCGGCTTCCGGCTCGGCTTCGACACGGCCATGCTTGGCGGTGACCACGGCCACGTCATGCTCCTTGCCCAGCTTCAGCTCGGGGATCTCGACACCCTTGGGCAGCGTCAACTCCGACAGGTGCACCACGTCGCCCAGCGCCAGGTTGGCCAGGTCGATCTCGATGAACTCCGGCAGGTTGCCCGGCAGGCACTCGACGACGACTTCGTTCAACTCGTGCGTCACGACCACGTCGGCCGCCTTGCCGGCCGGCGAGGTTTCCTGGTTCAGGAAGTGCAGCGGCACGGCGGTACGGATGGACTCCTTGTCGTTCACGCGCTGGAAGTCCAGGTGCATGATCTGCTGCTTGAACGGATGGCGCTGCATGTCACGCAGCAGCACCTTCTGCACGTCGCCATTGAGGCTCAGGTCGAGGATCGACGAGTAGAACCAGTCGTGCTGGCTGGCGAGCCAGACATCGTTGTGGCTCAGCGTGATGCTGACCGGCTTGAGGTCGCCACCGTAAACGATGGCAGGCACGTTGCCGGCGTGACGCAGGCGGCGGCTCGCACCCTTCCCCTCGTCTTCGCGGCGCTGCACCTGGATTTCATGTGTCTTAGCCATGGGTTTTCACTTTCTCTCTTGATGAACCGCCTCTCGGCGGCGATGCGACTCCCCCGCGACCAGGGAAGCCGTATTGCGGCCAGTCGGAAGGCCCGACCGGCCGGAATGCCTTAATCCACGTACAGCGAACTGACCGATTCGCCAAAGGCGACGCGGCGGATGGTTTCAGCCAGCAGCTCGGCCACCGACAGCTGGCGGATCTTGCTGCAGGCCTGGGCGGCAGGCGACAACGGAATCGTGTCGGTGACCACCAGCTCGTCGAGCAGCGACTTGTTGAGGTTGTCCACGGCCGGGCCAGACAGCACCGGGTGGGTACAGTAAGCGGCCACCTTGAGCGCACCACGCTCTTTCAGCGCAGCCGCAGCGGCGCACAGGGTGCCAGCGGTGTCGACGATGTCGTCCACCAGTACGCAGGACTTGCCTTCCACGTCACCAATGATGTTCATGACCGTGGACACGTTGGCGCGCGGCCGGCGCTTGTCGATGATCGCCAGGTCCGCATCGTCCAGGCGCTTGGCCACGGCGCGCGCGCGCACCACGCCACCCACGTCCGGCGAGACCACCACCATGTTCTCGGTCCCGTAGGCGCGCCAGATATCGGCCAGCAGCAGCGGAGAGGCATAGACGTTGTCCACCGGGCAATCGAAGAAGCCCTGGATCTGGTCGGCGTGCAGGTCCACCGTCAGCACGCGATCGGTATCCACCGCCGAAAACATCTTGGCCGCCACCTTGGCGGTGATCGGCACGCGCGAGGAGCGCATGCGGCGATCCTGGCGCGAGTAGCCGAAGTACGGCACCACCGCGGTCACGCTGGCGGCCGAGGCGCGCTTGAGCGCATCCACCAGTACCAGCAGCTCCATCAGGTTTTCGGCCGAGGGCGCGCAGGTGGGTTGCACGACGAACACCTCCTGCTTGCGCACGCTCTCCTGGATTTCCACCTGCACCTCACCATCGGAGAAGTGCGACACCATCGCCTTGCCCTGGCGCACGCCAAGCTGGCGGCAGATGCTGGCGGTCAGCGCCTTGTTCGCATTGCCCGAGAAAATGAGCAGATTGCGGTCGTCTTGCATGTCGGTGATGTCCGGGCGTTTGGCGGGCGCACCTGGAACAGGCGCATAGGCGGGAGGACGAAGACAGATTGGCTGGGGCGGCAGGATTCGAACCTGCGAAATGCCGGGATCAAAACCCGGTGCCTTAGGCCTCTTGGCGACGCCCCAGCAGACTGCAATCAGGTTGTTGCTTGCGCCAGCGCCGTATGCAGGGGCGAAAGATCCGCACCCGACACAACCCAGGCCCGCCACCGCGACGACACCGTATCGAAGGCCGCCTGGGCGGACGCACGATCAGGAAACTCGACGAAGCAGCCGCTCCCAGTCCCGGTGAGACGCGGCAAACCGTGGGGGGAGAGCGCCTGGAAGACGGCCTCCACCGCAGGTTCGCGGCGACGCAGCACCGGCTCGAAGCAATTGCCGAGCCGCTTTCCGGAAAGGAAGTCCGATATTTTCACGGGCGCAGCATCCCGCGTCAAATCCGGCGCGCGAAAAAGTTCAGCGGTGGGCACATGGACCCCCGGACTGACCAGCAGATACCAGGCCGGGGGCAGGGTCAGCGGGGACAGTCGCTCCCCCACCCCTTCGGCCCAGGCATTCTGACCGCGCACGAACACCGGGACGTCAGCGCCAAGCGACAGGCCCAGCTGCGCGAGCGCCTCCACGCCCAGCCCAAGGTCGCCGAGGCGATCCATCGCGCAAAGCACCGTGGCGGCATCGGAAGATCCGCCGCCGAATCCGCCGCCGGCAGGGATGCGCTTCTCGACGCGGATATCCACACCTTTGAAGTTATTCGATGCAGAAGCCAGCATTTTGGCTGCACGAACAGCGAGGTCATCGGCCTCTGTGACGCCCTCCACCGAGCCCCCTACCCGGCGGATGAGGCCATCGCGGCGCGGACGCAGGTGGATCGTGTCGCCCCAGCCAAGGATGCGGAACACACTCTGCAGCGTGTGATAGCCATCCGGTCGGCGCCCAGTGATCTCCAGGAACAGATTCAGCTTGGCAGGCGCAGGCCAGGTGGACCAACCGTCCGCATCCACGAACATCGGCACGTCAGGGCAACCACTGCCAACTGTCGATCAGCAATCGCACCGTGGCATCCCCGCGAGTGGACTCGATGCGCGCTGGCAAGAACTGTCGCGTCGCCGGGTCCTGCTTCCAGACCGGGTAAGCGATCCGCCAGCCACCCTGCTCGATCTGACGCGGCAAGCCATCGGCCCCGTATTGAATGAGGGCCTCGCCGAGCACAGGCGACGCCACTCCCTGCGCCCAATCGGCCAACGCCCGAACAGGGATGTCCCACTGCGTGGCCTCCTGCAGCAAGGCTTCGGCATCAGAACCGCTGCGTGGACCACCTTCAAGCCCGTCCAGGCGCCCCGCCCCATCAGGGGACACAGTGAGCTGCCAGCTTTGACGGGTCACCGGCGCGCTCAGGGAGATCACATCGCGACCCTGGCCATCGTGGCGCCAGTCGATGCGACCACTGCCACCCTTCCCTGCCTTCTGGATGGCAACGCGCCCGGCAAAAGACCACGGGCCCGCACCTTGCAAGGCTTGGCGACGCGCCGCCTGCTGCGCCGCAGCCGTCTCCGCCGCGGCGCCGTGCAGCACTGGCGCCACTTCACGCGGCGCGTGCGTGGCGCAGGCCGCCAGCAACCCGAGCACGGCCATTGCCGCCATCCACTTCGGCAGTTTCATGCCCCAGTCTTTTCCAGCGCGCGTTGCAGTGAGCGATTTTCAGGGTCCAGCTTGAGCGCCTCGTCGAAATAACGCCGCGCCTCGTCACGATGCCCCTGCTCCCACAACACCTGCCCCAGATGCGAGGCAATCTCGGGATCCTTCATCAGCGTGAAGGCGCGGCGCAGCTGCACGAGCGCCTCATCCACCTTGCCCAGGCGATAGAGCACCCAGCCGTAGCTGTCGATGATGGCCGCCTCGTCCGGCGACGCGGCACGGGCCCGATCAATCAACTGCAAGGCCTCCTGATAGCGTGTCGTGCGGTCGGCCAGGGTGTAGCCCAGCGCGTTCAGCACGGCGGTATTGTCCGGCTCGGTGACCAAAATGCGGCGCAGATCGGCCTCGGCGCGGCCGATCTGGTCACGCCGCTCCCAGGCCAGGCCACGGGCGTACAACAGCGCACTGTCATCCGGGTAGGCGGCCAGGCCGCGGGCCAGGACATCCAACTCGCCGGCATCGTCTTCATCCTTCTGGCGCAGCTCGGCGTCCAGCAGATACGCGTTGCGCCGCGCGTCTTCGTCCAGCGCGGCGTCGCCCTGCATCTTGCGCGCCTGCTCATAAGCCTCCGGCTTGCGGTCGAGTTCGTGCAAGGCATACGCCGCACGCAGGCGGGCCTCGGTGCGCGCATCGCCGCCTTCGACCCTGGCATACCAATCCAGCGCTTCGCCCGGACGCTTGAGGTACTGGGCGATCTGACCGAGCAACAGGCTGCGCCCGGCATCAGGCTCGGGAACGGCCCGCAGCTCGTCGTAAAGGGCCGTCAGTGCGAAGTTGTCTTCCACCTTGGCCAGCAGCGAGGCACGCAGCGACCAGGTCCGCTCATCCTGCGGCCCCTGCGCCATCGCACCTGCAGCCGCGACGGTATCGCCCAGCGCGTCGAACTCCTGCGCCAGCAGCACCCGCAATTGGGGATCCTGCGCGGCGGCCGGCGTCAGGGTCGACAACACCTGCTTGGCTTGCGCCTCCTGGCCGGATTGGCGCAGCTGGGTGGCATGGAGCAAGGCGACCCGCGGGTCGGCCGGGAACCGCCGCACCACTTCGCCGATGACGCGATCGGACAGCGCGGGCTGGTCCAGTGATTGCGCCAGTGCACCGAGCGCCAGCCAGAATGGCAGCTGGTTGGGCAGGTGACCGCCAGACATCAACCGCCCCATCACTTTGGCCGACGTCTGGGGGTTGCGCCCGCCCGCGCCCAGGGCGCTGATGGCATAGCGCCAGGACTGTGGCGTGTCGGCACGCAGCAGCGCCTTGAGTTCGCGCAGTGCCACGCGGGCATTGCCGCCGCGGACGGCCAACGTGGCCTCGGCCGCCTGCATGGCCAGCGACTTCGGAGCGCGCTGGTGCCACAGATCCAGCGACTGGCGGGCCCGCCGATCGTCCTCGGCCAGCAAGGAAATGCGCGTGGCCAGTTCAGCCAAGCCGATATCGTCACTGCCTTGCGCCGCCTGCAGATACCACTGTGACGCCTCTTCCAGACGCCCCGCCTGCAGGGCGAATTCACCTGCCATGACCGGGGTCAACACATCGGCGGTGTCGGATGTCGGCGCTTGTGCCCAACTGGACTGCGCTGCGGGCATGACCAGCAGCAGGCAAACGATAAAACGCATCATTGCGGGCATTGGGCGAGGACGGACCGTAAAATGGCGGGCTAAATACGCCAGCAGCTTAACGCAAGCGCCTGAATCATGACGTTGTGGGTACTCGGACTAAACCATCAAACCGCGCCGGTTGACCTGCGCGAACGGGTGGCGTTTGCCGGAGACGTCCTGCCAGCGGCATTGACCGCGATGCACGCCCTGCCGGGCGTTGAGGAAGCTGCGCTCCTGTCCACCTGCAATCGCACCGAGCTGTACGCGGTGGCTGACGACGCCCAGGTGCTGGCCGACTGGCTGGCGTCCTACGGCGATGGCGTGCAGGGCTATCTGTATCGACATCAGGACGGTGAGGCGGTCCGCCACCTGTTCCGCGTGGCCACCGGACTGGACTCGATGGTGCTGGGCGAGCCGCAGATCCTGGGCCAGGTGAAGGACGCCTGGTCGCAGGCACGCGGCCAAGGTGTGCTGGGGCAGCGGCTGGACCGGCTGTTCCAGCAGACCTTCGCCGTGGCCAAGCGCGCGCGCACCGACACGCTGGTCGGCGCCAACCCGGTGTCGGTGGCGTCCACCGCCGTGCGCCTAGCGCAGAATTCCTTCGCCAGGTTGAGCGATTCGACCGTGCTGCTGGTCGGTGCGGGCGAAACCATCGAGCTGACTGCCAAGCACCTGAGCGAAGGCAAGGTGCGTCGGCTGTTGATCGCCAACCGCACGCTGGGCCACGCGCAGGAACTGGCCTCCCGCCACGGCGGCACCGCCCTGCCCTTGGCGGACGTACAGCGCCACCTGGCCGAAGCGGACGTGGTGTTTTCGGCTACCGCCGCGCGCGAACCGGTCATCTATCGCAGTCATGTCGCGGCCGCCTTGCTGCAGCGCAAGCACCGCCCGATGATGCTGTTTGACCTGGCCGTGCCGCGCGATATCGAAGCCAGCGTGGCCGAACTGGCCGACGCCTATCTGTATTCGGTGGACGACCTGGAGCGCGCGGTCGAGGAAAACCGACGTGGCCGCCGCGAAGCAGCCGATGCAGCCGAAGCCATCATCGATCTGCAGGTCACCCGCTATCTGGAAACCCTGCACGCCGCGCGGCACCACGAGCCCCTCAAGCGCCTGCGTGCGCTGGGCGATACCACGCGCGACGAAATCCTGGCCAAGGCCAAGCAACAGTTGGGCAATGGCCGCGACCCGGATGAGGTGCTGGAATTCCTGGCCAATACCTTGACCAACCGCCTGCTGCACCCTCCGACCGCGGCCCTGCGCGAAGCGGCGCTGCGCGGCGATGTCGATTTGGCCCGTGCCGCCGACCGCCTGTTCCCGGCCAAGCCTGGCTACCACCACCCTGCCACGTCGCCCGATGACCCCGAACCTTCGCCGTAAGCTCGAAGCGCTGGCCGAGCGCCGCGAAGAACTCGAACGTCTGCTCGCCGATCCGGACGTGGTGGGCGACAACGAGCGCTTCCGCAATCTCTCGCGTGAATTCGCCCAGCTTGAACCGGTCGCCACCGCGCTGGCCGCCGAAGCGCAGGCCCGCGCCGACCTGTCCGCCGCGCAGGCCATGCGCGATGACCCGGAACTGCGCGAACTGGCCGACGAGGAGATCGCAACGGCGCAAGCCGAGCTGACCCGGCTGGATGAAGCGCTGGCGCTGCTGCTGGTACCGAGGGATCCACGGGACGACGGCAATCTGTTCCTGGAAGTACGCGCCGGGACCGGCGGCGACGAGGCCGCGATCTTCGCCGGCGACCTGTTCCGCATGTACGCACGCTATGCCGAGCGGCAGGGCTGGAAGGTCGAGGTGGAATCCGATTCGCCTGGCGAGCACGGTGGCTACAAAGAAGTCGTGGCGCGCGTAGTGGGGCGCGGTGCCTACTCGCGCTTGAAATTTGAATCGGGCACGCATCGCGTACAGCGCGTGCCGGCCACCGAATCGCAGGGGCGCATCCACACCTCCGCCGCCACCGTGGCGATCATCCCCGAAGCCGACGAGGTCGAGGAGATCGTCATCAACCCGGCCGACCTGAAAGTCGACACCTTCCGCTCCTCCGGCGCCGGCGGCCAGCACGTCAACAAGACCGATTCGGCCATCCGCATCACGCACGTGCCGACCGGCGTGGTGGTCGAATGCCAGACCGAGCGCAGCCAGCACGCCAACCGCGACAAGGCGATGAAGCGACTCAAGGCACAGCTGCTGGATGCCGAGCGCAGCAAACAGGCGGCGGCCGAAGCGCAGACCCGCAAGCTGCAAGTCGGCAGTGGCGACCGCAGCCAGCGCATCCGCACCTACAACTTCCCGCAGGGCCGCATTACCGACCACCGCATCGAGGGGCTAACGCTCTACGACCTACCCAACATCGTCGAGGGCGGCATGGACGATCTGATCGGCCGTTTGATGCACGAGCACCAGGCAGACGAACTGGCGCGATTGTCGGAAGGTTGAGCCAAGGCCCTAGGGGCACGGAGCGCAGTCCGCGCGCCCCAGGTCGCCTTCCCGTTAAATGGACGCACCGCAACTGGAGCTTGAGCTCGCGCGTCACCGACGCCGTTCTTCGCGATCACCACGCGTCACGTTGGCGACCGCGAGCCCTTGGCGCGACCTGCTCGCTTGAGGCATCCCCCGCAGGCAGCCATGCGCGCATTCTCCTTCCGGCATGCGCGCGTGCAACGCATAGCGGCCTGGCAAGGTTCGCTTGCAGCGCTTTCGACGTTCCGCGTCGACATGGCCAGTGCGCTGCCTTGTCAACGCCACGGGATGGGGATCTTCATCCCAGCCAGGGCCATGCGGATCCAGCGTCGCAGGTCAGCGCTTGCAAGGTCGCCGACCCGCTGTTTCCGATCGCGCGTTGAAGCCACGCCGACCAACGCTTAGGCTTGGCTACATGCCCCATACCGACACCCTGATTCCCCTGCGCCTGTGCGTGCTGACCGTCTCGGACTCGCGCACGCTGGCCAATGACACCTCCGGCGACTACCTGGTACACGCCACTGCCGACGCCGGCCACCTGCTGCACGAGCGGGCGATCGTGAAGGACGACATCTACCGGATGCGCGCCATCGTCTCGGCCTGGATCGCCGATGAGGCTGTGGACGGCGTCCTGGTCACCGGTGGCACCGGCTTTACCGGCCGGGATGCCACGCCCGAGGCGTTGCTGCCGCTGCTGGACAAGGAAATGCCCGGTTTCGGCGAGCTGTTCCGCGCGATCAGCGTTGACGAGATTGGCACCTCATCATTGCAGTCACGCGCCTTTGCCGGGCTGGCCAACCAGACCTTCGTGTTCTGCCTGCCAGGCTCGACCTCGGCGTGCCGCACGGCCTGGGACAGGATCATCTCAGCCCAGCTCGACGCACGCACCCGCCCTTGCAACCTGGCCACGCTGCGCCCAAGGCTACGCGAGCGGTAACCCACGATCCTGTCCCACCAGGCTGGACCGGATCCGTGCGTTGCACACATGAATACGCTTGACCTGCACGATGCCTCGGTGTCGCGCCAGGAGGGCTTGCAGCGTGTCGTGGGGTGCAGCAACGCCATTTGCGGACAACGGTCGATGCGCTCGGACCGATGCGGAACCGCTGGACGCCGAGCGCCGCTGCGCGCGGTTGGGTCGGCAGCGCTTGCCGGGGCAGCAGGTCAGGGAAGGGTCACAAACTCAGGTGCGACCGCCTGATCCCACCCCTGGGATTCGACGGCATCGACACATGCCAAGGCCGGCCCGCGCGGCGGGCCAACCGGACAAGGTTTCGATCTCCGATCCACCACCGGCACAGACGACTTCCACGCGCCCGTCGTCCAGATTGGGGACATGGCCGGACAGGCCCAGACCACGTGCGACCGCAACGGTGGCGGCACGGAAAGCCCCCCGGACGCGTCCGCTGACCAGAAACCGGCGCGCCTGCATCAAGCAGGCTTGCCGGCCGGCGCGGCGGCCATTGCTTCGCGGATCTGCGCCGGCGTCACTGGGCCGAGGAAACGCTTGGCCACGCGGCCATCGGGCGCGATGAGATAAGTCATCGGCAAGCCGCGCGGGGTTTCGAAATCCGCCGGCGGCGCGTAGACGTCCACTTTGGCGATGGGGTAGTCCACCGGACTTTTTTTCATGAAGGCCTGCAGGTCGGCGTCTTCGATATCGTCGTAGGCCAGGCCCAGGATGCGCACGGTGTCCTTGTCGGACTTGGCCATCGCCGACAGCTCCGGCATCTCTTTCAGGCAGGGCTTGCACCAGGTCGCCCAGAAGTTCACCACCACCCAATGGCCGCGCTGCTGCGCCAGGTCGTAGGGCTGGCCGTCGACGGTGGTGACCTGCAACGTCGGGAATTCCTTGGTGGCCGCGGAAGGCTCCTGCGCCGCCTGCGTGGCGGCCGCCGCCTGATCCGGCTTGGCCGGCACGGCCGGCACGGCCGCAGCTGACTTGGCTTCGGACGCGGCGTCCTGCGACTTGTTGCAAGCAGCCAGGGTCAATGTGGCCAGGAGAGCGGATGACAACACGATGGATTTCATGGGGAAGACAGCTCCGCGGGGGAAGGATAGATCTCGGCGACCTTGTGCTTGAGCAGGTCGCGCATGGGCATGCGCAGGCGGTTGAGTGCATCGCGCACGGATACACCCAGCGCATCGTCCTGGAACGGCAGATGCGCCTCGGACACCGGCACGCGCAACTGCGCGGCCTCGTACAGCTCGGACAGCGTCACCGTCTCCAGATCACGCGACAGGATCCACTCACCGTTCTCATCGCAGCGCACCAGCTTGATCCGGCACAGGGCGGCCAGGAACTCCTGGACCAGCGCATCGGTGAGCATCGGCTCCAGCTTCAGCAGACGATCGTCGCTCAGCCCCTCACCGCGCGCGCGCGCCTGGTGGAAACGACCGACCATGCGCAGCAGGCCATACAGCTCGAATCCCACCGGTAACCGCATCGACGCGGGCTGGTAGCGGAATGCCGCACTGGTGGCCGCCGCCGATGCACCGATCAGGATCGCGACCCAACACAGATAGATCCACATCATCAGGATCGGCACCACCGCCAACGGGCCGTAGAGGGTCTGGTACGAGTTGAAGTTGCCCAGGTACAGGCCCAACGCCCACTTGATCACTTCCAGCAACAGCGTGGCGATCAACGCACCGACAAAGGCATAGCGCAGCTTGATCGGCCGGTGCGGCACCACGCGATAGATCGCGGTGATGGCGAACAATTCGATCACCACCGGCGCCACCGTCAACACGGTATTGGCCAGCAGGCGTCCCTGCTCGGTTTCGAACAAGGGCAGCGCGAAGAACTTGGCAGAGATCGCCAGTGAGGCGGCTGCCAGCAACGCACCCAGCGTCAGCACGGTCCAATACACCAGGAAGCGCACCAGCCGCGGCCGCGACTCGGGCACGCGCCAGATCTGGTTGAAGGTGGACTCGATGCTGTTGAGCGTGATCAGCAACGAGAACACCAGGGCCACCACGCCGGCCGCGGTCAGCTGGGCGCGGTTGGACGAGAGCTGCAGCAGGTACTGCTTGGCCGATGCTGCCGCGCTGGGCACGAAATTGGAGAACACGTACTCGCCCAGCTGCTGGCTCCACTCGTCGTAACCGGGAAACGCAGACAGCACGCCAAACACCACCATCGTCAACGGCACCAATGCGAAGATCGTGGTGTAGGCCAGCGCTGCGGCGGCCTGGAACAGGCGGTCGTCGAGGAAGCGCTTGGCCAGGAACCGCGCGAAGCTGCCGACGCGCGCACGGTCGCGCACGCGCTCGCTCCATCGATTCATTGCATCCAGGGGCTTCATCCACGCAAGGGTAACGGATGCGATGTCGACGGGGACATCGCGCGCGGCAGGGCCGATACTAGGCGTCGCTCTTGTAAGGACACGCCCGACGATGACCGAGATCCTGGTGCTTTATTACAGCCGCGGCGGCTCCGTGGCCAAGCTGGCGCGCCAGATCGCGCGCGGCATCGAGGAAGTCCAGGGCATGTCCGCGCGCCTGCGCACGGTGCCGCCCGTGGCGCCGGTCACCGCCCAGGCGCAGCCGCCGGTCCCGGACGATGGCGCACCTTACGTGGACAAGCAGGATTTGATCGACTGCGCCGGTCTGGCCATTGGCAGCCCGACGCGCTTCGGCAACATGGCCGCACCAATGAAGTACTTCATCGACACGCTGGGCGCCGAATGGGCCAGCGGCGCGCTGATTGGAAAGCCCGCGGCGGTGTTCACCTCCACCGCGACCCAGCACGGCGGACAGGAATCGACGCTGCTGTCCATGCAGGTGCCGCTGCTGCACCATGGCTGCCTGCTGCTGGGCATTCCCTATAGCGAGCCGTTGCTCAGCAGCACGCGCACGGGCGGCACGCCGTATGGCGCCAGCCATGTCGCTGGCGGCCAAGACGATGCCACGCTGAGCGAGGAAGAAGCCGTCCTGGCCCGCGCCCTGGGCCGGCGTCTGGCCGACACTGCCCGCCGCCTGGCGGCGGGCTGACGCCATGACCACGGCGAAATGGCTGCTGGCGCTGGCCTTGCTGGGCCTGTCTGTGTTGTTCGCAACCTGGTTCCATGACGATCGCCATTGGCTGGCCACACAGCTGATCTTCACGCTGCCCGCTGTGCTGCTGCTGATCGGGGTACTGGCACGACGTCGCACGGCGGGGTTCTGGTCTGGCGTGATGGCGCTGGCCTGGTTCAGCCACGGCGTCATGGTGGCCTGGAGCCGACCGGCTGAAGCAAGGCAGGCCTGGATCGAGATCCTGCTGGCCCTGCTGGTCATCGGCGCCTCTAGCCTGCCGGGGATGCGCAAGCGCTTCAGCAAGAAGCCCGTGCGTCCGCAGTAAAATCCCAGCTCCTTTTTGAAGCTGTCCCGTGGAGTGTGTGATGGAAGAGCTGCTGATCGTCACCACGGGTGGCACGATCGACAAGATCTATTTCGACGACAAGTCGGATTACCAGATCGGCGACCCGCAGATCGGCCAGATCCTCAAGGAGCTGGGCGTGACCTTCCGCTTCACCGTCATCCCCATCATCCGCAAGGACTCGCTGCACATCACCGACGAGGACCGCGAGCTGGTCCGCGCCACCGTGGCCGCGCAGTCCGCACGCCACGTGCTGCTCACGCACGGCACCGACAGCATGGTGCAGACCGGAAAGGTGCTCAAGACCATCCCGGACAAGACCATCGTGATGACCGGCGCGCTCAACCCGGCGCGGTTCCGCGGCTCGGATGCCGAGTTCAACATCGGCTGTGCGGTGGGCGCGGTGCAGTCGCTGCCGGCCGGCGTCTACATTGCCATGAATGGCCGCGTCTGGGACCCAGAGAAAGTCCGCAAGAACGTGGCAGCCAATCGTTTCGAGGCCGCCTGAAGGCCCTGAGGGTCTTGGCCGTGCCCTCTCCGTGAATCGACAAGCCCCCCGGCAATGCCGGGGGGGCTTGTTTGCACAGACGCCCTGAATGGCTCAGTACGTCGCGCGCAGGGTCACGCCGGAGAACGTGCTGTACGCCTTCACCCGCACGTACCAGGTTGCCGCAGCCGGCGAGTTGAAGGTGCAGGTCTCGCTGTTGCCGCTGCGATAGGGCCGGCAGTCATAGGCCGAATCGGTTGGCGCTGATCCGCGACGCACATACAGGTCCGCATCGCCCGAACCGCCACTGATCGCCACCCTCAGGCTACTGCGACCGGCCGGCACCACGATCGTGTATTCCAACGCACTGCCGGCACTGGCACCCAGGCCGGTCACCGGGGTGCCGCTGGTCAAGACGTTGCCGGTCGGCGGATCCGGGTCCGGATCGGTGCCGCCACCGCTGACCGCATCCATCGCCGCCTTTGCGTTGACGATGCCGGCGCCGATTGGCTGCGAGGGCGTGCCCGGGAAAGCGCGCGCGGTCGACTTCAGCGTCGCTTCGACTTGCGCCGGCGTCAGCGGCGAGGATGCCACCGATTGCATCAGCGCCACCACACCTGCCACGTGCGGGGTGGCCATCGAAGTCCCGCTGTAGCTGGCATAGCTCGCGCTGCCCGGGGTGGTCGTGCCGCTGTTGAGCGTGGACAGGATGCTCGATCCCGGCGCGGCGATATCCACCAGCGAACCGTAGTTGGAGAAACTCGAACGCGCGCCGGTATTGGTGGTCGAACCCACCGCGACCACGTTATTGCAGTTGGCCGGCGAGGCGTTGGACACATTGGTGTTGTCATTGCCGGCGGCGATGACCAGCGTGGTGCCGCGACCGACTGCGCTGTTGATCGCGCTCTGCGTGGTCGTGCCGCAGGCACCGGCGCCGCCCAGGCTGAGGTTGATCACCTCGGCTGGGGTGCTGGTATTGGGCACCCCACTGACCGTGCCGCCCGATGCCCAGATGATCGCGTCGGCGATATCCGAGTCATAGCCACCGCAGGTGCCCAGCACGCGCACCGGCATCACCTTGGCGCCATGGGCCACGCCTGCCACGCCGACACCGTTGTTGGTGACCGCCGCGACGGTGCCGGCCACATGCGTGCCGTGCCAGCTGGAGCTGGACGCCCCGTGCGTGTAACCGCACTGGTTGGCTGTGACCCAGTCGCCCGGATCACTTGGGTCCGCATCGCGAGCATTGCCGTCGTTAGAGACTTCGGTATCGATGATGAAGTCATACCCGGCCACCACGTTCGCGTTCAGATCCGGATGGCTGGTGATACCGGTATCCAGCACCGCCACGACCACGCCCGCACCGGTGGTGATATCCCAGGCCTCGTTGGCGCGGATGCCGCCATTGCCGCCCTGGTAGCTCCACTGCTGTCCGTAGCTGGGGTCGTTGGGCGTGGCGAACGCGTGGTTGAGCTTGTCGACCTCGACATACTCGACCTCCGCATCGGCGGCGATCTGGCGCATCAGCGCCTCGGCTTCCACGCGATCCAGTTTGCGCGCACTGCGCACCACGTCAGCGCCCACTGCCGTGCGGCGCAGATGCTGCACGTCCAGCGCCGCCTTGCCTGCGACCTGCGGCACGGCGGCCGCAGCGGATGTCAGCTTGGGGGACAGCGTGGCCGCATCCAGCTGCGCGGCCGAGCCTTCGCGATATTTCACGATGAAGCGGTCAAATCCCTGCTGGTCGGTGGCCTGCAGGCCGGACACGTCGACCCGTTCGGCCGCCATGGCCGCAGGAACACTCAGGACGGAGACAAACACCGCGGCAGCCGCGGCCAACGCATGCAGACGCATGCGACCTTGCGTGACATCGGACATCGAACTTCCCTCTCAATGGATGAAGCGGTCATCCGCATTCCTGCGGATCTCAACCGGTCGCCACGCCTTGGCTTCTGATGTGATGCGAGCTGACGGCGTCCTACCGGCATTGATGACCCGGATTGACGCGGGCCTGACTCGAACCTAAAGGAGAGAAATTGCGTGAAACAAGACGTTTCACGCCAAATCGTCAGATTTGGCTGACATAAATGTCAGAAAAGGGATGCCAATCAACAGCAAACCGGAACTTTCCACGATGTTTCACGAACGTATACGCCGGGTTGAAGACACGCGGACCCGCGCATCACAGCATGCCGGTCTCCAAACGCGCGGCCTCGGACATCATGTTGCGATTCCACGGCGGATCGAACACCAGCTCCACTTCTGCCTCGGCAATCGTCGGAATCATCTCCAGTTTGCTG
Source organism: Pseudoxanthomonas sp. (assembly GCA_040508175.1). GTDB lineage: Bacteria > Pseudomonadota > Gammaproteobacteria > Xanthomonadales > Xanthomonadaceae > Pseudoxanthomonas_A. Next base: position 15,282 of record JBEVNH010000057.1, read on the forward strand.
CGCACATCGTCGACCAGGATGTCGCCCATGCCACAGCCCGGTGCGGTCAGCGTCATCTTGACGTCCACCCGGCGCAGGCCATCGTCGCGATGCTCCAGGTTGGCTTCGTAGATCAAGCCGAGGTCGACGATGTTGAACGGGATTTCCGGATCGAAGCAGGTTCGCAACTGTTCCCACATCAGCCGCTCGACCTGCTCGTCGCCCGCGCCATCGGGCAGGCTCAGTGGTTCGACCGGCTCTTTTCCGATCGCATCGGCATCCTTGCCAGCGATACGCATCAGGTTGCCCTCCACGAACACGGTATAGCTGCCCCCCAATGCTTGGGTGATGTAGCCATAGGTGCCCGCAGGCAAAGTCACTGACTCCCCGGAGGGGACCATGATGGCGTCACAGTCGCGTTCGAACTGGACGGGTTCGCTGCTTCGGGAGTACATGTCTGACAGGTGGGGGCGCACTGGGCGTGTGCAAGCACGACATTCTATCCGAGCGTCCTTCCCTGCCGGCCTGAACGACCTGGACAGAGCATTCCGGCGGCGCCCGTTATGCTGGGCGACTTGTCCGGAGCTCCGATGTCCCTCGAACCCTCTTTGCGCAGCGGCCGCACTTGGCTGGTCCTGCTGCTGACCCTGCTGGCCTGTGGCCTGCTATCCCTGCTTTGGTCCGTCATGGCGCTGCAGACCGATCGCCAATGCAGCTGGATGGCGCTGGTGGTCGCCGTCGACGCAGTCATTTGCGTCAGATTGGTGGGCCTTGCACCCGGTACAGGCCGCGCCCTGATTGCCTTGCTGGCCACGGCCGCGGGCATTGCGCTGGCCAACTGGAACATCGTCGCGCTGCACATGGCCTCGATCTTCGGCCTTGGCCCGCTGGACGCAGCCAGCAAGCTGGGCGTCCACCACGCGATGACGCTCTTGGGCCTGGCCACTGGGCCGCTCGACTACGTCGTCCTGCTGGTCGCCCTGGTGGGGGCATTCTGGGCGGGCCGCTGATCCCCCGAGTCCCACGTCAACCGCGGCGGGCCTGGCGCGTTCACTTCAGCACCCAACCCTCCCGGACGTAAGCTGTGCTGGTGAGTACAGACATTGCAGACCCCGTTGAAAGCGTACCCGCCGAAGCCGCACCGGTTTCACTGGAGGCGTTTCTGGCTGGCATCAGCACGCGGGCGTTTCGTTTTGCCGAGGCCGGGCTGCGCAGCCGCGACGACGCCCTGGACGCGGTCCAGGACAGCATGATGCGGATGCTGGGCTACGCCGACCGCCCCGCGCACGAGTGGACACCGCTGTTCTGGAGCATCCTGCGTCGGCGCATCATCGACCTGCAGCGCCGGGGCGCCTTTCGCCTGCGCTGGCTGATGCCCAGCAGCGAGCGCAGCCAGGACAGCATGATCGACTGGGCAGACACCACGGCTGGCCCGTCCGACCGGCAGGAGCAGCAGGAATCCTATGCCTCGTTGGTACGGGCGCTGCGCACCCTTCCTGCCCGCCAACGTGAAGCCTTCACCCTGCGCATTCTGGAAGAACTCGACGTCAGCCAGACTGCGCAAGTGATGGGCTGCTCAGCGGGCTCGGTCAAGACCCACCTATCGCGCGCCCGTGAGGCGCTGCAGAAGCAACTCGAGGATTTTCGGTGAACATGCCCCCTTCTTTCGATCAGCGCGCCAAGCAGTTGCACGTCACGGCGACCGCGCAGCTGTCGCCACGGACCTTGGCGCGCCTGCGCGCTGCGCGACATGCGGCCGCGCATGGCCAGACACCAGGCGCGCGCTCGTTCACTCCGCGCTGGCTTGCCACAGGCGCCTTTTCTTTGGCGCTGCTGGCGGTGTTCGGCGTAGGACTGCTGCGCCAGCCAACACCGTCATCGTCCACGCAGGTCGCCACACAGACCGACACGCTGGACGCCGCCGCGCTCGACCTGGACGCGTTGACTGGTGACCCGTACGTGGAACTCGATGCCAACCCCGATCTGTTTGTGTGGCTGGGCTCGGATAGCCAGCCACTGGCCATGGAATGAACGTGATGAAGCTGCTCTCCACCTTTGCCGCGACGGCCTTGCTGATGCTGTCCATGCCCCTGGCCGCCCAAGACGAGACACGTGAACCTCAGGCCGCTGCGGCCCTGCCCGCCTGGGACCAGCTGACCGAGGCCCAGCGTCAGTCATTAATCAGGGGTGTGCGCGAGCACTGGAACAGCGAGCCGGAAAAACGCGGACGCATGCTGGAACGCGCGCAGCGCTGGGAGCGCATGACGCCGCAGCAGCGCGAACAGGCCCGTAAAGGCATGGAACGCTACGAAAAAATGACGCCGGCCGAGCGCGACGAGGCACGCGCAGTCTTCGAGCGCACGCGCGACCTGGACAAGGACGCGCGCCACCGCTTCCGCAAGCAGTGGCAAGACATGTCGCCGGAACAGCGCAAGGCCTGGATCCAAACGCATCCCCCAAAGCCAAATCACGACCACGACCACAACCACGATCAATGAGTCCCGGATTCCCCGGTCAGGATCAAAACTGACGTACATCTCCGGCAGCGATGCCGGGCACCGCTGCCCAGCTCAAAGTTCGGCCGAGCTGCGCTGTACGCCGGTATCCAGGCGATTGATCACGCCCTGCATCGCCGCGTCAAAGGCATCCTGCTCATGGTGTTTGCGCAGGCGCCCCATGCGAACCATCACCGCCAGTTCCTCTGGCGACGCCACGCAGAAGCGGACGCCGCGGCGATTGACGAACAACAGGCGCGACGAGATCGGACTGACCCAGGACAGCTTGCCGGCCTGCACGCGGTTGTCCTTGTCGATGAAATCCAGCCAGGTGCCAACGGGCAGCTTGCGGAAGTGATCGGCATCGGTGGCATCGAAATCCAGCGTATCGGTGCCGCCCACCAGCTCGATCGCGGCCGCTTCCGGCTCGATTGGCCGCGGCAGGGCCACTTCCGGCAACTCCGGCAGGGCCTTCTCGAGGTCAGGCCGCGAGGCCGCCACCGCCTGCAGGGTTTCACGCAGCGCGTTGATCGCAGCCGCGGCCTGATCGCCGGTCACGCCCACGCTGGCAAAGACACGGATCAGGCCGGCACGCTGCGCCTCCAGCCACGCAACGTTGGTCTGCTGCGCCTGCGCCTGCGTGACCTCGTCCAGCAGGCCATCGGCCAGCTGCAGGGAATCGTGCAGCGCGGTGCCTTCCTCGCCCTCGCGCAATACCGCCATGGTGACGTGGTGGGCCCAGGGCTGGCGCAGGAAATCCTCGATCGCCTGCGGCACACGGCGCCCTTGCAGGCGCTGGTCCAGTTCGGCCGTGGTCCGCGTGCGGGCCGCCTCAAGTCGCTCCTGCCCGCGCTGGATTTCGGCGGCGCGACGCTCAGCCACCTCGATACGCCGCTTGTGTTGGGACAGGAAATCTCGGAATTCCTCTTCCAGCGTCAGGAAGACCGCTAGGTTTTCATTGAACTCGGCCACCAAACGGTCGATCACTTCCTCGACCTTGGTCATCAGCGTGCGCTCGGCCGCGCTCTCGCCGGTATTGCCCTCGCAGGCCTCGGCCAGCACGTTCAGCAGGCGTCGCGCCGGGTGCGTCTTCTGTACGAACATGCGGCGATCCAGCAGCGCCACCTTCACGAACGGCACCACCAGGCGTCCGATCAACTCGCGCGGACGGCCGTCGAGTTCACGCTCGTCCAGCATCACGTCGAACAGCATGCCCACCAGATCGATGGCGTCCTCGTCCATCGGGGAAAGCCGCGCCTGGCTCGGGTCCACGCCCAGCTGACTGGCGCCGCTGAGGACCTCGCTCTTGAGGCGCTGCGAGAGCGACTCACCGGTGTCGCCGATCGCCGCACGCAACGTTGCGCTGGGCGAGGCTTGCAGCACCGACAGGACGGACATCATCTCGCGCTGGGACAGCGGCCGCTCGCCGCCAGCCCCCTGATTCCCTGTGCCACTACCGCTGTAACCCTGGGTGTGCGCCTCGTGAGCATGGCTCGGCGGCGGCGCTGCCTCGCGCTGCTGGCGCGTCTCCTGCAGGAAATGATGCAGCGCTTCCAGCAGCACGCCCTGCGCGTCGGAGTCGTTGCCGACAACGTGGCCATCCGCGCCCTGTCCGTCCATGGCGCGACGCATCCCCGCCATGCGCTGGGTGAAGCGCGCGGCCCAGCCCGGGGCATTGGGCTCTTCCGGCACGGTGCCGAAGAAATCGTCCCCGGCCTGCAGTTCTGGCGCGGGAGGCTGCGTGTCAGGCGTCGGCCGGCGTCGCGTGCCACTGGCCGGCGCCACCTGCGGCAGCACGTTGAGCTGCACCAAGCGCTCGTCCAGGGCTTCATAGATGCGGCTGATGACCGGTGCCAGCTCACGCTCGCACAGCTTGATCACCACCAGGCGCACTTCCAGCGTCAAATCGCTGCTGGAAAACGCTTCATGCACGGCCAAGCCGATGTGCTCGGGCCCCACTGGATTGGTGTCATTGTCCAGCTCCAGCCCGCCGCCCAGATGGCCCAGCCGACGATCCAGGCGCGACAGCACCAGTTTGCATTCGCGACTGATGACACTGGCGAGGTTCCGGGCAGCCAGGCGCGATTCCAGCTCCTGGTCCGAAACCAGGCTCAGGCCCGCGGTGGCCGGATCGATCAGGACACTTTCGGCCGACAGTGGATTACGGTCTTCCAGGGACTTCCAGCAACGGTCCAGATGCGAGCGGAAACGGGCCACGATCTCATCGCGACGGCGGCGAAGTTCACGCATGCCGTCGAGAAAAGCGGCCTGTGAGGGGCCGGCGCGCTCCGCGCGGTCGAACAGCGCGTCGTCGAAACGCCCCAGCGCCGTTGAGAACGCCTGTACCAAAGGCGGGACGGCACCATCCCGGGCCTGTTGCATCAGGCGGGCACCCTGGTCTGGCCGGTTGGGGACGTCGACGCTAAAAGGCATAGGAGCTTCCTCGCTGGAGACTTGGCCAGCGAATCAAGGCAGGAGCATGGGGGACACACAGAGACCACGCAATCGTAGGCATGCTGTCACGTTCACATCCGTGACGATCGTCTTTATTCCGATAAGCGGCAACATCGGCCCAGGCGGCTAAAAGTTCCGTCATCAGTGGGCCAGCTGCTCGATAGCCCCTTGCATCGCACTGTAAAACGCGTCCTCGTCGCGATGCAGGCGCAGACGGTCCAGCTGGGCCATGGCCGACAACTCCTCGGCGGAGGCCACACAGAGGCGGCTGCCCAGCTTGTCCACGAACATGAGCCGGGCCGAAATCGGGCTGATCCAGTTCAGCTTCCCGGCACGTACGCGCCCATGGCGATCCACGAAGTCCAGCCAGGTCCCCATGGCGAGATCACGGAAAAACGCTGTGGTCACCAGATCGACCTCGACCGTGATCACGGGAGCATCCAAGGCCGCGGCCACCACGTCGTCCTGTGGCGCGATGGCCGAGTCGCCGATCAATGGGGGATCCTCGGTCGCGGCGGCCGTTGCTGCCGCAGGCGGCGGCTAAAGCGCCTGCTGCAGCGCCTGCAACGCGTTGCCCAGCGCCACAGGGTCCAGTCCCTGTTGGACCAGCATGCGTTCCAGCCATGGCGACCACGTGGCCAGCCATGGGGTATCCGGGCCATGCAGGTCGTCCTGCGCCACGGCGGCCAGCAGCTCATCAAGCGCGGTCGTGGCCTGCTCCAGATCCTTGCGACCCGCATCGCCGCGCAGCTGGGCGGCCGACACATACGGCACCCAGTAACCCTGCAGAAAGGCCTCCAGCGCCCGTGGCAGGCGGGCGGTCGCCAACCGATGCTGCAGGGCGCCCTGGGCGAATGCGCGCGCGTCATCGCGGCGTTCCTGCGCACGATGCAGCTCGGTGGCGCGACGCTCGGCGATCTGGATCTTGCGCAGATACGCGCCGTAATACTCGCCAAAACGCTTGAGGATCGGCGCGAAGGCCTGCACGTCTTCACTGAAATCGCGCAGGATGGTCTGAACGGCGATCTCGATTTCCTTCAGCAGCGCGGTTTCCGCGTCGCCCTCGCCGATGCAGCGCTCCGCGGCGTCGGCCAGCAGGTTGAGCAGGCGCCGGGCCGCATGCTGATCGCTGAGGAACAGCTCGCGATCCAACAGCGCCACCTTGATGTATGGCGTGGGCAGCTGCAGCATCAGCTCACGCGGCCTTCCCTGAAGGTGGCTCTCGGCCAGCATCACCTCCAGCAGCATGCACACCAGGTCGATGGTGTCCTCGTCCTGGGTAGACAGCCGCACGCTGGCCGGATCGATGCCCAGGCGGCCGGCGCCGGCCAGCACTTCCCACTTCAACCGCTGCGACAACCGCGTGGCCCGGCTCGGGAACGGCGCCAGCGACTCGTTGGGCATGGACTGCATCAACGAGAGCACCGAAAGCAGCTCGCGCTGGAACAGCACGCGCTTGTCGCCACCGGGGACCGGCAGCTGCTCGCCTGATGCGCGGGCCCGCTGCAGCAGCGCATGCAGGGCCGGCGGCAGGGACTCCACCTCGCCACCGATGTGCTCGCTCAGCGCCGCGCGGGCACGTTTGGCCGCGGCCGAGGGGTCGTGCTCCCACTGCACGAAGAAGCGCGCGATCCAGTCCCCGGTCTCGCCTTTCCCGACCTCTGGGTTCAGTACCGAGCGCGGAATCCAGCGACGTGCCCCGCCACGCGGTCGTGGCCCAGCGGAGGCCTGTACCAGGCCAGCCAGGCCGGTCTGGATCTGCGAATAGAGCTCACCGGTGCGGACATTCAGCTCGGTCTCGCACAGCTTCACGATCAGCTTGCGCGCGGCCGGGGTCAGCGTGCAGGCCGACAGGCTTTCATAGATCGCCACGCCAAGATGATGCGGACCGAACGGTAGCGTGTCTTCGGTCAGTCGCAAGCCACCGGACAACAGGCCCAGGTAGCGACTGAGCCGCATCAGCTCGGGTTTCCAGCGTGCTGCCAGGTCGTCGGCCAATGAGCGCACCGCCAGTCGGACGTCCAGCTCGTGGTTGGATACCAGGCTCAGGTGGTCGATGTCGCCATCGGACAGCTTGTGTTCGACCGACAACGGACGGCCGGCTTCCAGCATCTGCCAAGCATTGGCCAGGTGTGCGCGGAACCTGGCCAGCATGGCCTCACGCCGGCGCCGCACCTCGCGCACGGCGTCGATCAGGTCCAGCTGGTTGGCACCACCCTCTCCAGCGGCTGACATCAGCTGGCCCGGCAGCCCCGTCAGGATGGTTTCATAAGCGTCGGCCAGCGGCACGAAGGCAAGCTGCCGCAGCTGTTCGAGCAGCGCGGCATTTTTGCCCACCAATCCATCGTGTGCCTGTGGCTCCAACATCGGGTCGTGCGTTTCCTGCGCGGGAACGACAACCCGTGCCGGATGCCCCGCCTGCATCCGCCACGAAACGACCCGTCCACTGGATCACACGGGGATGATAGCGGCAGGCAAGGTGAAAACCTGTGCTCGCCCCGCCCTGGAAGCGCCCCAGACGGGCACGCGGGGCCTTCACGGCCCAGTACGGCGCGCGCTCCCCCTCTCCTTCCAACCCGTGCGGCCACGGCCGGCTGCTCACCTCAAGTTGGATGACAGGCCCTAAACTTGCCACCATGCCTACGCCCGAAACGCCCGCCTCCCTGCGCGCACTGGACGAACGCCGTTCAGTGCCTTCCAAACAACTGGGCGAACCCGCCCCGTCCGACGAGGTGCTGCTGCGCATGCTGCGCAGTGCCAGCCGCGTCCCGGACCACGGCAAGCTGGTGCCGTTCCGCTATCTGCGCGTCCAGGGCGAGGGACGCCAGCGTCTGGGCGACATCCTGGCCGCGCGGACCGAGGAGCTGGACCCGGAAGCCAGCACCGCCGCCGTCGAAAAGGACCGCGCACGCTTCAACAGCGCGCCACTGATCATCGTGGTGGTGGCCCGCCTGATTCCCGAGCACAAGGTGCCCGAAGACGAGCAGTGGATGACCGCCGGCAGCGTGTGCTTCGCCCTGCTGATGGCCGCCCAGGCTTATGGCTTCGGCGCGCAGTGGCTGACCGGCTGGGCCGCCTATGACAGCGTGGTGGCCGGGCAGCTGGGGCTGGGCGAGACTGAACGCGTCGCCGGGTTCATCCATATCGGCACGCCAAGGGTGGAAGCGCCCGAGCGTGAGCGTCCCGACCCGGCCAAGCTGTTGAGCGACTGGAAGCCAGCATGACGGCGGTGTCACCTGCAGCCCCGATTTACCTGGTCGACGCCAGTCTCTATATCTTCCGCGCCTGGCACTCAATGCCGGACGAGTTCCACGATGCCGAGGGTTGGCCGACCAACGCCGTCCACGGCTTTGCCCGATTCCTGCTGGAACTGCTGGAACGCGAGCAGCCGCGGCACATTGCGGTGGCGTTCGACGAATCGCTCGATACCGGCTTCCGCCACCAGCTGTATCCAGCCTACAAAGCCAACCGCGAGCCGGCACCGGATGCGTTGCGCCGGCAGTTCTCGCATTGCAAGGCCCTGTGCGCGGCCATGGGGCTGACCGTCCTGTCGCATGCGGATTTCGAGGCCGACGACCTGATCGGCAGCGCACTGCACGTTAGCCGTGACTTTGGCCTGCGCGGCATCATCGTCTCGGCCGACAAGGATCTTTCCCAGCTGCTGCGGCCTGGCGACGAGCAGTGGGACTTTGCCCGCGGACAACGCTGGGGCCTGGCCGGGGTGAAGGCCAAGCACGGCGTGGAAGCCCATCAGATGGCCGATTACCTGGCGCTGTGCGGCGATGCGGTGGACAACATCCCCGGGGTCACCGGTATCGGCTGCAAGACCGCGGCGATCCTGCTGTCGCATTTCGGCGACCTGGACAGCTTGCTGGCGCGTGCCGATGAAGTCGCCTTCCTGCGTATGCGTGGCGCGGCCACGGTGTCGCTGCGATTGCGCGAACAGCGCGAGCACGCGCTGCTGTGGCGCCAATTGACCACGATCGCGATCGACGCGCCGCTGGATGGCATCGCACCGTTCCTACGCAACCCGGCCGATGGCCAGATGCTGACCTCGCTGTCCGACGCCCTGCGCTTCGGCCCGATGACACGCCGCCGCCTGCGCGGTGCCGCCGGGCTGGACGAGCCGGCATTCACGACACCGTCGCCATCGGACGCGACGATGGACGCCCCTTTCATCCCTTCTGGACTGACATGAACAGCAAAGACGCACCGCCTGAAGTCATCTACGAAGGCAAATACCTGCGCCTGGTCCACCGCGGCACCTGGGAGTACGTGGAGCGTACCCACGCGCAGGGACTGGCAGCGATCATTGTGGCGGTCACACCCGAGGACAAGGTGGTGTTCGTCGAGCAGGTCCGCGTGCCGCTGCAGGCACCGACCATCGAGATGCCAGCCGGGCTGGTCGGCGATATCGATGCAGGCGAGTCCATCGAGCTGTCGGCCATCCGCGAGCTGGAAGAAGAAACCGGCTGGACCGCCGCGCATGCCGAAGTGCTGATGATCGGCCCGACCTCTTCGGGCATGAGCAACGAACGCGTGGCCTTCGTCCGCGCCACCGGCCTGACCAAGGTCGGCGAAGGCGGCGGCGACGGCGACGAGAACATCACCGTACACGAGATCCCGCGCCTGCAGGCCGCCGCCTGGCTGGTACAGAAGATGGGCGAAGGCTATGCGCTGGATGCCAAGCTGTGGGCCGGGCTGTGGATGATCGAACACCAGCTCGATGGCACGCCGCGTGGCTGATGCACCCGCGCCCGACGCGCTGCTGGGCCGCGACGACCCAGCGACGTTCTCGGTGGTCAATCCGCAAGGCCGGTCTCCCTACGTCCTGATCACCGACCACGCCGGCCAACGCGTGCCCCAGCATCTGCGTGACCTCGGCTTGCCGCAAGCCGAACTGGACCGCCATATCGGCTGGGACATCGGCATTGCCGGGGTTACGCGGCATCTGGCCGCGCTGCTGGATGCGCACGCGATCCTGCAGACCTATTCGCGCCTGGTGATCGACTGCAACCGGCCGCTGGCCTCGCCCACACTCATTCCCGAAGTCAGCGACCACACCATCATCCCAGGCAATGCGGCCCTGAGCGCAGCGCAGCGCCAGCAACGTATCGACGAGATCCACGCGCCCTACCACGCGCACATCGGCCACGTGCTGGACGCGCGACGCGACCAAGGCCGGCCGACGCTGTTGGTGATGATGCACAGCTTCACCCCGGTGATGGCCGGCGCGCCGCGGCCCTGGCATGCCGGCGTGCTCTATCACCGCGATGCGCGCCTGCCGCACGCGCTATTGCAGGCGCTACGCGACGAGGGCGATCTGGTCGTGGGTGACAACGAACCGTATTCGGTCAACGACGCCAGCGATTACGCGGTGCCGGTCCATGGCGAGCAACGTGGCCTGCGACATGTGGAGCTGGAGATCCGCCAGGACCTGATTGCCGACGACACCGGCCAACAGGCCTGGGCCCAGCGCTTGGCGCGGATCTTCAACGCCATGGCGGCGGACTTCGCGGACGGCTGAGCGCCGCTTCGGAACGGACGGCGACCGTGGCATGCGGCAGGCCCGTCGATGGCAGCGCTGACAACGGCGCACGCGCCTGCCTGCGATCGGCAGCGCACCTCCAGAAAGGCCGCCATGCCGCCGCGCCCAGGTAACCCGGTGCCGCTCGCGCCGGAACTGCAGGCCTTCATCAACGAGGCACTCGACCACACCGGGTCGCGCACGACCTATTCGACGCGCGATCCGGACACGCCAGGGCTCAAGGTCGCTCTCCCGCCAGCAAAGGCATAAGGCGACTTGCGCGCCGGCGGCATGACGCCGCCGGCCTAGACGCGCTCAGCCTGACCGACTCAAGCGAACGCGTCGGTGCCGCGCACCAGCGCGTCGATATTCTCTGCCTCGAAGGCCGAATGACCCGAGGCCGGGGTGATCTCCAGCGTTGCCTTCGGCCACACCTTGTGCAGATCCCACGCGTTCTGCACCGGGCACACCACGTCGTAGCGGCCATGCACGATGACGCCAGGGATGTGCGCGATCTTGTGGGCATCGCGCAGCAGCTGGTCATCGACCTCGAAGAAGCCACCGTTGACGAAGTAGTGGTTCTCGATGCGGGCAAAGGCCAAGGCGAACTGCGCATCCTCGTGGCCGGTGACGAAATCCGGGTCCACGTGCAGGAAGCTGGTCGCGCCTTCCCACACGCTCCACGCACGCGCTGCATCCAGGCGCGTGGCTTCATTCTCACTGGTGAGGCGGCGATGAAACGCGGAGATCAGGTCGTGGCGTTCCACCAGCGGGATCGCCTCGAGGTAGTGCGCCCACGCATCCGGGAACAGGCGGCTGGCGCCTTCCTGATAGAACCACTCCAGCTCCCAGCGGCGCAGCATGAAGATGCCGCGCAGCACCAGCTCGGTCACGCGCTGCGGATGGGTCTGCGCATAGGCCAGCGCCAGGGTCGAACCCCAGCTGCCGCCGAACACCTGCCAGGCTTCAATGCCAAGATGCATGCGCAGCACTTCGATGTCGGCCACCAGGTCCCAGGTAGTGTTGTCCACCAGATCCGCGTGCGGCGTGGAGCGTCCCGACCCGCGCTGGTCGAACAGCACGATGCGGTACTTGGACGCATCGTGGAACTGGCGCATTTTCGCGCTGCAACCACCACCCGGACCGCCATGCAGCATCACCACCGGCTTGCCGTTCGGATTACCGCACTGCTCGTAATACAGCGTGTGGCGGTCATCGACCGGCAGCTTGCCGGTGTCGAACGGTTCGATGGCGGGATACAGCGTGCGCATGGGCCGGGCCTTCAGACGGCGGAAAGACGGGAAGTCTAGCCGACGTGCAGGACACGTCGGTGCCGGTTATCCGGCGATGCGTCCCAGCGTGACGCGATCGCGTCCTTCCAGATCCTGTGCGGTGTCGACACCGGTGAAACCGCGCTGCCGCATCAGCGCGCGCACGGCTTCGCCCTGGTTCCAGCCGTGTTCCAGCAGCAGCCAGCCGCCAGGCAGTAGATGCGCTGGCGCGCCCGCGGTGAGCACGCGGAGGTCGTCCAGCCCATCGGCACCGGACGCCAGTGCCGTCGCCGGCTCGAAACGCAGGTCGCCCTGCTGCAGATGCACGTCGTCGCTTTCGATGTAGGGCGGATTGCTGGCGATCAGGTCGAAGCGACGCCCGGCCAGCGGCGCAAACCAGCTGCCCAGTGCGAAGTGCACGTTGGTCAGCGCATGCGCTTGCGCATTGGCCTGCGCCACCGCCAAGGCCTCGGCACTGGCGTCGGTCGCCAGCATCTTCGCCTGCGGCCGCTCGCTGGCGATGGCCAGTGCGATCGCACCGCTGCCGGTGCCAAGGTCGGCAACGTCCAGCGCGCGCCCTTGCGGCAGGCGCTCCAGCGCCAGTTCCACCAGGCGCTCGGTATCGGCCCGCGGGATCAGCGTGGCCGGCGTGACCTGCAGGTCCAGCGTCCAGAAGCTGCGCTTGCCGACGAGGTAAGCCACCGGTTCACCGGCCAGGCGCCGCTCCAGCAGCGCTGCAAACGCGGCCTGCACTGTTGCTTCGGCAGGATCAGACCCATGCGAGAACAACCAAGCGCGCTCGCGCCCCAGCGCGTGCAGCAGCAGGGCCTCGGCTTCAAAGCGGGCGTCCGGCGCAGGCAAGCGGGCCGCGCCTTCGCGCAGCAGTGCATCCAGACGCGGAGGTGACTGCGTATTCATCCGTGCATGGTAGCCGTTGCCTTGTCGCGGCCCAGCTTTCCTTCTGGAGTCCTTTGCTTGAATCGACCACGCTCTATTTTCCGAATGGCCTTCACCGGCGCCGCGGCCCTCCTGCTGGCCGGCTGCCAGACAGTCCTCTTCGGCGTTGCCAACCGCGGCGTCAGCCAACCCGATGCGACCGCTGTCTACGACAGCGCGCATGGGCTGTCGCTGGATATCTACACACCCGCCAAGTCCGCCTCGAGCGCGCCGGTCGTGGTGTTCTTCTATGGCGGAAGCTGGCAGCGCGGCAGCCGCGCGCAGTACCGCTTCGTTGGCCGGCGCCTCACCGAAACGGGCGCGGTGGTAATGGTGGCCGACTATCGCCTCGCACCCGACACGCCGTTCCCGGGCTTCATGCAGGACGGCGCCCGCGCCGTGGCCTGGGCGCGGCAACATGCGACCGACTACGGCGCCGACCCGGCGCGGCTGTTCGTCGCGGGGCATTCGGCCGGGGCACAGATCGCCGCATTGCTGGGCACCGATGCGCGCTACCTGAAAGCCGAAGGCATGGCGCCGACCCAGCTGGCCGGCGTGATTGGCCTGTCCGGTCCGTACAACTTCACAATCAAGGGCGACAAGGCGCTTGAGGGCGTCTTCGGGCCGGAAACGCAGTGGCCAGAGGCCATGGCCGTGCGCTTTGTCGATGGTGACGAGCCGCCGTTCCTGCTGGCGGTGGGCAGCGACGACAAGATCGTCTCGCCCGGGCAGACCTTTGAACTGGCCAAGCGCCTGCAGGCCGCCCGGGTCCCGGTACGGACGCTCGACCTCGCGGGCGGCAGCCACTTCACGCCCTTG
>JBEVNH010000059.1:0-14669 GCA_040508175.1 Pseudoxanthomonas sp.
GATGCGCGAGGCGATCGCCGCCGACCTCGGCATCGATATCGAGGCGGTCAGCGTCAAGGCCACCACCACCGAGACGCTGGGCTTCACCGGGCGTAGCGAAGGCATTGCCGCACAGGCGGCCGTGCTGCTGGTGCAGGGATGAGGCTGCCATCTTGGGTATTCCTGTCGCCATGCATGGCGAAGTTTTGCTGTGTGTCCGGCCTGGCTATCCGGGGCCGCCCGGACGCCGGCGGTGACGCATGAGCGCCACGGCACTTCCCAACGCCTTCGGCGCTCCCGTACTCGATGCGGTCATGCGCACCACGCCGGAAGACTTCCGTGTGGAGGAGCTGGACGCCTTCCAGGCGCAGGGTGAGGGTGAGCATCTGCTGCTTACCCTCGAAAAGCGCGGGCTCAATACGGTTGAGGTGGCGCGCAGGCTCGCGCGCTGGGCGGGTATTGGCGAAGTGGGCATCGGCTACGCCGGCATGAAGGATCGGCACGCGGTCACCACGCAGCGCTTCAGCGTGCATCTGCCCAAGCGCATCGCGCCGGAGCTGGACGCCTTGCAGGACCTCATGCCGCATGAAGGCGCTCTCAAGGTCGTGCAGCACGTGTGGCACAACCGCAAGCTGCCGCGCGGTGCCCTGGCCGGCAATCGCTTCACCCTGACGCTGCGTCAGGTGCGCGGCAAGCGCGAGGCGATCGCGGAAAGGCTGGAAGAGATCGCGCAGCGCGGTATTCCCAACTGGTTCGGTGAGCAGCGCTTCGGTCGTGGCGGCGGCAACGTCGCCCAGGCGCTGGCGATGTTTTCCGGGCGGCGGGTCAAGCGCGAGCAGCGTTCGATGCTGCTGTCGGCGGCGCGGTCACAGCTGTTCAACCAGGTGCTGGCGCGGCGCGTGGCCGAAGGCTGCTGGGATCAACCGATGGAAGGCGAAGTGTGGATGCTGTCGGGCAGCCGCAGCGTGTTCGGGCCGGAGGACTGGAGTGATGCGCTGGCCGAGCGCCTGGCCACGTTCGACATCCATCCCAGCGGTCCGCTGTGGGGCGAGGGCGCGCTTCGCACGACCGGCGCCTGCGCGGTGCTGGAGCAGGACGCGGTGTCGGATATTGCTTCGCTCAGGCTGCGCGAAGGCCTGGAGCAGGCGGGGATGAAACAGGAGCGGCGTGCGCTGCGCCTGCGTACGGAGCAGTTTGCCTCGCACTGGCTGGCTGACGATGTCCTGGAACTGCGCTTCGCGCTGCCGCCGGGCGCTTACGCCACGGCAGTGCTGCATGAGCTTGGGCATGTGCTCGAAGCGGAACGTGCTGGATCACCCGGCGACGCGCCGGGCGATCAATCGGCGCCCGCCTTGATGCCCGATTAGCGCTGCCCAAGCCGACGCGCGCCCAGCAGCACGACCACCGCACCGGTGCCACCCTGCGTCTGGATCGCCGAATGAAACCCCAGCACATCGGCGCGCTGGCGCAGCACGCGATCCACGACGTTCTTCAGCACGGGAATGTCGGCATCCGATCCCAGGCCCTTGCCGTGGATGATGCGGATGCAGGCCGTGCCCGAGCGCTGGGCCTCGCGCAGGAACTGGCGCAGCAGGGTCTCGGCCTGCGCAGCGGTGGCGCCGTGCAGATCCAGCTCGTCCTGGATGGAAAACTGGCCGCGCCGCAGGCGCTGCCAGATGCGTGCCGGCAACTCGTCGCGGTGGTAGGACAGCGTGTCGCCTGCCTCGATCGGCATGGCTTCCAGGCCCCGCTGGAATTCACTCAACGCCGCACGTTCATCATGCTCGGCCATGCGCGCCCTTGGGCGTGGTCGCGGCTTCTGTGGCGCCGGCGTGTCGCTGTGCACGGGTCGCACCTCGCCGATGGCCTCGCGGAACAGCGCGGCGTCGTCTTCAGCTTCCCGGTCGGCCTGTTGGTAGTCGGCGTGCTTGCGCATGGGGTCAGGGTAGCGGGCGTGGCCCGGACTGCAACAGACCCCGGTGTTGCGGGAAGCCGGTCGCCGGCTTCCGGTATCATTGCGTGCGCAACTGAAGGAACACCATGCGCGTATTGGTTTCAAACGATGACGGCGTCGACGCCCCCGGAATCCGCATCCTCGCCGAGGGCCTTCGCGCTGCGGGGCATGATGTGTGGGTGGTTGCGCCCGACCGCGACCGCTCTGGCGCCAGCAACTCGCTCACGCTGGATCTGCCCATCCGCACCCGTCAGATCGATGACCGCACCATCCGCGTCAACGGCACGCCGACCGACTGCGTGCATCTGGCACTGACCGGCATGCTGGATTTCGATCCGGACATCGTGGTGTCGGGCATCAACAACGCCGCCAACCTGGGCGATGACGTCATCTATTCGGGCACCGTCTCTGCGGCGATGGAAGGGCGCTTCCTCGGCTTGCCTGCCGTGGCGGTCTCGCTGGTCACCCGTGATCATCTGGCCCAGCATTTCGAAACCGCTGCGCGCGCTGCGGTGGAAGTGGTGGCGCGCCTGAAATCCGATCCGCTGCCGGCCAATACCATCCTCAATCTCAACGTGCCGGATCTGCCGTGGCATGCGGTTGCCGGTTTCGAGGTCACCCGCCTGGGCAACCGCCATCGATCGGAGGCGTGCATGCCGCAGAACGACCCGCGCGGCGGCACCGTGTACTGGATCGGCCCGGCCGGGCCCGAACAGGACGCCGGTCCAGGCACGGATTTCCACGCGGTGCGGACCGGCAATATTTCCATCACCCCGATCCATGTCGACCTCACGCGCTATCAGGCACTTGAGAACGTTGCCAGCTGGGTGGGTGGATTGACCGCCTCGCTCGAGGGCGGAGCATGACGCCACGTTTGCGCCTGCAGCCCGAGGCGATCGGTGTCGGCATGACGTCCCAGCGCGTGCGCGATCGCCTGGTCGATCGCCTGCGCGATGCCGGCATTGCCGACGAGCACGTGCTCAACGCCATCCGCACCGTGCCGCGACACCTGTTCATCGACGAGGCGTTGGCCAGTCGCGCCTACGAGGACACGGCGCTGCCGATCGGGCACGGGCAGACAATCTCCCAACCCTGGGTGGTGGCGCGGATGACCGAGGTGCTGCTGCAGGGCGAGGCGCCGCAGAAGGTGCTGGAAATCGGCACCGGCTCGGGCTACCAAGGCGCGGTGCTGGCCGCGCTGGGACTGGAGGTCTATACCGTCGAGCGCATCGGCGACCTGCTGCGTCAGGCCCGCAAGCGTCTGCGCGGTCTGGGCTTGAATGTGCGCAGCAAGCATGACGACGGCCGCATCGGCTGGCCCGAGCACGGCCCGTTCGACGCCATCATGGTCACCGCGGCCGCGCCGGCGCTGGTGCCGGCGCTGGTGACCCAGCTGCGCGTCGGCGGGACGTTGATCGCGCCGGTGGGCGAGAGTGGTGGGCAGTCGCTGATCAAGCTGGTCAAGCGTCCCGACGGTGGCGTGGACGAAACCGTCCTGGCGCCGGTGGTGTTCGTTCCCCTTCTGTCAGGAACCCTGGATTGAAACTCTTTGGCCCGCTCTACGACCGCGCGCTGCGCTGGTCGGCCCATCGTCATGCGCCCCGGTTCCTCACCGGTCTGAGTTTCATCGAGGCCATCTTCTTTCCCGTGCCGCCGGAAGTGATGCTGGCGCCAATGTCGCTGGCGCAGCCGCGTCGCGCAGTGTGGTTCGCTACGCTAAGCCTGGCCGGCTCGCTGGCCGGTGCACTGATCGGTTACACGCTGGGCCACTTCGCCTATGCCGCAGTACAGCCGTTGATCGACGCACTGGGGTGGCGCAGCGGCATCGATGCGCAGGTCAACCAGCTGCGTCAGGTGGTGGCCGAGTCACCGTGGAAAGCGTTCTGGCTGCTGGTGCTGGCGGGCTTCACGCCGATCCCGCTGAAAATATTTACGTGGGCCTCAGGCATCGTCGGCGTGCCGCTGCTACCGTTCCTGCTCAGCATGTTCGTGGGTCGTGGCAAGCGCGTGTATCTGCTGGCCATTGCCCTGCGTTTTGGCGGCGCACGCGCGGCGCGGGCACTGGAGCGCTGGATCGAGCCGGTCGGCTGGATCTCGGCGACGGTGCTGGCGGCGGTCGCCGGCTGGTTTGTCTGGAGAGCAACACGCGGATGAGGGGACCGATGAAGAAGTCTGTGGGCGTTGCGCTGCTGGCCAGCCTGTTCGTACTGGCGGCATGCACCACCACGGTCGTTCGTACGCCAGGTGGTGCTTCGTCCGCGCGTGCGACGACGTCCGCGCCGGCCAAGGTGTCCAAGCCGAAGTACGGCAGGACGGTGCGGATCGAACGCGGCGATACGCTGTATGGCGTGGCCTCGCGCAACGACATCCTGGCCACTGACCTGGCGGCCTGGAATGGCATCCCCGCGCCTTACACCATCTACCCCGGCCAGACCTTGAAGCTGTATCCGCCGGGGGCGAAGGGCGGGAGCACGGCGGCGACACCGGCGCCGAGGCCCTCCACGCCGCGCCCGGCGACACCGACGACGGCGCCTGCCGCAACGCCCCCTCCGGCGCCGGTCAACAGCGGCATCAGCTGGCGTTGGCCGGCCGACGGGCAGGTGATCGGCCGCTTCACCAATGGCGACCAGACCAAGCAGGGCATTGATATCGCCGGAACCGGCGGCCAGCCGGTCCGGGCCACGGCCGATGGGGTGGTGGTGTACTCCGGCGCGGGCCTGGTGGGCTACGGTGAGCTGATCATCGTGAAGCACAACGAGGCTTGGCTGTCCGCTTATGGCCACAACCGCAAGCGGCTGGTCAACGAGGGACAGAACGTCAAGTCCGGCCAGCAGATCGCCGAGATGGGGCGCAGTGGCGCGGCCCGCGACATGCTGCACTTCGAGATCCGCTACAACGGCAAGCCGGTCGATCCGCTGTCGTATCTTCCGGCGCGCTGAGCGCGTCGGTTATCGGGTGCTTCTTCATGTGTCCAGGCAACGCGCCTGGAGTTGCGAAACCGATGTCAGGCGTCGAGCATGAAGCCGGCGACCACACGCCGGCCTTCACTGGCCAGGATATTGTAGGTGCGCGCGGCGGCGTCGTTGGCCATCACTTCCAGGCCCACGCCCTTGCCAAGGCAGGCCGCCATGGTCTCTGGCGCCGGGAACACCTGACGGCTGCCGGTGCCCAGCAGGATCAATTCGGGCCGTAATTCCAGCAGGGGGGCCAGGTCCTCTGGCTGCAAGGCGTCGCCTGCCACGACGTCCCACTCCGGCAACAGCATCTCCGGGGCCAGGACGAAACTGGTGGTCAGGACCTGCTCGTTCACGCGTGCGCTGCGCCCATCGGCACTGCGCAGGCTGTAGGTGTAGTCAGGGAGTTCCTGGGCGAGAGGCATGGGGATGACTCCTGCAATGCGGCGGACGCATGCGCCGCCGGAAGGTTGGTCAGGCGCGCGGCAATACGATCTGACGCTTGTCTTCGCTGGGACGGTACAGAATGGCGGTATGGCCGATGCGCTGGACCAGCGCAGCGCCGGTCTGTTCGGCCAGCTGGCTGATGACTGCATCACGGGCCTCGCGGTCCTCAGCGCCGACCTTGACCTTGATGAGCTCGTGCTGCTCAAGCGCCACCTCCAGTTCGGCGATGAAGGCAGGCGTCAGGCCCTTGCCGCCGATCTGCAGGATGGCCTTCAGGTCGTGCGCCTGCCCCCGAAGGAAGCGGATCTGGGTAGCGGTGAGCAGAAGGGACATGCAGGATCGTAAGCGGTGACCAAGGGGAGATCAGGGTAACATGCGGCCGATCTTCCGCCCCCGATTGGTGCTGGACGGCACCGTATATGGCCACCCGCAGTAAAAGCAGCCAGCGTTGGCTGAAGGAACATTTTTCCGACCCGTATGTGAAAAAAGCCCAGGCCGAAGGGCTGCGTTCGCGCGCCGCCTATAAGCTGGAGGAGCTGCTGGAACGTGACCGCTTGCTCAAGCCCGGCATGATCGTGGTCGATCTCGGTGCGGCGCCAGGGGGCTGGTCCCAGTTCGTCCGACAGGCCATGGGCGACAGCGGCCGCGTGGTGGCCATGGATATCCTGGACATGCCGCCGCTGGCGGGCGTCGAGTTCCTTCACGGCGACTTCAGGGAACAGGCCGTGTTATCTCAGCTGGAAGGCATGTTGGAAGGCAAGTCGGTAGACCTTGTGCTGTCGGATATGGCCCCCAATAAGAGTGGTGTTGATGCGGTCGACCAGCCGCGGGCGATGTACCTGGCGGAGCTGGCGATCGAATTCGCCGACAGCCATCTCAAGCCCGGCGGTGCCTTCCTCATCAAGGTGTTCCAGGGTGTGGGCTTTGACGACTACATTCGGGACATGCGAAAGCGCTACGCCCGTGTCGTGATCCGTAAACCGGATGCATCGCGGAAACGATCGCCGGAAGTTTATGCGCTGGGGCTGGGCAAGCACGCCACGCCACGGTAAGAGTAGGGTTTAAGCTGGCCTGAGCCACAGGAATACCGAGAGTCATGAGGATGAACGACTTGACCAAGAATCTTCTGCTATGGGTTGTCGTCGCCGTCGTTCTGATGGTGGTGTTCCAGAGCTTTTCTCCGCGCATGAGCGGGGCTGCAGGTGCCGGGCAGGCGACCTACACCGAGTTCTTGCAGGAGGTGAATGCGGGCCGTGTGAGTTCGGTCAGTTTCACCAATAAAAGCAACCTGATGACCAACGCCATCGACTACAAGCGGACCGACGGTACGCAGGGTCGGGTATTCGGTCCGCAGGACGATCAGCTGGTCAATCAGTTGGTCAACAAGAACGTCACGATTTCACGTGAAGAGCCCGACAGCGGCATCTCGCTGGCGACCATCCTGATCAACTTCTTGCCGGTGCTGCTGATCATTGGCTTCTGGCTGTTCATCATGCGCCAGATGCAGGGCGGAGGCGGCGGTGCAAAGGGCGCCATGTCGTTTGGCAAGTCACGGGCCAAGTTGCAGGGCGAGGACCAGGTCAAGGTCACCTTTGCAGACGTTGCCGGTTGTGACGAGGCCAAGGAGGAAGTCAGCGAGCTGGTCGAGTTCCTGCGTGATCCCACCAAGTTCCAGAAGTTGGGTGGCAAGATTCCGCGTGGCGTGTTGATGGTCGGTCCGCCGGGTACCGGCAAGACGCTGCTGGCCAAGGCCATCGCCGGCGAAGCCAAGGTGCCGTTCTTCTCGATCTCCGGTTCGGATTTCGTGGAAATGTTCGTCGGTGTCGGTGCCAGCCGTGTGCGCGATATGTTCGAGCAGGCCAAGAAGCATGCGCCGTGCATCATCTTCATCGACGAGATCGACGCGGTCGGCCGTCATCGCGGTGCCGGTCTCGGTGGCGGTCATGACGAGCGCGAGCAGACCCTGAACCAGCTGCTGGTCGAGATGGATGGCTTCGAAGGCGGCGAAGGCGTGATCATCATCGCCGCGACCAACCGACCGGACGTGCTGGACCCGGCGCTGTTGCGTCCAGGCCGTTTCGACCGCCAGGTCACCGTCGGGTTGCCGGACGTGAAGGGTCGCGAGCAGATCTTGCGTGTGCACATGCGCAAGCTGCCGATCGCCGACGACGTCGAGCCGATGGTGGTAGCCCGCGGTACGCCAGGTTTCTCGGGTGCCGACTTGGCCAACCTGTGCAACGAGGCCGCGCTGTTCGCTGCGCGCAGCAACGAGAAGGAGGTCCGCATGGATCACTTCGACCGGGCCCGCGACAAGATCCTGATGGGTGCCGAGCGGCGCTCGATGGCCATGAGCGAGGACGAGAAGACGCTGACGGCATACCACGAAGCCGGCCATGCCATCGTCGGTCGCTGCGTGCCCGAGCACGACCCGGTCTACAAGGTCACGATCATCCCGCGTGGTCGCGCGCTGGGCGTGACCATGTACCTGCCGGAAGGCGACAAGTACAGCTACAACCGCACCGCCATCGAATCGCAGCTGTGCTCGCTTTACGGCGGGCGTGTGGCCGAAGAGCTGATCTTTGGCGCCAACAAGGTCACTACCGGTGCGTCCAACGATATCGAGCGTGCGACCAAGATGGCGCGCAACATGGTCACCAAGTGGGGGCTGAGCGACGAGATGGGTCCTATTGCCTATGGCGAAGAGGACGATGAGGTGTTCCTGGGGCGTTCGGTGACCCAGCACAAGAGTGTCTCCGACGACACCGCGCGCAGGATCGATGAGGTCGTGCGCGGCATCTTGGGCAACGCTTACGAGCGCACGACGGTGATCCTGACGGAGAATCTCGACAAGCTGCACACCATGGCCAAGCTGCTGCTGCAGTACGAGACCATCGATGCGCCGCAGATCGACGCCATCATGGAGGGTCGCGATCCGCCACCGCCGATGGGCTGGAACAAGTCCGGCAAGGATGGCGGGAACGACAAGGGGGGAACGCCACGCCCCGTTCCTCCGATCGCCGGTACTGCCACGCAGAGTTGAGCGCGGCGGCAGGGGTGGAAGTCAGCTGGAAAGGCCGGGGATCCCCGGCCTTTCCTGTTTGGGTTCAGGGCCAAGGAAGGCGCCGGCCCCGTCGTTGGTTGTGGTGCTCCGTGCTGCGCGGGCGTGGGCACATCTTCGCCTTGCCCGGCCATGCGTGACCAGGCCAGCGGCTGGGCCTTCAGGTGCCGCTGGAATGATGTGCTGGGCGCGGCATAGGGAAAAAAACGCTGCGTCGGGCTGACGGCGTGCAGGCGCATGCGCCCTTGCTGGCATGTCACTTTCATCCTGGCGGGGTGTCCTGGTCCGTACGCGGAATGAGGGATGCGCACCGTGCGATCGGTTCCGCGGAGGAGGCAGGACATGAGGCGCCATCACGGAACGACGTGGCTTTCCCTCTGCATGGCACTCGGCGCGAGTCTAGGTGCGGCCACCGGTGAAATGGGGTTCTGGATGGCCATCGGCGCGGGGATCGGGGGCGGGCTGATGTCCTCGGTCGGCGGGTTGACGAACGTCAAGATCCGTTGCGGCTGGCGCAGGTGCGAGGATTCACCGCGCGACGGAGGTCGTATCATGGCGCGCCCAACCACGTGATGGAGCGCGCCATGTTCGATACCACGCCTAAACTGGACTGCGCGGGGCGCGCGCTGCTGCTTGATCGCACGCGGGTGATGGGCATCGTCAACGTCACGCCGGATTCGTACTCCGATGGCGGCCGCCACGACACGGTCGATGCGGCCGTGACCCACGCGTTGCAGCTGGTGAGCGAAGGCGCTGATTTGCTGGATATCGGCGGTGAGTCCACGCGCCCTGGAGCGGATGCGGTGTCGGTGGAGGAGGAGATCCGCCGCGTCGTGCCCGTCATCGAACGAGTGTCGCGCCAGGTGCAGGTGCCGATCAGCATCGATACCTTCAAGCCGGAAGTTATGCGCGCCGCCGTGCAGGCCGGTGCCGGCATCATCAACGACATTCGCGCACTGCGCGAGGACGGTGCGCTCGATGCGGCCGCGCAGCTGGGTGTGCCGGTGGTGCTGATGCACATGCAGGGCGAGCCGCGCTCGATGCAGGATGCGCCGCAGTACGACGATGTCGTGGGAGAGGTCCATCGCTTCCTGGCCGAGCGCATCTTTGCTGCCGAGATGCGTGGCATCGACAAGCGCAAATTGATCGTCGATCCGGGCTTCGGTTTCGGCAAGACCACCGCGCACAACCTGGTGCTGCTGGCGCAACTGGAGCGCTTCGTCGAACTCGGCGTGCCGGTGCTGGCTGGCATGTCGCGCAAGCGCAGCATCGGCGAACTCACCGGCCGGGAGCTGCCAGCAGAACGCGCCGCCGGTTCGGTGGCCGCGCATATGATCGCCGCGCAGCGTGGTGCGCGCATCGTGCGCGTACATGATGTCGCCGCCACGGTGGATGCACTCAAGGTGTGGCGGGCCGTGGAGGCAATTCCGGCGCCGCGTCGCGATGCGGCCGCCGCGCCGGCCATCCGCTGGCCGGATGACGTGTGATCAACAGGCGTTGCTGATGCCTCGTTCCCCCATGCGCATCCGCAAGCGACAATCTGTCGATGCCTGATTGCCGTCCGCGCGTCATCGCCCTGATGGGCCCCACTGCTTCGGGCAAGACCGCCCTGGCGATGGCGTGGGCGCGCCGACTGGGGGGCGAGATCATCAGCGTGGATTCGGCCTTGGTGTATCGCGGGCTGGATATCGGTGCGGCCAAGCCCGATGCGGCCATGCTGGACGAAGTGCCGCATCACCTGGTCGATGTGCGCGACCCGTGGCAGACCTTTTCCGCCGCCGAGTTTGCCGAAGCGGCGCGTGCGGCCGCCGTGGACGTCATCGCGCGCGGGCGGTTGCCCATCCTTGCAGGCGGAACCGGGCTGTATTTCCAGGCCATGCTTGAAGGCCTTGCCCCCATGCCGCCCGCTGACGCCGCGCTGCGCGCCGGGATCACCGCGGAAGCCGCGCAGGTCGGCTGGCCGGTCCTGCACGCGCAGCTGGCGCAGGTGGATGTCGAAGCCGCCGCGCGGATCAAGCCTACCGATCCGCAGCGCATCCAACGGGCATTGGAAGTCTTCCGCCTGACCGGGCAGCCCATCAGCCACTGGCAGCGCCAGCCGGGCACCGGGCGCCTGCCGATGCGGGTGTTGAAACTTGCCATCGCGCCGCCTGATCGCGCCGTACTGCACGGGCGGATCGAGGTGCGCTTCGACGCGATGCTGGCCAATGGATTTCTGGATGAAGTCCGCGCGCTGCGCGCCATGCCGCAGATGCAGGCCGTGGCCGCGCCGCTGGATCTGCCCGCGGTGCGGGCAGTCGGCTACCGGCAGGCCTGGGAATATCTGGATGGTGCATCCGACGCCTTCACCTTCCGCACGCGTGCCATCCAGGCCACCCGGCAACTGGCCAAGCGCCAGCTCACCTGGTTGCGTGCCCAGCCCGACCTGCGCTGGTTCGACCCAGCCGTCGACGAGGCACGGCTTGAAGACGCGCTGGCTTTGTTTCTGGGACTTGGTCGCTGACCACGGCCTGCCCGGTTGTGTACTATCGGGCGACCGGTCGCTCCAGGGGACGCTGCGACAGCCGGTGAATCAACAACAATCACAGCCCATCGAAATGGGCGGGGGAATCAACATCATGTCCAAGGGCCAATCCCTCCAGGATCCCTTTCTGAACGCGCTGCGCCGTGAGCGTGTGCCGGTGTCGGTCTATCTGGTCAATGGCATCAAGCTGCAGGGCACGGTCGAGTCGTTCGATCAGTTCGTGGTCCTGCTGCGCAACACCGTCAGCCAGATGGTCTACAAGCACGCCATTTCCACCGTGGTGCCGGCGCGCAACGTGCGCGTGGGGCCGGGCGGTGGCTATGTGCAGCAGGGCGATTCGCCCGATGGCGAGATCGACGACGAGTAATCGGCGACGCAGGTCCAGATCACGGTTGAAGAAGGGAAACCCCGGCACCATGTTGGGGTGATGACGTCTTTTTGCCCGAATCATGCCCACTGAGTTGTTCGAACGTTCCCGCCGCGGTGAACACGCGCTACTGATCCAGCCCGTCCGTGGAGGCGTGGCCGCGGCGACCGCCGATGAAGATGCGGCCGAGGAGTTCACCGAGCTGGCGCGTTCTGCCGGGGCGACGATCGCCGCGGTGGTGACTGCGCGTTCTGACAAGCCCAGCCCGTCCACCTTCATCGGCAGCGGCAAGCTGGAAGAGGTCCGTGCGGCCGCCGATGCCAGCGGCGCCGACCTGATCCTGGTCAACCATTCGCTCACGCCTGGCCAGGAACGCAATCTGGAAAAGGCATTGGAGCGCCGGGTGCTGGACCGTACCGGGCTGATCCTGGACATCTTTGCCCAGCGCGCGCGCAGCCATGAAGGCAAGTTGCAGGTCGAGCTGGCCCAGCTCAAGCACATCGCCACGCGCCTGGTACGCGGCTGGACCCACCTGGAGCGCCAGCGAGGCGGTTCCATCGGTTTGCGCGGCCCCGGTGAAACCCAGCTGGAAACCGACCGTCGCCTGCTGCAGAAGCGCGTGGACCAGCTGCAGAAGCGGCTGGAGAAAGTGGAGGTGCAGCACACGCAGATGCGCCGGGCGCGCGTGCGTAGCGAGCTGCCGCGCGTGGCCCTGGTTGGTTACACCAATGCCGGCAAGTCGACCTTGTTCAATGCCATCACCGGTGCGGAGGCCTACGCTGCCGACCAGCTGTTCGCTACGCTGGATCCCACCGTGCGGCGGGTGAACCTGCCCGGTGGCGGCATTGTGCTGGCCGATACGGTGGGTTTCGTGCGCGATCTGCCGCACGAACTGGTCGCCGCTTTCCGCTCTACGCTGTCCGAGGCCCGCGAGGCCGATCTGCTGCTGCACGTCATCGATGCGGCCGACCCGCTGCGCGACGAGCGCATCGCGCAGGTGGACGAGGTGCTGCACGAGATCGGTGCCGGGGATATTCCGCAGCTGCTGGTGTTCAACAAGATCGATCGCATCGAGGGTGCGCAGGCGCGCCACGATGAGCCCAACGAGGGGCGCGACAGGGTGTGGTTGTCCGCGCGCGATCGCGAAGGTCTAGACGTACTCAACGTTGCGCTGGCGCAGCTGCTGGATCTGCAGCGCGTGCAGGGCGAGGTGACCTTGCCTGCCAGCGCCGGGCGCCTGCGCGCGCGTCTGCATGAGCTGGAGGCCATCCGCGAGGAGCACTTCGAGGAAGGCCGCTGGCGCCTGATGCTGGATCTGGCCCGCGCCGATGCGGAGAAACTCGCCTCACAGCCTGGCGGGCATGCGCTTGAGCCGTTGCTGCCGCCGGTTCCGCAGGACGAGTGGGCCTGAGCATTCCAGGCCCTGTGTGCTCGGGACATGGCTGGCGCAACGTGTCGGGCGGCTGGGCGGGCGACAAGGTCGCCGCGCCTCGCCTCCTAGCCTCGCTTTCTATTCCTCTTCTTCCGAGGCTCCGTGCCTAGCTTGCCGGCGCAGGGCCTTGATGACGGCCTTGGCGGTGTCCTTGGCTTTGATTTCCGGCGTTACTACATAAGCCGCCTCGTCCGCTTGCGGCGGCTCCAGCGTGGCCAGTTGGTCGTCCAGTTGGCTGGGTGGCATGAAATGGCCCTGGCGCTCGCGGATACGTTGTTCCAATTCGGCGCGGTCGCGCTTGAGGAACACCAGCATCAGGTCCGCATCGGCCCGGCGTAGCCGATCACGGTAAATGCGCTTGAGCGCGGAGCAGGCGACCACAACCTGCCGGCCGTTTTTGCGCTGCTCGTGGATCCAGTCCGCCACGGCATCCAGCCAGGGCCAACGGTCCTCATCGGTAAGCGGGAATCCCGCTGCCATCTTGTCGACGTTGGCCTTGGGATGCAGATCGTCCGCGTCCAACCAGGCGCGATCCAGCCGCTTGGCCAAGCGCCGGGAAATGCCGGTCTTGCCCGAAGCGGAAACCCCCATCACCAGCAGTACAGCGGGCAGGGCATTGGAATCGCGGTGCGTGTGATGGCTCATGACGTCGACTTGCGCTTGCGGCTCTTGGTCGGCTTGTCAGTGGCGGCGGCGGTCTTCTTTCTAGGTTTCGACTGCGCGCTGCGGCGGTGCGGTGGGGGGCGGCGGCCGGCGGTCAGTGCACGCCAGGTGCGGCCCTCATCCAGCGCGAGCAGCGCATCGGCCGCACCGGGGCCGTCACTGCCGGCCGGATAATTGGGGAAATCCGAGGGCGGTTGTGCGGCCCAGGCATCCAGCACGG
This sequence comes from Pseudoxanthomonas sp., assembly GCA_040508175.1. Taxonomy (GTDB): domain Bacteria; phylum Pseudomonadota; class Gammaproteobacteria; order Xanthomonadales; family Xanthomonadaceae; genus Pseudoxanthomonas_A. Next base: position 13,599 of record JBEVNH010000059.1, read on the forward strand.
GCTGCACGATGCGCCAGGCTGCATCGACCATGGCCGCATCCTGGAACAGGCCCGACTCGCCGCGCATGCAGTCGTGCAGCAGGCGTTCGTAGCCAACCGAATACTCGCGCGGGAACCAGTCGCGGTAGCGGAAATCCATGCGCACTGGCGCCAGGCTCACCGGATAGCCGGGGCGTTTGACGTCGAACTGCAGCGAGATGCCTTCATCGGGCTGGATATGCAACACCAGCCAGTCCGGACCATAGCCACCCACGGCGGTATGACGGAACGGCGCCAGCGGCGCCGGCTTGAAGCGGATGGCGACCTCGGTGGTGCGTTCGCGCATGCGCTTGCCGGTGCGCAGGTAAAACGGCACGCCGGCCCAGCGCCAGGTGTCGATGGCCAGCTTCATCGCCACGAAAGTCTCCGTGTCCGACGTGGACGACACTGTGTCTTCGTCGCGGTAGCCGGGCACGGTCTGGCCGCTGCTGGTGCCGGCGCCGTACTGGCCACGCACCACGTCTTCCGGCGCCAGTGGGCGCACCGCTTCGATCACTTCCGTGCGCCGGCGCAGCATCGCCTGGGGGGTGAAATCCGCGGGCGGCTCCATTGCCACCATCGCCAGCAGCTGGAACAGGTGGTTGGGCACCATGTCGCGCAGGCAGCCGGTGGGGTCGTAGAAACGTCCGCGGCCCTCCACGCCGATGGTCTCGGCGGCGGTGATCTGCACGTGATCGATGCGGTCGCGGTTCCACACCGGTTCGAACAGGCCGTTGGCGAAGCGGAAGGCCTGGATGTTCTGGACCGTTTCCTTGCCCAGGAAGTGGTCGATGCGGAACACCTGGTCCTCGTCCAGCACCTTGGCGACCATCGCGTTGAGATCGCGGGCGCTCTGCAGGTCATGGCCGAAGGGCTTTTCCACGATGACCCGGCGCCAGCCATGGCTACCGCCTTGCTTGACCAGGCCGGCGCGGCCGAGTTCCTTCAGGGCCGGGGTGAAGAAACTCGGCGCGGTGGCCAGGTAGAACAGCACGTTGCCCTCGGTGCCGTAGCGCTTGTCCAGTTCGGCCAGCGCGGTCTTCAACGCGCGGT
>JBEVNH010000097.1:0-7761 GCA_040508175.1 Pseudoxanthomonas sp.
GCCCGGCGCTGGAGTTCGTGCATTTCGCCTGCACCAGCGAGGACATCAACAACCTGTCCTATGGCCTGATGCTAGAACGGGCGCGTCGCGAGGTGCTGCTGCCCGGACTGCAGGGCGTCGCCAGCAGTTTGCGCGCCCTGGCACACACCCAGGCTGCCCAGCCGATGCTCTCGCGCACGCACGGCCAGACCGCCTCGCCGACCACGCTGGGCAAGGAGATTGCCAATGTCGTGGCGCGCCTGGAGCGCCAGCTCAAGCAGATCGGCGCGGTCGAGCTGACCGGCAAGATCAACGGCGCGGTCGGCAACTACAACGCGCACGTCGTGTCGTATCCCGACGTGGACTGGCCGCGCTTCGCGCAGTGCTTCGTCGAAAGCCTGGGCCTGGTGTTCAACCCCTACACCACGCAGATCGAGCCACACGACAACGTCGCCGAGATCGGCGATGCCACCCGCCGCGCCAACACCATCCTGATCGACCTGTCGCGCGACATCTGGGGCTACATCTCGCTGGGTTATTTCAAGCAGCGCCTGAAGGAAGGCGAAGTCGGTTCCTCGACCATGCCGCACAAGGTCAACCCGATCGATTTCGAGAATGCCGAAGGCAACTTCGGCGTGGCCAACGCGCTGTTCGAGCACTTCAGCGCCAAGCTGCCGATCAGCCGCTGGCAACGTGACCTGACCGATTCCACCGTGCTGCGTGGGCTGGGCACCGCCTTCGGCCATACCCAGGTCGCCGTGGATTCGCTGGCCAAGGGCCTGGGCAAGCTGGAAATCAACCCACAGCGTCTGGATGCCGATCTCGATGCCGCCTGGGAAGTGCTGGCCGAGGCCGTGCAGACGGTGATGCGCCGCCACGGCCTGCCCAACCCGTACGAGCAGCTCAAGGCACTGACACGCGGCCAAGGCATCACCGCCGAATCGATGCAGGCGTTCGTCGAATCGCTGGACCTGCCGGCCGAGGCCAAGCAGCGACTGCGCGCGCTGACGCCTGGCGGTTACGTCGGTCTGGCCGAAACCCTGGCCAAGGCGATCTGACATGCCACGTCTGCCGGACACGCCCTTGTAGTCCGGCCGCAGGATCGCGCGACGAGCCGCGGCATGAGGCTGCTGGTCAACATCGATGTGCCGGATCTGGATGACGCCGCCCAGCGCGAATGGCAAGCCTTTGGTCTGCAGCGTGGACGCCGGCTCGGGGAAGGCGGCCTGGAGCTGCTCGGCGCGGCGATGCCGGCCTCTTTACTGCAACAGGCGACTGGCACGATCGGCGCGGCGGGACAGGCGCGCGACCACAACCGGCACTGGACACCGCTGCATCTGGATGTGGCGGTGGACGACCTGGCCGCTGCGCTCGCGCGTGCCACGGCGGCGGGGTTCAGCCTCGGGACACCCGTGCTCGCGACGGCGTGGGGCAGTATCGCGGTGTTGCAGAACCCTACGGACATGGATGGTGCCTGATCCAGCTCACCGCTGCCGGGTATGACGCCATTGCGCGATGACGCTGCGGTGCCACGTTCATCCACATTTAAAGCCAACGCGCTGCACTGACGCCCCCCCCCTCATTCTCAAGGCATGCCGCCATGTCGCCCGTCAGCTTCTCCGTTGCACGCCAGCTGTACCTGCTGTTGTTTTTCGTAGGCAGCCTCATCCCGATGCTGTGGTTCTGGCCTTGGCTGTCCCTGCACGGAGTGGATCTGAAGGGCCTCATCCGCGAACTGTTTGCCACGCGGGTCGGCGGCTTCTTTGGCCTGGACGTACTGTGCTCAGCGCTGGCGCTGCTGGCCTTCGTCGTCTCGGAGAACCGCCGCCAGCGCATCGCCGGCTCGTCATTGGCGCTGCTGGCAACCTGCTGCATCGGCGTTTCTGCCGGACTTCCATTGTTTCTTTACCTGCGCCAGCGCACGCTGGACGCCAACCGCCCCACGTTCTGATCGATCATTTTCTCCATGTCCAAGCGCAAGCAATCCCCTGTTCCCCCTTCGAAAACCCCACCCATCGAAGTCGATGCCAGCCGCCAGTCGCCGCTGGGCATGTCGCCGCAGGTGTTCCTGCGCGATTACTGGCAGAAGCGTCCGCTGCTGATCCGCAATGCGTTTCCCGGTTTCCTATCCCCGATCGAGCCGGGCGACTTGGCTGGCCTGGCCTGTGAGGAAGCCGCGCTGTCACGCCTGATCACCTATGACCGCGCCAACGACGGCTGGTCGGTGCGCAGCGGCCCGTTCGGGGAAGAGGAATTCCCCGCGATGCCCGACCACGACTGGACGCTGCTAGTGCAGGACGTGGACAAGTGGGACCCCGATGTCCGCGAGCTGTTGACGGCGTTCGATTTCCTGCCCCGCTGGAGGATCGACGACATCATGGTCAGCTTTGCCGCCACCGGGGGCTCGGTGGGCGCGCACGTGGACCAGTACGATGTCTTCCTCCTGCAGGCCCACGGCCACCGGCGCTGGCAGATCGATGCATCGCCCAATCCACCGCAGGGCTTCCGTGACGATGTCGAGCTGAAACTGCTGAGCGCGTTCACCGCATCCCACGACTGGGTGCTAGGCCCGGGCGACATGCTGTACCTGCCGCCGGGTGTGCCGCACCACGGCGTGGCGGAAGACCCGTGCCTGACCTTTTCGGTCGGCATGCGCGCGCCGTCGGCCGCCGAGCTGATTGGCGACTACCTTGACACGCTGGTGGCCGAGGCCGACGACGCCATGCGCTACCAGGACCCGGACCTCAAGCTGCCGGTCGACCCCAACGAGATCGATGCGGCTGCCATGACCCGCGCAGTGGTCGCGCTCAATGCCCTGCGCATGAACGACCCCGAGCGCCTGGCCAACTGGTTCGGCCGTTTCATCACCACCTACCGCAGCGCCGGTGAGGTTGCCGCACCTGCCGAAGCAGCCGACCTGGATGTGGACGCCGTCGAACAGGCGCTGGCCGAAGGCGGCCTGCTGCACCGTCATCCGATGGCGCGCATGGCGTGGCGGCGCCGTGCCAAGCGTGACGCGGTGCTGTTCGTCAGCGGGCAGGAGCATGCCATGCCAGTGGTGGAGGCCTCCTGGCTGGCATCCACCGAAGCGGTCAGTGGCGAGGACTTCGCCCGCCTATCTGTCAATGGCCGTCGCGCCGTGGCAGACCTGCTGGCCAGCGGGCACTACGTGCTGGGCAGTGCAGAGGATGAAGACGAGGACGAGGATGACGCGGGCTGAGGTCCGCATCGAGGTCGCGCCCTACCCGGCCGTGCAGGCAGCATTGCAACGGTTCTGGCAGGACGCGCTTGCACAGGAACCCGCACTGGCCGCCATCCGCGGCGCGGCAGCATTGGAGCTGCTGTCCTTGCATGCGCTTGCACTGGATGATGCCCAGCGCGTGCTTGGCACCGTCCGGCTGACCCCGGACCGCCGGGTGGGTCCGCTTTATGTGGCGACTGCGGTGCGCGGCCAGGGCATCGGCCAGGCATTACTGGCGCGCCTGGTGGAATCAGGCCGCCAGCACGCCTGGCCGGCGCTGACACTGGAGGCGCCGGTGGACTTCCAGGCGTTTTACGCGCGCCAGGGCTTCATCCCAGTCGGAGATGTGTCCATCCGCGACGGCGTGGATTACCAGCAGATGCGCCGCGCGCTCAACGGCGCGCTGGCAATCGAAACGCTGCCGCAGGCCGCGGCCGCCTGCCTGGGCACCGTCCAGGCCACTCGTCGCACGCTGTGCCTGTATTCGCGTGAGCTGGACCCGGGGCTGCTGGACCAGCCTGCGCTGGTTCAGGCGATCCGCCGGCTCTGCACCGGCACGCGCGATGCGATGGTGCAGATCCTGCTGCACGATGCGCTCGCCGCGCAGCAGGCCTCGTCTCCGCTCATCGCCCTGTCCCAGCGCCTGCCCAGCCGGTTCACCCTGCGCCAGGTGCAGGACCCGGTCGACCAGGCCTATGCCTCGGCCTATGTGGTCAACGACCGCGGCGGTTACTACTTCCGTACACTCGGAAATCGGCTCGAAGGCGAAGCGGACATGGACGGCGCTGGTCGCGCAAGACAGCTGCGGGCCATGTTTGCGTCGGTCTGGGAGCGAGCCCGGCCCTGCACCGAACTCCGCGCCCTGGGTTTGTGAACCGCTCGACAAAGGTCGCCGTTCTGATTTCCCGTCGAATGGAATTTACCCCTCAGTTGTCCTGTTCATGGCCGGGGAGCCCCGAAATGCCGGGCGTATACTTTTGGTGCTTTCTCGTCCGCTTGGCATAGACAGCGCCAGAAGTGGGCGGGAAAACCCCTCCAAAAAAGACGCTATTGGCAAGCCAACGTGGACAATCTCCTGAAGCAGTTTGCGCAGTCCTCCCAACTCAACGGCGGCAGCGCCGCTTACGTTGAAGACCTCTACGAGCAGTATCTGGTCGCCCCCGACAGTGTCGACCCGAAGTGGAAGGCCTTCTTCGACGGGTTCCAGGGCCGCGAAGCCGGCGATGTTCCGCATTCGGCCGCCATCGCCCACATTTCGCAGGCCGCCAGACTGGCCTCCAATGCCGCCAACGGCGCAGCTCCGTCGGATGAGCGCGAGCGCCACGTCGGCCGTTTGATCACCGCCTACCGTGCGCGTGGCCACCTGGGCGCCAGGCTCGACCCGCTCAATCTGACCGAGCTGGGCAATCCGCCGGACCTGGGCCTGGATTTCCACAGCCTGTCCGAGCGCGACCTGGACAGCGAGTTCAGCACGGGCGGCGTCGGTGGACAGCAGCGCATGGTGCTGCGTGATCTGCTGACCCACCTGAAGGCGACCTACACCGGCTCCATCGGTGCCGAGTTCATGCATATCCCGGAGGTCGAGCAGCGCCACTGGATCTACAAGAAGCTCGAGCAGGCCGGCGGCAATTACCAGCTCGACACCGAGACCAAGCGCCGCACGCTGGAGCGACTGACCGCTGCCGAAGGCCTGGAGCGCTACCTGCATACCAAGTACGTTGGCCAGAAGCGTTTTTCGCTGGAAGGCGGCGACTCGCTGATCCCGATGATGGACACCATCATTCGCGACGCGGGCAAGGACGGCGTCAAGGACGTGGTGATCGGCATGGCCCACCGGGGCCGTCTCAACGTGCTGGTCAACACCCTCGGAAAGAATCCGCGCAAGCTGTTCGACGAGTTCGAAGGCAAGTTCGAGCACGACCACCATGCGTCTGCCGGCGACGTGAAGTACCACATGGGCTTCTCGGCCGACGTGTCGACCGAGGGCGGCCCCGTGCATCTGGCACTGGCGTTCAATCCTTCGCACCTTGAGATCGCCGACCCGGTGGTCGCCGGTTCGGTGCGTTCGCGCCAGGAACGCCGCAACGACACCGCGCGCAAGCAGGTCATGCCGATCCTGATCCACGGCGACGCAGCCTTCTCCGGCCAGGGCGTGGTCATGGAGCTGTTCCAGATGTCGCAGGCCCGCGGCTTTGCCGTTGGTGGCACCGTGCACATCGTGGTCAACAACCAGGTCGGCTTCACCACGTCCAACCCGCAGGACACGCGCTCGACCCGGTATGCCACCGACGTGGCCAAGATGATCGCCGCCCCCGTGCTGCACGTGAACGGAGACGACCCGGAAGCGGTGGTCTTTGCCGCCAAGCTGGCCTTCGAATTCCGCCAGCAGTTCGCCAAGGACGTGGTCATCGACCTGATGTGCTATCGCCGCTGGGGCCACAATGAGGCTGACGAGCCGGCCCTCACCCAGCCGTTGATGTACCAGGTAATCCGCAAGCACCAGACCACCCGCGAGCTGTACGCCGCGCAGCTGGAACAGGCGAGCGTGATCGCCGCCGGTGCCGGCAAGGCGATGGTCGATGCCTATCGCGAGAAGCTGGACGCCGGCGAAGTCACCACCGAGCTAGCCAAGGTCGAGAAGACTCCGCCGGACAGCGCGCTGTTCGTGGACTGGTCCAAGTTGCTGGAAGGCAAGCTGTCCGATGCCATCAGCACCGCGGTCGGTATGGAGAAGCTGAAGTCGCTGGCCACGTCGATCAATACCGTGCCCGATGACGTCGGCCTGCATTCGCGCGTGGCCAAGGTCTATGACGATCGCCGCAAGATGGCGGCCGGCGAGATCCCGGGCGACTGGGGCTTCGCCGAGAATCTGGCCTACGCCACGCTGCTGGACGAAGGCTTCCGCATGCGCCTTGTGGGCCAGGACGTCGGCCGCGGCACGTTCAGCCATCGGCACGCGATCCTGCACGATCAGAAGACCGACAGCTATTACCTGCCGTTGCGTCAGCTGGTGGACGCGCCCGAGAAAGCCACCATTGTCGACTCGCTGCTGAGCGAGGAGGCCGTCATGGCCTACGAGTACGGCTTTTCGACCACCGATCCCAACACGCTGTGCATCTGGGAAGGTCAGTTCGGCGACTTCGCCAACGGCGCCCAGGTCGTGATCGACCAGTTCATCGCCGCCGGCGAAGCCAAATGGGGCCGTATCAGCGCCCTCACCCTGCTATTGCCGCATGGCTACGAAGGCCAGGGCCCGGAGCACAGCTCCGCACGCCTGGAGCGCTTCCTGCAGCTGTGCGCGCTGGAGAACATGCTGGTGGTGGTGCCCTCCACCCCGGCGCAGGCGTTCCACATGCTGCGTCGCCAGCTGAAGATGACCACCCGCAAGCCGCTGGTGGTGATGTCGCCCAAGTCGCTGCTGCGCCACAAGCTGGCCGTGTCCAGCCTGGAAGAGCTGGCCAACGGCGAGTTCCAGCATCTGATTCCCGATGCCAAGGCCGACGCCGGCAAGGTCAAGCGCGTGGTGTTGTGTTCGGGCAAGGTCTACTACGATCTGGTCGAGGACGTCGCCAAGCGTGAGCAGGACGATGTGGCCATCGTGCGCGTCGAGCAGCTCTATCCGTTCCCGCGCACCCTGCTGAGCGCGGAACTGAAGAAGTACGGTGCCGCCAAGGAAATCATCTGGTGCCAGGAAGAGCCGCAGAACCAGGGCGCGTGGTACCAGATCCGCCATCACCTGCAGGCCTGCCTGGGTGACAAGCAGCAACTGGCCTATGCCGGCCGTGCCCGCTCGGCCTCGCCGGCCGCCGGCCACATGGCCGAACACGTCGCCGAGCAGCAGCAGCTGGTTGCCGATGCACTGGTCAACCCGTTCTCCGACAAGATCGTCGCCGAGTAATCCGGCGCGGCCTGTCCCTTCCAGATCCGCACCTTTCACCAACGACCCCACATTTCCAGGACGTTCAAAGCATGGCTACAGAAGTCAAAGTTCCCGTACTGCCCGAATCCGTGTCCGATGCCACTGTTGCCAGCTGGCACAAGAAGGCGGGCGAAGCAGTCAAGCGCGACGAGAACCTGGTAGACCTGGAAACCGACAAGGTCGTGCTGGAAGTCCCGTCACCCGTCGATGGCGTGCTGAAGGAAATCAAGTTCCAGGAAGGCGACACCGTCACCTCCTCGCAGGTGCTGGCCATCATCGAGGAAGGCGCTACCGCCGAGGCCGCGCCGGCCAAGGAAGAGGCCAAGCCGGCTGAAGAGAAGAAGGCCGAAGCGCCGAAGGCTGCAGAAGCGCCCAAGGCGGCCGCCAAGGTCGAGGCCCCCAAGACCGCCGGTGATACCGGTTCGCTGCCGCCAGGTGCGCGCTTCACCGCGATCACCGAAGGCGTGGATCCGGCCCAGGTCGAAGGCACCGGCCGTCGCGGCGCAGTGACCAAGGAGGACATCGTCAAGTTCGCGGCCGGTGGCGGCGTGGGCAAGGCGGCTGGCGCGCGTCCGGAAGAGCGCGTGGCGATGACCCGCGTGCGCAAGACCATCGCCAAGCG
>JBEVNH010000100.1:0-9510 GCA_040508175.1 Pseudoxanthomonas sp.
GTTCAACCACGCCGGCGTCAACCTGGACCTGGCCTTCGAGAACGGCTGGAACCTGTCCAACAAGTTCGTCATCAACCGCCTGGACATGACCTTCGACGCGCTGTATTCCAGCAACGCGCCGCAGGATGCGACCACCTATGCCAACAGCCGTCGCGCAGCGGCCACGGCGGCGTTCCCGGGCCTGGCCTCGCTCGGCTATGTCTATACCGATACCGGTACGGCGTTCGACCCGGCCAGCACCGACGGCCTGGTGATCCAGGGCCAGTACCGCGCGATGAACGTACGCGCCGATTCCTTCGCCGACGACCTGCGCATGAACCGAACCTTCGACTGGGGCGGCGATACCCACGACATCACGCTGGGTTTGTACGGCGCCTATTACGCGCGCTCGTACAACTCGCGCTACCAGAGCTACCTGTTCGAGATGCGCGAGAACCCGCGCATGATCGATCTGCTCGGTTATGACGCGGCCGGCAATGTCGTCGGCGGCGTGACCCAGGACGGCGTGGTCATCTACGGCGCCGACCGCACGCAGGGCAAGGCCTACACCAGCATGCTGGCGCCCTATGTCGCCGACACCTGGCAGGTGACCGACAAGCTGCGCCTGGAAGGTGGCGTGCGCCACGAGCGCTATCGCTATCGCGCCTGGGGTGCAGACCGTGCCACCGGCAACCTCGACATGACCGGGACGCTGGCCGACGACGCCGCGCGCGTGCTGACCGGCACCCGCACCGAGACCGCGCTGGATGTCGGCGTGACCAACTGGACGACCGGCTTCAATTACGACTTCAGCGACACGGTTGGGGTATATGGACGCGTGTCGCGCGCGCATCGCGCGCCCAGCGAAGGCGCCAATGCCGGCAACGTCAACATTCCCACCGCCGAACAGTTCGAGCTGGGCAGCAAGCTCAACTTCGACACGCTGGATGTGTTCGCCACCGCGTTCTACACCAAGTACGACCCGTACAACATCGGCACCAGCGCGGTGAACCCGGTGACCGGCGCGGCTGAATCCAAGGACTACCGTGGCAGCGTCACCAACCCGGGCATCGAGCTGGCCGCGGTGTGGACGCCGAACGACTGGTTCCGCTTCGATGCCAACGTCACCTACAACCGCACCGTGGTCTCGGACCTGACCGAGGTGGAAGACAACGGCGCCGTGGCCGTGGTCAATGTCGAGGGCAACATGCCCAATCGCCAGCCGCGGTTGTACGGCAACGTCAGCCCGACGGTGTTCTTCACCACCGGCGCGCTGGATTGGGAAACCTCGCTGCGCTACGCCTACGTCGGCAAGCGCTATGCCGACCTGGAAAACACCACCGAGCTGGCGGCCTACCACACGCTGGCCGCCAACATCATGGTGCGCAGCGGCCCTTGGGACGTGCAGCTGGCGGTGGACAACCTGACCAACGAATTCGCGTTGACCGAAGGCAACCCGCGCACCGATACGATCAGCGGGCAAGGCACGCGTGAACCGATCTATGGCCGCCCGATCTACGAGCGCAATACCCGCTTGGTGGTGACCTACCACTTCTGATCGCCACGCGATGCGGCTGGCCGACGCCGTGAGGTGATGCGCGTCGTCCAGCGACGCGCAGGCCGCCATGGCATCACGTGCGGATCCGCGGGCCGGCCCGTGTGCACCGCACGGCGGCAGGGACGGCCTCACGCCACGTGGGGCGGCGGGCCCGCAGGCCTAGGCCACGCGCCGTCTACGGACCGCCTGGCGTGGAGCGACGCAGCCGCCCGAACGGTGCGCCGCCGGGCGTGGCAGTGCGACCGGCGGCGGCCGTAGCGAGCCGCCGCCTTGGAAACGCGTTGTTGGATCAGGCCAGTTCGGCCAGCGCGGCGGCACTGAAATCCTGCAGCTCCGCGGTGGCGCCGCGGCGGATCTTGTCCACCCAGCGTGCATCGCTGAGCAGCGCGCGGCCCACGGCGATCAGGTCGAACTCACCGCGCTCCATGCGCTTGACCAGCGCCTCCAGCCCCACCGGTGAGGAGCCTTCGCCGCCGAACGCCGCCATGAAGTCGCCCGACAGCCCGACCGAGCCGACGCTGATCGTGGCCGCCCCGGTGAGCTTCTTGGCCCAGCCGGCGAAGTTCAGCCCGTCGGCACCGTCGATCTCCGGGAACTCCGGCTCCCAGAAGCGCCGCTGCGAGCAATGCAGCACGTCCACGCCGGCATCCACCAGCGGCAGCAGCCAGTCGGCCATCGCGTCGGGCGTCTCGGTCAGGCGGAAGCCGTAGTCCTGCTGCTTCCACTGGCTGACGCGCAGGATGATCGGGAAGTCCGGGCCGACCGCCGCACGCATGGCCTGCACCACCTCGGCGGCAAAGCGCGCCCGCTGCGGCAGCGTGGCGCCGCCGTAGCGGTCCTCGCGGGTGTTGGTCGCGGCCCAGAAGAACTGGTCGATCAGATAGCCGTGCGCGCCGTGGATCTCCAGTGTGTCGAAGCCCAGCGCCTTGGACGCCGTCGCGGCGCGTGCGTAGGCCTGGATGGTGTCGGCGATGTCCTCGTCCGTCATTGCCCGGCCGCGCGGGTTGCCCGGGCCTTCCAGGCCGGAGGGGCTCTCGATGCCCTGCGCTTCCCACGTGGTCTGGAAGCTCTTCACCGCGCCTACGTGCCACAGCTGCGGACCCATCTTGCCGCCCGCGGCATGCACGCCGGCAATCACCTCGCCCCAGCCGCCCAGCGCGTCGCCATGGAAGAACGGAATGCCCGGGTCGTTGCGCGCACCGGGACGGTCGATGACCGTGCCCTCTGACAGGATCAAGCCGACATCGTGCTCGGCGCGGCGCCGGTAATAGGCTGCGACATTGGCGCCGGGGCTGCCTTCGGTGGCGAAGGCGCGGGTCATCGGCGCCATCACGATACGGTTCTTCAAGGCCAGCGATTTGATCTGGAACGGCTGGAACAGGACGTCGGTGGCAGCGGAACTCATGACAGTGCACCCGTTGGGGGAAAGGAAAGCGCTGCATGGTATATTTCATATACCAGGTGTCAATCAGGCACCAGAACGCCACCAGGTATCCCCGAGGAAACCGCATGTCCACGTGCGTCCACACCCCAGGCCAGGTCCTGTCCGCGGCCGACTGCCCCAGCCGGCTGCTGCTGGACCAGATCGCCGACAAATGGTCGGTGCTGATCCTGGCCGCGCTGTGCCACCAGCCGCTGCGCTTCAACGTGCTCAAGCGCACGCTGGAGGGCGTGACCCAGAAGGCGCTGACCCAGACCCTGCGCCGGCTGGAGCGCAATGGCATCGTCGAGCGCCGCGTGGTGACCACCTCGCCGATTGCGGTGGAATACCGCATCACCCCGCTGGGTCACACGCTCAAGCAGCCGTTCGAAACGCTGTACACGTGGACGCGCGACTACCTGCCGGAGGTGGAGAAGGCCCGGCAGGCGTTCGATGCGCGCGAGCAGGTCCAGGACCTGCCGATGCCAGCGACCGCGCTTCAACGCACCGGCTGAGCCTTCGATACGAAATCGGCCAGGTCATCGTTGAAGCGCTCGGTGTCCTCCAGGAATGGCGCATGTCCGGCCTGTGGATACAGCCGGGTCTGGGCACGCGGCTGCAGCTGACGCGCGCGGGCCAGCGTGGCCGGCGTGTCCACCAGCGCGTCGCGTCCGCCGTAGAGCAGCAGCACCGGCCGCCTGGTCGCGCGCAGGCCAGCAAGATCCACCGACATGCCCTGCACCGCGCGCTGCATGTCCCATGAGGCCATCGCGGCGTTGGCCAGCAGCCGCTCGAACACCGACGCCGGCGGTGGCGTGGCGAAACACAGGCGAAGGAAGGTGCCGATCGCGTCCAGATGCGTGCCCAGATCGTCCGAGACCAGATCGCGATAGACCGTCGGGTGCGGCAGGATCAATTCCGGCTTCAGTTCGATCACGCCATCGACGTAGACCACACCGGCCAAGCCGGCATCGCCGTGCCGCGCCAGGTAGTTGGAAATCACCACGCCACCCAGCGACCAGCCGACCAGGGTGGCGTTGCCGGCCTGCGTGGCCTTGAGCACCGTGGCCAGGTCATCGGCCCAGCGCATGCCGTCGCGATAGGCCTGGGCCTGCGTCGGTTTGCCGGACAGGCCGTGTCCCCGCAGGTCGTAGGTGATCAGGCGGTAGCCTGCCAACTGTGGGCTGGACAGCTGCGCTTCCCAATTCAGCCGGCTGCCCAGCAGGCCATGGACGAAGACGATGGCAGGTGCATCGGCCGGGCCTTGCTCCTGCACGGCCAGGGTCACGCCCTCGGGCGTGGTGACGGTGTACTGCCGCGCCGCGCCCTGCGCGACCCAGGGTGACAGCAGCAACGCCATCCCCAGCAGGAGCGCGTGCACGCCACGCAGGGATAGAGCGGGGAGGGGAAAGAGAACACGCATGCGATGGCGCCGTGACAGGGAAGGCATCGCATCCTCGGGCCTCACACCAGTGTCAGGGTCAAGCGCCACTGCGCGGGCGTATGCTGGCCACCATGACCTCGCACGTTCCTGCACTCGGCATTGGCGAACTGGCCACGCGTACCGGTGTCAGCGTGCGTGCCCTCCGCCATTACGACGCCCACGGTCTGCTGGCCTCGGCGCGCGGTGCCAATGGCTATCGCCGGTTTCCTGAGAGCGCCGTCGGGCAGGTGCGCCAGATCCAGCGTCTGATCGGCACCGGCTTCAGCGTGGCCGAGATCCGCCGGTTTCCCGACTGCATGCGCCTGGTCGAAGGCGCGCAGATGTGTCCGGACACCACCGAGGCCCATCGTGCCCGTCTGCGCCAGATCGAACGCCAACTGGCCGAACTGGAGCGTCGCCGTGCGCGCCTGCTCAAGGCACTGTCCGCAGGCGCGATGCCGTCGCCTCGGCGCGTGTGATCGGCTTTGAGAGGAGATGGGCTGGTCGTGCGCGATGCGGGGGCGGATCTGACGCGGTCCGGCTTTGGCTGCTGACCAAGTCGAGCCGCGCGGCGCTTGCCCCGAGCCGTGGTGGCCAACCCGGGTGCAGGCGGCCCTAGAGGCGCCCATCCCGCGTTGCGCCTTGAAGCGACACCTCCAAGGCCGCTTCGCACTTTTGCACTCACCTCAAGACCCATCACGCTCCAGCGGCAGCATGGACCTCAGGCCTCGCTGAAATCCAATGCGCTGGTCAGGTCGCCTGGTGGCGGCCCGCCGGCGGCGATCATCGCGTCCTCGCGCAGCTTCAGGCCCGGCAGTTTCTCCAGCCCCCACCGGCGCGTGATCAGGCGCGCGATCGAGCCTGTGTCGTAGATCGTGTGGTCCACCTGCCCGTGCTTCGAGAACGGGGAGATGACCAGCGCCGGGATCCGCGTGCCCGGACCCCAGCGGTCGCCCTTGGGCGGCGCCACGTGGTCCCACCAGCCGCCGTTCTCATCGAAGGTGATGACGATGACCATGTGCTTCCACTGCGGGCTGCGCTGCAGCGCATGCACGATGGCCGCCAGGTGGCGGTCGCCGGCTTCCACGTCGGAATAGCCGGCGTGCATGTTGAGGTTGCCCTGCGGCTTGTAGAACGCCACCGGCGGCAGTGTGCCGGCTTCGGCATCGGCGATGAATCTGTTCGTCTTGGCCGTCTCGCCGACACCGCCATCACGTAGATGCTGGCTGCGTGCCGGCGTGCCCGGCGCCAGCGTGGCGAAATAGTTCAACGGCTGGTGGTGTGCCTGGAAATTGGGCCGGCTGGGGAACTGGCCGTCGTCGCCCATGCCGTCCAGCGCCGCCTGGAAGCCGCCGCCGTACCAGGCCCAGTCCAGGCTCTTGGCGCTGAGCATGTCGCCGATGTGCTTGTGCCGCTGCGGCGGACAGGTGTTGGGACTGCTGGCATCGGCCAGCGCCGGGTTGGCCTTGTCCACGTTGAAGCCCGGCGCGTACGGCGGGCCGATGGTGTTGACTGTCCAGAAGTCGGGCGTGAGCGTGGAGTGTGAGGTGAACTTGGCCACGCCCTCCATCGCGCTGGCCGGACTCTTGTCGGTGGGGATCAGCGCGGCGCCATCAGGCTTGCCGTCAGCGGTGATGGCGATGTTCAAGCGCGCCGGGCTCTTGTCGGCGTCCGGATAGAACGGCGGCTGCGCGGCGACCAGGTACTGGTGGTTGAGGAAAGAACCGCCGAAGGCGCCCATGAAGAAGTTGTCGCACAGCGTGTACTGCTCGGCCAGGCGCCACAGCCGCAGGTTCACCGCCGCCTGGCCGTAATGACCCATCACCAGCGCGCCGCTGTCGCCCCAGGCCACGAAGCCATCGTTGCGGCCCCCGTTGATCTGCATCTGGTTGCGATAGAACTCGTGCGTAAGGTCGCGCGTGACCACGCCATGCGGCAACGGTTCGCCATTGGCGGTCTTCAGCGAGAACGGCGCATTGGGCAGCCCGGTGATCGCGTCTTCCTTGACCAGGTATTCGTTGTGGTCGACGACCTGCTTGTCGGGCACCAGGCCGCCCCAGATCGGTGGCAGCGTCTTCAGCAACGTGCCATCGCGGTCTCGCTGCTGAAGAAGCGCCGGATCCAGCTCTGACAGCGGCTGCTGCAGGCCGGGAAAGCCGGCGAACAGATTGTTGAAGCTGCGGTTCTCCGCATACAGCACCACCACGTTGTGCACGTGCTCACGCAGCTGCGCGTCGGTGACCGGCGTACGGGCGGCCGTGTGCGGTTTGCCTGTCGGTGCGCGCGCTGCCGCGTCACCTGCCAACCCCAGCGCGGCGCTGCCGGCGGCCAGGCCGCCCAGCAGGCGGCGACGTTGCGGATCGGAAGGGGAGGACCTGCTGGAATCGTCTTCGTGCGAATTCATCGTGGCATCTGCTGTGGAGGACAAGCGCGCCAAGCTCTATCGGCATGCCACGCGCAGCACAGTGTGCCCAACACGCGTGACAGGTGTCAGGCACGAAGGTCATGGTGGTGCCGTCTGCCGCACGTCGTGTGCGGGCAAGAACGCCACCTCGAGGCGCCGCGCTGCGCGATCAGGTCTTGGCCTGCCCACCAGGCGATGGCTGCGGGGCCGGGGCAGGCGGCGGCGCCCTGTGGAAATCCTGCATGGGCGGGCTTGCCCGCTCGATGTGCTGCAAGGGACGCGGCAGACTGGTGCTATCGATCAAGGCGTAACGATCCCCGTCACGCATCCAGAACCACGCCGCGGATGGCACTGGCTTGGCCTCCAGCACCACGAAGCGCGCATCGAAGTCGCCATCGGCACGCGGCCTGGCATCCAGTTTCATGCGCAGCACCAGCATCCTGCTGCGGTCTGCGCCTTCCTGCTTGACCGCAACGTCCCTGGCACTGCGATACAGCAGCCGATCCATTGCCGGGCGTAGGCGCTCGGAAGAAAAGACGCTTGTGACCTTGCCCTGCTTGTCCACCTTGACCAGCACGGGCACCACGTTGGGCTCGAAACGGGCGACGGTCAGCCCATTCGCCATCGCCTGCGCACTGACAGTGCAGGCACCTGCCAGCAACAGGGAAGCGATCAATCGGTTCATGGTTCGGCTCCTTTTGCATCCATTGCGAGGTGGCGCCATGCAGACCAGCGCCGCAATCTTCAGGCTGCGCCCGTGAGACGCTGACGTCAACAAGGGGCACTTCATGAAGGACTGCATGGCAGGCAAAGTGCGGCACGATCAACGAAGCTTTTGTAACATCGCCTCTCCCTCGCTCACACAAGGTCTACTCGTGCCGGCATCGCCGTTACTACGTCCCTTCGCGCTCACGCTTGCCCTGTCTGTCGCGCTCGCAACGACCGCCTGTCATCGGACGGAATCTCCGGACTCCGCCACATCGACGGCCACGTCGGCATCGGCACCTGCCACCTCGCAGGTGAGTACGTTCTTCAGCGAATTCACCGATGCCTGGATGCGGCGCCAGCCGTCGGCAGCCACCGCGAGCCGCTACTTCGACGCAGCCACGCAGGCGCAGATGGATGCGCAGATCACGCCGATGACCGCGGCGTTCGAGGCCGAGACGGTGCAGATCGCCCGCCAGGGTCTGGACAAGCTCAAGACCTTCGATGTGGCGGCGATGAGCGCGACCGAGCGCGTCTCGGCCGAGCTGATGCAATGGCAGCTGCAGGCCATCGTCGATGGCGAGACTTTCGCCGATTACGATTTCCCGCTGCAGCAGATGAATGGCGCCAACGTGCAGCTGCCCAACCTGATGACGGTGGTCCATCCGCTGGGCAACGCGGCCGATGCCGAGCACTACATCGCGCGCCTCGGGCAGTTCCAGGCGCGCATGGGCGAGGCGGTGCAGCGCACGCGTGACATCGCCGCCAAGGACATCCTGCCGCCGCGGTTCATCCTGGAAGAAACCATCGGCCAGATGCGCAACTTCATCGGCAAGCCGGCGGCCCAGAATCCCTTGGTGACCACGCTGGAGACCAAGCTGTCCCAGGTGAAGGAGATCGACGCCACCCAGCGCAAGGACTTCGTGGACCAGGCCACGGCGCTTGTCGATACCCAGGTCTATCCCGCCTGGCGCGAGGCCATTGCCGTGCTGGAAGCACAGCAGGCCAAGGCCACCGACGATGCGGGCGTGTGGCGTCTTCCGCAGGGCGCGGCGTACTACCAGTATCAGCTGCACCGCTTCACCTCGACCGATCTGACCGCGCAGCAGATCCACGAGACCGGCCTGCGCGAGGTGGCGCGGATCGAAGGCGAAATGGACCGCATCCTCACATCCATTGGCCGCACTGAAGGCAGCGTCAAGGATCGTGCGGCCGTCCTGGAAAAAGATCTTGGATATCCCGATGACGAGGCCGGTCGCAAGGCGTTGATGTCCGATATCGACGGGATGCTCGCCGATGCGCAGAAGCGTTCGGCGGCGTTGTTCGAGATCGTGCCCAAGACCGAAGTGATCGCGCGCCCGTATCCGGAGTTCCGCTGGAAGAGCGCGGCGGCCAGCTATACCGCACCGCCCCTGGACGGCTCGCGTCCCGGCACCTTCCAGATGCCGCTGCGTCCCGAGCGCCTGACCAAGTTCGGGCTGCGCACGCTGGTCTATCACGAGACCGTGCCCGGCCATCATTTCCAGATCGCGCTGTCGGTGGAGAACAAGGACCTGCCCAAGTTCCGCCAGACGCGCGCATTCGGCGGCATTTCCGCTTTCAGCGAGGGCTGGGCCTTGTACGCCGAGCGCCTGGCCGCGGAGAACAACTGGTACGAGGGCGATCCGGAAGGCCTGCTCGGCCAGCTCGACGCCGAACTGTTCCGCGCCCGTCGCCTGGTGGTGGACACCGGCCTGCATGCGATGCACTGGACGCGCCAGCAAGCGATCGATTACGGCATCGAGCGCTCGGAGGTGGATCGTTATGTCGTCTATCCCGGCCAGGCCACCTCCTACAAGATCGGTCAGCTGGAGATCATCCGCCTGCGCGACAAGGCACGTGACGCACTGGGCGAGCGCTTCGACCCGCGCAAGTTCCATAACCGCGTGCTGCTGACCGGCACCGTGCCGCTGCCGCTGCTGGAGCGCGAGGTGGACGCGTATATCGCCGAGGTGAAGGCGGCCGGTTGATCAGCGCCGGGC